>DATECY010000087.1:0-60438 GCA_035286665.1 Acidimicrobiia bacterium
TCGGGGGTCCGGCGGGGTCGAGGCCGCACGAGCCCGGATCCCACATCTCGGCGACCAGGCATTGGGCCACAGCCGGATCGTCGAGCACCCCGTCGTGGGCGGCCGCCACCCGGCCGGGGAGCCCGAGCGGATCGCGCCACGCCTGCTCCCAGAACCCGGGCCCGCCGTCGGGGGCGTTCAGCACCCTGAGCCCGTCAGGATGGTCGCCGAAGCTGGTGATCCCCGCCTTGGGGTTCCTCACCACCACCACGTCGATGCCGGACGCCTCACCGAGGTGCGCCCGTTCGTCGTGGCAGCCCCACCACAGGAACCCGCACTGCACCGGGTCGTAGCCGCCGTCGTCGGGAATCGGCCCGTACGCCCGACCCAGGCTCTGCAGCCAACCCTGGGCGCCCGCAGCGATCGGCGGGTCGAGAAGAAACGCCCCCTCCACGACCCCTGCGGGGCCAAAGGCCCCGTCATCCCACGCACCGATCAGGTCCGCCACCGTCGCACCACCCTTGCTGAAGCCGACCAGCCACACCGGCCGTCCTTCCCCCGAGACGGCCCCCAGGTAGGCGTTGAGCCCGCGGACGCTGTCGTCGATGCCGGCATGCTCCGATGCCTCCACCGGGTCGGCCTGGCCGGTGACCCACCGATAGTCGAAGTACCTGGCGTCGTCGGGATCAAGGCCCATCATGTCGATGAGGTTCCCAAACGCAGCCGACGCTTCGCCCTGGCCGTGGCCGGGCACGAACACGACGACCGCGTCGTGGGGAGGCTCGAGCCCGAGGGCGGCACCCGGATCTCTGCGAGCAAGGGCCACCGCGGCGGCGACGGCAGCTGCGACGGCCAGGGCCGCCGGGGCCGCCGGGGCAGGTCCGGGCTCCGCCGGGGCAACCGGGGTCGCCTCCGGCCGGCCATCGAGGACCGGTTCGTCACCGGCGGCGAGCCCGAGACCCCCGAACCACAACGAGGAGATGAGAAGCAGTGGCATGGGCGCACCGTGGGGCATGGCGACCGCGATGAGAAGGGCTTGACAGGGGCGCGATTCGCAATGCGCGATTCGCAATGCGCGACGAACAGCGGGCGACTCCTAGCCGAGCATGCTCCTGGCCACCTCGATGTCGCGCCCGATCTGCTCCACCAATTCCTCCACCCCGGCGAACTTCTGCTCGTCACGGATTCGGCCGATGAAGCGCACCCGCAGCTCGGATCCGTACAGGTCCTCGTCGAAGCCGAACAGATGGGCCTCGACCATCTCGACGAGCCCGCCGAAGGTGGGGCGTACCCCGACGTTCGCCACCCCTGGGATCGACTCTTCGCCCGACCGACCACATCGGACCGCGTACACGCCCCGCCTCGGGACGGCGATCCCCTCGGCCGTGGCGACATTGGCCGTGGGGATCCCGATGGTCCTTCCCCGCCCGTCACCGGGCACCACGATCCCCCGCACCTCGTGCGGCCGAGCCAGCGCCACCGCGGCCCCGGCCACGTCGCCGGCAGCGATCATCTCCCTGATCCGCGTGGACGACATCGGCTGGTCGCCACCGACGAGCGGCACGACCTCGGTCTCGAACTCGAGCCCGCTGCCCAGTTCCCGCAGCAACCCGACGTGGCCGGTGCGGTCCTTGCCGAAGCGGAAGTCTTCCCCCACGACCACGACGCCGGCGTGGAGGGTTCCGGCGAGGACACGGGTGACGAAGGTCGCCGGGCTCCACGCTCGCAGCTCGCCGTCGAAGTCCACGACGGCGACCAGATCGATCCCGAGCCCATCGATCAACTCGAGGCGTTGCTCGATGGTGGTGAGCATGAGCGGGACCCGGTCGGGGGCGACCACCGAGAGCGGGTGTGGATCGAAGGTGACGACACCCGACGCGATGCCCAGGTCTGCGGCCCGGCCGCGCAGTGCGGCGAGCACGTGGCGGTGACCGACGTGGATCCCGTCGAACACACCGACGGCAAGGGCGTTGCGGGCCGCACCCGGATCCCACTCGGAGGGGTGACCGCGCAGGATCCTCATGACAACACCACCTCGGGGGCGGCGCGTCTGCCGTCCGATCGATACACGGCGAGCAGGTCGCCCGAGCTCCCGACCACTCGCACCGCACCGGCGGCGGTGATGCCCAGCGACGCCGCCGGGAACACCGCCCCGTGGCCGATGCCCTTGGCGGTCTCGTCGCTCACGACCGTCGCCGGAAGGTCGCCGAGGCCCTCGGATGCCGAGATGAGCAGCGCCTCCCTCATCGAGGCGATCTCGTCGAACGAGTGTGCCCGGTCGACGGTGTGGACGCCGATCGCGGTGCGCCGCAGCGCAACGAGATGAGCCCTGCCGCCGAGCGCAGAAGCGATGTCGTCGGCGAGGGTGCGGATGTAGGTACCCGAGCCGCAGCGCACCCGGAACTCCACCTCCGGGTACGGTCCGGGGCTCACCTCGAGCACCTCGATGGCCTCGATCACGACCGCAACTGCCTGGCGCTCGATCTCGATCCCCTGGCGGGCCAGGTCGTACAGACGACGACCTTCGACCCGCTTGGCAGAAACCATGGGTGGCACCTGCATGATCGTGCCGACGAATCTCCGGACCGCGGCGGCGACCTCCTCACGGCCGACCTCCATCGGTTCCCGGGAGAGAATCGCCCCATCGGCATCCAGCGTGTCGGTCGACACCCCGAAGAGCGCGGTCGCCTCGTAGACCTTGGTCCCCTCCTGAACGAAACGGAGCAGGCGGGTGGCCCGGCCCACCCCGAGCACGAGCAGGCCGGTGGCCATCGGGTCGAGTGTGCCGGCGTGGCCGATCCGGGACTGCGCCAGGAGGGTGCGGCTCTTCGCCACGACGTCGTGGGAGGTCCACCCCTTCGGCTTGTCGACGAGAAGAAAACCGTCAGCCACGAAGCCCTGCCCTGATCGACTCGATCACCTCATCGACCGTTCCCTTGGCCGTGAACCCTGCGGCGTTGTGATGCCCGCCCCCACCGTGAGCCGCGGCGACGGCACCCACGTCGGCGGTGCCGCGCGAACGCATGCTCACCCGCCACCCCCCGTCCACCTCCTTGAGCAGCGCGGCCGTGCCGGCCTCCCTGGCAATCCTCAGGTCGTCGATGAGCCCGTCGAGGTCCTCATAGGTGACCGCTGCCGACTTGAGATCGGCGTGGGTCACGTACGACCACACCAGGGACAGATCCTCCTCGAGGGTCGCCCGCCCGAGGACGGCAGCCGATGCCATCAGGTACCCGAACGGCACGGACTCGTAGACCGCCTGTCCGATCACCTCGGGGCGAACGCCGGCGTCGAGGAGTCGGGCCGCCACCCGCATCACCTCCCCGTCGGTGGCCGAGTACTGGAAGCGTCCGGTGTCGGTGACGATCCCGGTGAGCAGGCAGGTGGCGATGGTCTCATCGATCTGCCACCCGAGCGCTTCGATCAGGTAGGTGCACAGCTGTGCCGACGCCGCCGCCTGGGGGTCGATGACGGCTATGTCACCAAAGCCGTCATTGGTCGCGTGGTGGTCGACGACCACGAGAGTTCCCGCCTTCTCGGCGGCGGCCCTGAGCTCACCGAGCCGGTCGGCCGAGCCGACGTCGAACACCACCATCAGCTCCGGTTCCGCGGGGAATCGAGCAACGGGGACGAGCAGGCTGGTGTCGAGAAACGCCAGCGACTGCGGCACGACGAAGGGGCCACCGAAGGACACGACGACGTCCTTGCCGGCGGCGCGTGCCGCGTAGCCGAGCGCCAGGGCGGAGCCGAGAGCGTCGCCGTCGGGTGAGACGTGACAGGAGATCGCCAGCGACGACGCCGACGCGATCGCATCAGTCGCTCGGCGGAGTGGTGCCTCGATCATCGGTCTCATGTTCGCCGCCCAGGTCTCGAAGGAGTTGGTCCATCCTGATCCCGCGGTCGACGGACCCGTCGAACTCGAAATCGATTTTCGGCAGGTACTTCAGCCGTACCCGGCCACCCGTCGCCGCCCGGATCCGTGTCGACGCCCTGGCCAGGGCCGCGGCAGTCGACTCCCGCTCTTCTGCGTCGCCGAGCACGGAATAGTAGACCCGGGCGTTGCGAAGGTCCGGGGAGGTGTCGACATCGGTGATCGTGACGAATCCGAGACCGGGGTCTTTGAGGCGGGCGACCTCTTCGGCGATCACCTTGTGGAGTTGCTCGTTCACTCGGCGTAGGAAGGCGCTCTTGCTCATGGCTCCTCCAGATAGGACACACCCATCTCGATCAGTTCCACGGTCGAGTCCTCCAGCATCATCCTCTGCAACCCGTCGACGATTTCATCGAGACGGCCGCGCTGTGGCGCAACCACGGCGACGCCGACGGTGGCACGCTGCCAGTCGTCCTGATGGTCGACCTCGGCCACCGAGAGGTCACGCTCTCGGAGCCGCCGCAGGACCGGCCGAAGCACAGAACGCTTCGCCTTGAGCGATCGCGCATCCGGAATGCGCAGTTCGAGCCGAAGAGCGGCGGCGTGCATGAGGAAAGGGTATCGGGAGGGTTAGGAGTTAGGAGTCAGGAGTTAGGAGTTAGGAGTTAGGAGTGCTGACCTAATCCCTAATCCCTAATCCCTAATCCCTAACCCCTACGTCCTCGCGACCTCGCGCACCTCATACGCCTCGATCACGTCACCGTCCTTGATGTCCCGGAACCCGTCGAGGCCGATACCGCACTCGAACCCGGAAGCGACCGAGCGCACGTCGTCCTTGAACCGGCGCAGGGACCCGATCGTGCCCTCGTGCACGACGATGCCGTCGCGGATGAGCCGCACACGAGAGCCGCGGGCGATCTCACCCTCGGTGACCATGCAACCCGCGATCAGGCCGAAGCGCGGCGCCCGGAAGGTGGCCCTGACTTCGGCACTCCCCAGCACCCGCTCCACCTCGGTCGGGGCGAGACGACCCACCAGCATCGCCTCGATGTCGTCGAGCAACTCGTAGATGATCCGGTAGGTACGGATCTCGATCCCGGCTTCTTCGGCGGCCTTGCGCGTCTTGGCATCGGGCCGGACGTTGAATCCGAAGATCACCGCGTTGGTGGCGGTGGCGAGCAGCACGTCGTTCTCGGTGATGCCACCGACCGCAGTGTGGGCGATGGTGATGCTGCCGCCCTCGCGCCCGATCTTGCCGACGGCCTCGCGGATCGCCTCGAGGGAACCGTGGGCGTCCGCCTTGACGATGAGCACCAACTCGGCATCGTCTGCGGTGCGCAGATCGTCGAGCAGTTGGGTGAGGCGTTCCGCTGCGCTGGGAACGGTGAGCTCCTCGTTTCGGATCGCCGTCACCCGGTCGGACGCCATCGAGCGGGCCGCGCGGTCGTCCTCGACGACCTCGAAGTAGTCGCCGGCGAGCGGGACGTCGTCCCAGCCCATGACCAGGACCGGCGAGCTCGGAGGCGCCTCGTCGATCTGGCTGCCGTTTTCGTCGAACATCGCCCGGACCCGACCCGCCACGGTCCCGGCCACGAGAGCATCGCCCTTGCGGAGGGTTCCCCGCTGGACGATCACCGTGCCGAGGGGGCCGCGGCCCTTCTCCAGCTGGCCCTCGATCACGGTCCCCGAAGCGGGCACGTCGGGGTTGGCGGAGAACTCCTCGAGCTCGGCGATGAGGTCGATGTACTCGAGCAGGTGGTCGATGCCGGCGCCGGTGCTCGCGGACACTTCGGCGCTCACGACGTCGCCGCCCAGTTGCTCGACGAGGAGACCGTATTCGGTGAGCTGGGCACGGACGTTGGCGGGGTTCGCCCCGGGGAGGTCCATCTTGTTGATCGCCACCACGATCGGAACCTTGGCGGCCTTGGCATGGTTGATCGCCTCGACGGTCTGGGGCATCACACCGTCGTCACCGGCCACGACCAGCACCACGATGTCGGTGACCTCGGCACCACGCGCCCGCAGAGTGGTGAAGGCCTCGTGGCCCGGCGTGTCGATGAAGGTGATCTTTCGGTCACCGACGCTCGTCTGGTAGGCGCCGATGTGCTGCGTGATCCCGCCCGCCTCCCCCGCAACGACGTTCGCATGGCGAATCTTGTCGAGGAGCAGCGTCTTTCCGTGGTCGACGTGACCCATCACCGTCACCACCGGTGGGCGCGGCTTCATGTCCCCGACCACGTCGTGATGGTCCTTCTTGGGGCGAACCATCGGGGCAGCCTCTTCGACCACCTCGGCTGCCGCGGATTCGACGGTCACGTCGTAGCCGAGTGACTCGCCGATCACCGTGAGCAACTCGACCGGGATCGGCTGGGTGGCGCCGGCCATCTTGCCGCGGGTGATCAACTCGCGCACCACGATTCCCACGGGACGGCGGGTCAGTTCGGAGAACTCGGCGACGGTGATGCCGGCGCGAACGGTGATCGGGCGCTTCGGTTGGGGCCCTTCGGTGCCGGGCATCCGACCCTTGCGTTTGCCCGCCTTGGCCGCATGCTGCTTCGAGTCACCATCGGCCCCAGACTCGTCATCCTCATCCTCCAACTCCTCCTCGGCCTCGGACTCGACCTCGACCTCGACGACCGCCCCCACGGCGGCGGCCGGCGTCTTGGTCGCGGCGGCGGGTGCGGCGGCGGCGGCCGCTGCCTTCTCCTCGTCGTAGGAGAGCCGCACGAGCGCGGCGTCGTCATCGGAGAGGCCCGAGGAGGCCGTCTTGACGTCGATCCCCAGCTCCTGGACACGCGCCAGCACGTCCTTGGATTCCTTGCCGAGGTCTCGGGCGAGTTCGTAGACGCGCATGGTCAGCCTCCGTGAACGGTCTTCATTGTGCCACGCAGGGGTCACGCCCCCGGCGGGGGCTCCTCAAGAGAAGCCTCAGGAGTCTCTTCGGACTCGGCGGCCTCGGGCGCCGCCGTGTCATCGGCCGCCTCTTCGGCGACACCCTCGACGCCGGCGGCGGCTTCCGCGGTCGCGGCAGAGGCCACGTCGGAGGTCGCTGCCGCAGGCGCATCGAGCGAAGCCTCGGCCATGCCTCCCGCCTGTTCTGTCTCCGAGCGGATGTCGATGCGGTAGCCGCTCAATCGCGCGGCGAGCCGAGCGTTCTGACCCTCCTTGCCGATGGCGAGGGACAGCTGATGATCGGGGACCACGACGATCGCCTCCATCGTGGCGTCGTCGAGGATCACCTGGCGCACCTTGGCCGGGCTCAGCGCCTCGGCGATGAACTGGCGGATGTCGTCACGCCATTCGACGATGTCGACCTTCTCGCCGCGCAACTCATTGACCACCTGGCGCACACGCGAGCCCCGGCTGCCGACGCACGCCCCCACCGGGTCGACGTTGGGGTCGTTGGAGCGGACGGCGATCTTGGTTCTATGGCCGGCATCGCGGGCGATCGCCCTGATCTCGATGATCCCTTCGACCAGTTCGGGAACCTCGAGCTCGAACAGACGACGGATGAAATCGGGATGGCTGCGGCTCACGACGATCTGGGGGCCCTTGGCCTCGCCGCGCACCTCGAGGATGAGCGCCTTCACCCGTGCGCCGCGCTCGAGTCGCTCATAGGCGATGCGCTCGCCGGCGGGCATCACCGCCTCGGCATTGCCGAGGTCGAGGATGACGACGCGGTGGTCGGACTGCTGCACGATGCCGGTGACGAGATCGCCCTCGCGCCCCTCGTAGGTGTCGAACACCTGGGCGCGCTTGGCGTCGCGAAGCCGCTGGAGGATGACCTGCTTGGCGGTCTGTGCCCCGATCCGCCCGAAGTCGTCGGGGGTGTCCTCCCACTCGCGAACGACGTTGCCGTCCTCGTCGAGTTCCTGGCCGTACACCTTGATCTCACCGGTGTCCTGATCGATGGTGACCCGGGCTTCCTCGGCCGCGCCGGGGCTGCGCTTGTAGGCGGACACCAACGCGTTGGCGAGGGCGTCGAGGATCATCGCCTTGGGGACGCCCTTCTCGCGCTCGAGGAGCTCCAGTTCCTCCATGAAGGATTCGTTCATCGGACAGCTCGCTTTCCGGGCTTGGCTGCCTTCTCCCAGCGGAAGATCGTGCGCGCCTGGGCGACGTCGGACAAGGGGATGTGGCGGTCGGTTCCGTCGACGAGGACGGCGACCTGCCCTTCGGTGACCTCGGTGAGAACCCCGCGGTGGCTCTGGGTGCCTTCGATGGCGATGCGGGTCTTCACGAGGACCTCGCGGCCCACCGACTTGCGGTACTGCTCCGGTCGGTGGAGGGCCCGCTCGAGGCCGGGTGAGGAGACCTCGAGAGTGTACGGGCCATCGACGCCTTCGACCTCGTCGAGGAGCCGCGACATGCCGCGGGCGAGATCGGCGATCCGATCCACCGAAACGCCCCCCGCCGCATCGACGGTGACGCGCAGGACCCGCCCGGCACCGCTGCCGCGCACGGCGAGGTCGTCGAGCTCTACGCCCTCCGCCTCGAGATACCGCCCCAGGAGCTCCCAGAGCAGCCCATCGCCGTCTCCCATCTGCACTCCTCATAGAGAGAAGTGGGCGGGGCGCCCACTTCAAAAGCGTCCACTCGATTGACGACAAAGTATATCGCCCTGCGAAATCCTTCCGGCGGAGCGTCCTCAGGGGCTCGCGCACACCCGAAATGGACTCGAAGCAGGTGCCGGGCCTCCTCAGAACCGCTCTGCGACGACCATTGCGGCCACCCGGGCGACGACGTCGGCGAGCGGAACCACCTCGGTGGAGCCGCCGGCCCGTCGAGTGATCTCGGCGGTACCTGCGCCGACGCCCTTGGGGCCCACGGTCACCCGGTAGGGAATGCCGACCAGCTCGGCGTCGGCGAACTTCACGCCGGGCCTCTCGTCGCGGTCGTCGATGATCGTGTCGACGCCGGCATCGAGCAGCCCCTCATAGATCTCGTCGGCAGCGGCGACGGAGGCCGCGTCGCCCATCTTCACGACCGTCACGACCGCTTCATAGGGGGCGACGTTCACCGGCCAGATGATCCCCTTGTCGTCGAAATGGGACTCCACGACGGCGGCGACATTGCGGCCGACGCCGATCCCATAGGATCCCATCCACACGGTGTGCTCCGCACCGACCTCGTCGGTGACCTTGGCGCCGAGCGCGTCGGCGTACTTCGTGCCCAGTTTGAAGATGTGCCCCACTTCGATCGATCGCCGCACTTCCACCGGATTGCCGCACTCGACGCAGGGGTCGCCGGGCCGGATCAGACGCAGGTCGACCCACTCCACCAACGGGATGTCCCTGGCCACCTCGACGCCGCGAAGGTGGCGGTCATCGGCGTTGGCCCCGGTCACCATGTTCGACCTGCCCGCCAGAGCCGGGTCGCCGACGATCCGAATGCCGCTCACCCCGACCGCCCCCAGGCTCCCCGGGTGCGCTCCCAGGGCGGCCACGATCTCTTCGTCGTCGGCGGGGCGGATGTCGAACGTGCCGAGAGCATCGACGAGCTTCTGCTCCATCAGCTCATGGTCGCCGCGCAGCAGTATGAGCGCGAGGTCGTCGGCGACCATGTAGGCCAGCGTCTTGATCTGACGCTCGGCCGACGCGAAATCGAACGCGTCGGCCAATGCGGCGATCGTGCGGATTCCGGGGGTGTCAAACCCTTCGGGCTCACCGAGCCACGGATCGTCGGCAACAGGCGCCACGGCCGAGGTCGCCCGCTCGGTGTTGGCGGCATACCCGCAGTGGGGGCACACCACGATGTCGTCTTCGCCGGCCGGGCTCTCCACCATGAACTCCACCGACTCCCGGCCCCCCATCGTCCCCGACGAGGCCTGGACGGCGATGGCCTCCATCCCGAGGCGGCGGAAGATGGTCGCGTACGCCCGGCGATGGGCCTCGAACTGGACGTCGAGCCCGGCGGGATCGACGTCGAAGGAGTAGGAGTCCTTCATCGTGAACTCGCGGACACGCAGCAGGCCGCCCTTGGGGCGAGGCTCGTCCCGGAACTTGGTCTGGAGGTGATACCAGAGCTGCGGGAGTTGGCGGTAGGAGGACAGCTCGGTGGCGATGAGCGTGAAGATCTCCTCGTGGGTCATCGCCAGGAGCAGGTCGGTCTCCTTGCGATCCTTGAACTTGACGAGGATGCCCTCGACGTCGTCCCACCGGCCGGTCTGCTTCCACACCTCACCGGGGTGCACCACCGGCAGCAGCATCTCCTGGCCCCCGATGCGGTTCATCTCCTCGCGGATGATCGCTTCGACCTTGTCGACCACCCGCTTGCCGAGGGGGAGCAGCGACCACGAGCCCGCCATGAGCCTGCGCATGAACCCGCCGCGAACCAGCAGGCGATGGTTGGCCGCCTCGGCGTCGGCAGGGTCGTCGCGGAGAGTGGGGATGTAGGCACGAGACCAACGCATGAGGGTGCGGAGGTTAGTTGAGGGCCGGTCGCCGCTAGCGTGACCTGCCGTCATGACGTGTCCCATCAGCGCAGAGCGACGGGCTTGGTGAGCCCGAAACGGACCACCCGACCCCGGGACAATCAGCGCATCCGCGTCTACCGCGCCCATTGGGCACTCGACGACCGGCTCAAGGCGAAGTCGATGGGTTCGGTCGACGAGGTCCAGGCATTCGTCGACGAGGTGGTCAGATCTGCCTGGTGGAGAAGCCGCACCGGGTCCCGCAAGCGCATCCGGGTGGGTGACGGGAGGGGGCGCCGCAGCGCCGGGAGCGTCGGTGGGGAGATTCGCATCCCTCGTGCTGCGAGAACGGTGCCGACCATCCTCCATGAACTGGCCCACGAGTGGGTGCGCGACCCCACCACCGCGATCCACGGACCCGAGTACGCCGGGGCATTCCTGCAGCTGGTCGAGGAATTCATCGGCGGCGGTGCCGCCGCCATTCTGCGCATGGCATACCTCGAACACGGGGTCCGTTGGAAAGAGGGGTAGGCGCACCCTCTCAAGCCGACTCCTCCTACTCCCCTCGCGCCACCTCCGCCACCCGGGCCCGGCGTTCCTTCGCCTGGTTGACATCACCCTGGACGGCGAGCAGCTCCGATGCGGTCGCGGCGGCGAGCCGTTCGGCGACGCCGTCGGCGGCGGCCAGCCTCGCCTCGACGCCTTCGGCGACGAGCCGACGGGCCTCGTCGACGAGCGCATCGACCATCTCGGCCTCGGGCACGACCCGCACCACGTTTCCCTTGATGAACAGATGCCCGCGTCCCCGGCCGGCGGCGATCCCGATGTCCGCCTCGCGTGCCTCGCCCGGACCGTTCACCACACAACCCATCACGGCCACCTGAATCGGAAGCTTCTCCGCCTCGAGCCGGCGCTGGGCTTCGGCGGCGATCGCGACCACGTCGATTTCGGCGCGTCCACACGACGGGCACGCGATCAGATCGAGCCCGACCCGCTCTCTAAAGCCGAGTTGCTCGAGGAGCCGGCGGCCGGCATCGGCCTCCTCCACCGGATCGGCCGTGAGCGAGAACCGGATCGTGTCGCCGATCCCCTCCATGAGCAAGGTCGCGATCCCCGCGACGGATTTGATGAGGCCCGCCGGGGGTGGTCCCGCCTCGGTGACTCCGAGGTGGAGCGGGTACGGGATCCGCGTCGCCAGGAGCCGATATGACTCGATCATCGACGGCACGTGGCTGTGCTTGACCGACACCTTGATGTCGTGGAAGTCGACGTCGTCGAGGTGCCGGATCTCCTTGAGTGCCGACTCGACCAACGCCTCGGGCACCGGCCCGCCGAACCGATCGAGCAGGTCCTTGTCGAGCGACCCGGCGTTGACCCCGACGCGGATCGACACCCCTCGGTCGGCGGCGGCGCGGGCGACCGCCTTGATGTGCTCCGGGTCGCGGATGTTGCCCGGGTTGAGACGCAGCCCGTGGACCCCCGCCTCGAGCGCGGCGAGAGCGAGCCGGTACTGAAAGTGGACGTCGGCGATGATCGGCACGGGAGACCTGGGCACGATCTCGGCAAGGCCCTGTGCGGCCGCGACGTCGTTGCAGGTGATGCGAACGATGTCGGCTCCGGCCCCTTTGAGGGCATACACCTGGGCGAGCGTCCCGTCGACGTCGGAGGTCTTGGTGGTGGTCATCGACTGGACGCTGATCGGAGCCCCGCCGCCGACCGGGACCGACCCCACCATGAGCCCGCGCGAAACCCGCCGTTCGATCATCTCAGGCTCAACGGGTCAGCGATGTCGAGGTAGATGGCGAGCACTCCGAGGAGCACCATGAAGAGCACGACGGCCGCTGCGATCGGGGCGAGCTTGCGAACGTCGGCCTCACGGCCGCGAACCTTCTCGTAGAGCGCGACGGCAAAGTGGCCTCCGTCGAGGGGATACACCGGGATCACATTGAAGATGCCGACGAAGACGTTGACCAATGCCACCAGTTCCAGGGTGAACGAGATCCCGAGATCCTGGGTCTCCGCACCGATGCGGATGAGGCCGATCGGACTCGCCGGACGGCTCTGCCCGATGCGTTCCGTGTCACCGGTGACGGTTGCCGCAACGAGGTTGCCGAAGTTCGACACCATCTGCCACAACCCGGAGACCGACCCGACCGTGGCACTGCCCAGTTGGGAACCGGCTCGCCCGACACCGGTGATGGGGCCCACCCGTTCGGTGTGGCGTTGAGACGTGACACCGAGATACCCGCGGGTGCCCCCGTCGCCCTCCGGCACGGTCGCCAGGTCCACGTTCAGCGTGATCGTCGTTCCGGCGCGATCCACCACGAGATCCACGGACTCGCCGGGTCGAGCGGAGATCTCATCCACGAGGTTCCCCCAGCCGTCGACCGCCACTCCATCGAGCGACAGAATGGTGTCACCGGCGACGACACCTGCCTGTGCGGCCGGCGTCGGTGAGCCATCGTCGAGCGTCGCCTGGACGTCTGCGACCGTCGTGGATGCGACGCTGGTGCCCACCACCGTCGACACCGCGAAGAAGAGCAGAAACGCGACCACGAAGTGGCTGGCCACTCCGGCGAGGACCACGATCGTCTTCTGCCAGAACGGCCGCTCGCGATAGGTGCGACCCAGATCTGCAGGATCGACCTCCTCGTACGGATTCATCCCGACGATCCGGACGT
The DNA here is from genome assembly GCA_035286665.1 of Acidimicrobiia bacterium. Lineage (GTDB taxonomy): Bacteria > Actinomycetota > Acidimicrobiia > Spongiisociales > UBA11373 > RBG-16-68-21. The sequence goes on from DATECY010000087.1 coordinate 12,944, forward strand.
ACCCACCCAGCGGGATCGCCTTGATCCCGTATTCGGTCTCGCCGCGCTTGGTCGACCACAACTTGGGGCCGAAGCCGAAGAAGAACTCGGTCGCCTTCATGCCGACGGCCTTGGCCGCGACGAAGTGCCCGCCCTCGTGGACCATGACCATGGCGATGATTCCGAAGAGAACGATGAGTCCGCCGGTCACGCCGTCCGACTTTCTGGGGGAGGCATCACGCTACCGGCCAATCCGACTCAACATGCACCCCCGAGGTGGCCGGAGGCGACCGCCCTCGCCTCCCGATCCACGGCGACGACGTCGTCGGTGGTGGTCACGGGATACACCCCGAGGTCGGAGACGGTTCGCTCGATCACTGCCGCGATCGAGCGGAAACCGATGCGCCCGTCGAGAAATGCCCGAACCGCGATCTCGTCGGCGGCATTGAGGGCAGCAGGGGCAGACCCTCCGGCCCTCCCCGCCTGGTACGCCAGACCCAGGCACGGAAACGCCACCAGATCCGGCGCCTCGAAGGTGAGCGCCTTGTCGGCGAACGAGAACGGCGCGGCGACGCCGGCCGCCCGCTCGGGATGGGTGAGCGCATACTGGATGGGGATCCGCATGTCCGGCTCACCCATGTGGACCTTGAGGCTCCCGTCGATGAATTCGACGATGCCGTGGACGAGGCTTTGGGGGTGGACGACGACGTCGATGGCGTCGTAGCCCAAGCCGAACAGGTGGTGGGCCTCGATCACCTCGAAGCCCTTGTTCATGAGTGTGGCCGAGTCGATGGTGATCCGCGGCTCCATCCTCCAGGTGGGATGGGCGAGCGCCTGATCGACGGTGACCGACTCGAGGTCCGCCGCCGTCATCCCGCGAAACGGCCCACCCGACGCAGGAAGCACCATGCGGCGCACCGAGGAAGGATCCTCGCCGAGCATGCATTGGAACAGGGCACTGTGCTCGGAGTCGATCGGAATCAGCTCACCGGTTCCGCGACGGAGCGCGGTGGAGACGACATCGCCTCCTGCGACCAGGCTCTCCTTGTTGGCCAATCCGAGCCGATTGCCGGCGTCGAGCGCAGCGATCGAAGCAGCGAGACCGGCAAACCCGACGATTCCGTTGACGACGGTGACGCCCGGAAACGCCGCGAACTCAGTCATGGCATCAGGCCCGAAGGAGGCGCGGGCGCCGCACAGGTCGGTGAAGCGTTCTTGCTCGACTCGGGTCGGTGCGGCAACCCCGACCCGGGCATCGGGGAACTCGCCGGCGATCGCCAACAGTCCGTCCGACCCCCGACGGGCTCCGACGGCAAGCACTTCGACGCCGAGATGATCTGCGACGCTCAATGCCTGGCGACCGATCGACCCGGTCGCCCCAAGGATGACGACCGGTCTCACCCGAGCAGCCCGATGGTCTGCAACAGCACCCAGGCCGCAGGCAGCACGAACAGGAATGCGTCGACGCGATCGAGGATCCCGCCGTGCCCCGGCAAGACGGCGCCCATGTCTTTGACGCCGAGACTCCGCTTGAGCATCGACTCGGCCAGGTCTCCAACGGGTGCGGCGAAACAGATCACGACCCCGAGTGCGATCCCCGACGTGAGGTCGAAGGGCTCGACGAATCGTCCGAACGCCGCCGCTGCCGCCATGCAGGCGACGACACCACCGATGAGGCCCTCGACGGACTTGTTCGGCGAGAGGATCGGTGCCAGCGCCCGCCGGCCCCAGGTCCGCCCGGCGGAGTACGCCCCGATGTCCATCGCCGCGGTGGTCACCACGATGGCAAGAACCAACACCTTGTAGTGCTCGGCACGCAGAATCGGCACGGCGAACGCCGCGGTTCCGACGACCCACACCACGCCGAGCAGTGTCAGGCCGCCGTTGGCGAGGGCTTCGCGGCGCATCGGGGCGAATGAGTACACGAAGAACACCATGATCGCGGTGAGGCCGGCAGCCGCCGGGATGGCGATCGGCCCGTGGAACCACGTGGCGGCGAACAAGCCGACGCTTCCCAGGTAACCGAACAGGGACAGAGGACGGAAGCCACGGCGCCGCAGGGTGCCGTAGAACTCCCCGAGTCCGAGCACGACCAGCAAACCGATGAAGACCGCCGCCGCCGCTCCGCCCACCCAGACGGACCCGATGAGGAACCCGATGAGCACGATCCCGGTGATCGCCCTGGTGCCCAACTCGGAGCGGGCGGGCGCCTCGTACACGTCCTCGTCGTCGCCGAGATCGGCGACGTCGTCGAACCCGACCACACCGGTGCCGACACCGGGCATCGCCGCGCTGATCGCCTGCCACTCGGTGTCCTCTTCGCCCGCCCGGACGAGCTCCTCGGCAAACCCGCGATGCTCCATCGTCGCCGAGGTCGTGTAGACCTGCTCGGTGATGTCGTCGACCGATGCATACGCCGATGGCAGTTCGACGGTGCCATCGGCGTCGTACCCCTCACCCAGATCGATCGGGCCGGTCACCCACTGCTCTTCGTAACCGATCGCACCTTCGTCCTCAGCGTCGTCGAGGTCCCCGACCGGCGGCTCGGGGCGTCTCGGCGGCCGGCGCTCACCTGGAGGGCGGAACATGGCATCGTCGGGCTCCGACCCGCCGGCGGTGTCGTAAGCGGAGAGCGGCTCGCCGATCTCGGGCAAGGCATCAAACCCGTACCCGTGGTCGAATTCCACCGAGAGCTCCCGAGAGTCATCGGTGATCGGGGCGGAATGCTTCGAGGGGGTGGTCGGCTCATCGGGCACTCCGACGTCATCGGCCTCCAGCGCGTCGCCTGAATCGAAGCCATCCGTGGGCGGCGGCACGCGTCCTGCGCCTGTGGGAACCTCCCAGCCTCCGGGCTCGGTCGCGAGTGGCAGAGCCGATTCGGGATGTGAGGGCGGCTCGAGCTCGAGCCACTCGGTTTCCGGCAGATCCGCCGGTGGCGGGACGACGGCGTCCTCGTCGACCTCGGCGAACCACCCCCGGGGAACCTGGGCTGCGTCGCCGACCCACTCGGCGGGCTCGTCGAGGATCTCGTCGCCCTCTCCCCGTCCCTGCCTGCGGCGGAACGGCCACACCCCGCGTCTCCGAGGTGACTCCTCGGCCACCCATTCGTCGAAGGCGTCGGGCTGCAGAGACTCCAGACCTGGGAGGTCCCCGAGACCAACGTCCGGCTCTGCCGCCCTCCTCGGAGCGACGGGATCGGCCTCTGCGAATGCCCCCCACTCTCCGAGGTCCTCGTCGTGGATGTCGCGCAGAGCCTCGAAGGCCTCCTTGCCGGCGACGCCATACTCACTCGCCGCTGCCGCGATCTCAGGACTCGGGTCGAGCGGGGTGAGTGTCCGGGGGACATCCTGTGCCCCATCGAAGAGAGAGCGCTGATCGTCGAGGTCACCGACCGACACGACGTCGACGTCGTCGTCCAGCGCGCCGATCGCCTTGAGGGCCACCTCGAGATCTTCGGCCACCGGTAGATCGGCGGTCGATGGGTCCTGTTCGCCGCGCATCGACCCTTCGGCCATCTCGTCATCGTCGACCCTGCCGGCGGGCTCGAAACCACCGATCTCGGCACCGGCACCCACCGTCGTATCCCCTTCCCAGGAGGGCAGGCCCACCGCCGGGGTGGAGTCCTCACGGAACCCGGCGGGCACGTCGGACAGCCACGCCGGAGTCGGGGCGGCCTCGGGTACGGAGGCGATGACGACGGTGTCGTCGTCGGCGGCACCCTCGACCCCGGGCGAATCCACCGCGATGGACGATTGATCATCCCCCAGGACGGTCTCGGAGACCTTGGCCCATGCGTCGTCGGCGGGTTCGGGGGCTACTGCCGCGGATTCGCCTTCGAGAACGTCCTCGAACTCCGGCGTATCCTTGGGCTTGCGACGGAACAGGCCGCGCCGCGTCTTGCGCGGCCGATCGTCGAAGGAGGCCTCGGCGGTGGTCTCCTCGGGGACGGACTCCTCGGTCCACTCGGGATGCCAAGGATCACCCGGATGCGGGTGGAAACCTTCCTCGTCCGGCCTATCGCTCACGCCGCCTCCTCGACCCGGAGGTCAGACCTCAAGCAGCTCGGTCTCTTTGTGCTGGAGCAGCTCATCGACCTTCTTGATGAACCCATCCGTCATCTCCTGGAGGGTCGCTTCACCTCTGCGCACATCGTCCTCGGACACCTCGCCCACGAGCGACTCGATGTCACTCTTGCTGTGCCTGCGGACATTACGGACCGAGATGCGAGATTCCTCAGCCATGTGGCGCACGAGCTTGATGAATTCGCGGCGCCGTTCCTCGGTGAGCGGGGGAAAGGTCAGGCGGATCACCGTTCCATCGTTGGAGGGATTCATGCCCAGCGACGACAGCTGGATCGCCCGCTCGATCGTGCCGAGTGACGATCGGTCGTATGGCTGGATCACGAGGAGCTGCGGTTCCGGTACCGATACCGACGCCAGCTGCTGGAGCGGCGTCGGCGCGCCGTAGTAATCGACCATCACCCGATGAAGGATCCCGGCGTTGGCGCGCCCGGTGCGGACGGTCGAGAACTCGCCATGGAGATGCTCCACGGCTTGCTGCATCCTGGCCTCGGCCTCACCGAGGAGCTCGTCGATCACGATGTACCTCCCCTCAGCGAACCAGGGTCCCGATCGGTTCACCGCGGATGGCCCGGGCCACATTGCCCGGAACGGTCATGTTGAAGACCCGGATCGGCAGGTCGTTGTCCATGCACATCGTAATGGCGGTGCTGTCCATCACCCGAAGACCTCGCTCCAGCACTTCCATGTACCCGATCTCGCGAATCAACGTGGCGTTGGGGTTCTTCTCCGGATCGTCGTCGTACACACCATCCACTCTCGTCGCCTTGAGAACCGCATCCGCGCCGATCTCGGCGGCACGCAGCGCGACGGTCGTGTCGGTCGTGAAGTACGGGTTGCCGGTTCCGCCTGCGAAGACCACCGTCCGCCCCTTTTCGAGATGGCGGATTGCCCGGAGGCGGATGTACGGCTCGGCGACCTGGGCGATCGTGATAGCCGTTTGCACCCTCGTGGGCACCCCCACCGATTCGAGCGCGTCGCGAAGCGCCAGTGCGTTGATGACCGTTGCCAGCATTCCCATGTAGTCGGCGTTGGCTCGATCCATGCCGGCCGCGGCCGACGACAAGCCCCGGAAGATGTTGCCGCCTCCGACCACCATGCCGATCTGGTGTCCCTCGGCGTGGACCGAGGCGATCTCCATCGCCAACCGATGGACCGTCTGGGGATCGATGCCGTAGCCGGTCACCGGATCGGCAAACGACTCGCCGGACAGCTTGAGGGCCACCCGGCGCGCCATCACTCTGCCTCGCCGACGCCGATACGCGCCATCCGGTTCACCCCGATGTTCTCCCCCATCTGCGCGATCATCGCCTCCACCATCTGACCCACCGTGCCCTCGAACTTCTCGGGGTTGATGAAGTCCTGGTCGTAGAGAACGTTGTCCTCGTAGAAGGAATTGAGCTTCCCCTCGACGATCTTTTCGATCACCTTCTCGGGCTTGCCCTCATTGCGCGCCTGGGCCGCGATGAGGTCGCGCTCCTTGGCGAGGGCGTCCGCCGGCACCTCATCCCTGCGGATCCACCGGGGCCTGGTGGCGGCGACATGCATCGCAATGTCGTTGGCAGCTGCCTGGAACTCGGGGCTCTTGGCGACGAAGTCGGTCTCCGACGCCAGCTCCACCAGCACGCCGATGACCGGGCGATCGGCCTGCATGTGGAGATAGGACCCGATCGATCCCTGCTCGGTCGCCCGGCCCGAACGCTTCTTCGCTGAGGCGAGGCCCTTCTCACGAAGGATGTCCTTGGCGCGCTCCAAGTCGCCGCCGGATTCCTCGAGTGCGCGCTTGGCGTCCATCATCCCGGCGCCGCTGACCTTACGCAGCGCCGAGACCTGCTGTGCCGTGATTTCACTCATTCTTCTCACCATCGCTCCTGCGGTCTTTCGCTTTCGATGCGACGATCTCTGCACCCTCGATGCACGCCTCGGCGATCAGGTTGGCCATCAACTGGGCGGCGCGAATCGCATCGTCGTTGCCCGGAATCACGTAATCGATCCTGTCGGGATCGCAGTTCGTGTCGACCACGGCGATGATCGGGATCTCGAGGCGACTCGCCTCGAGAATCGCGATGTGCTCGGTCTTCACGTCGACGATGAACACCGCTTCGGGCGCCCGCTGCAGATCTCGCACGCCGCCGAGCACGGCGATGAGCTTGCCGAGTTCGCGCCGCAGGCGGAGGCGCTCCTTCTTGGGTAGTCCGTTCATCTCGCCCGACTCGTCCATCCGCTCCAGCTCACGCATGTACAGGATGCGCTTGTGGATCGTGGCGAAGTTGGTGAGCATGCCACCCAGCCAGCGCTGGTTGACGAACGGCATGGACGCCTTCGTCGCCGCCTCTTCGATCACGGATTGCGCCTGCTTCTTCGTGCCCACGAAGAGCACGACGCCGCCCCGGGCGACGAGATCCTTCACGAAGTTGGCCGCCGCCTGGGACGCCTCGAGCGTCTGGCGGAGGTCGATGATGTGGATCCCGTTGCGCTCCGAGAAGATGTACGGGCGCATCTTCGGGTCCCATCGTCTCGTCTGATGCCCGAAGTGGACCCCCGCTTCGAGCAGCTGCTTCATGGTCACGGATGCCACCGTGTGCCTCCTCGACTGTCTTTGGTTGTGCCTCCGCCGACCCTTTGAGCCTCCCCGAGGCGCACCAGCGCCCCGACCGCGGGAGGGTGCGGCCGACGTGTGTGATTGAGGCAGGACTCTAGTGGGACCCGGCAGCGTTTCCGCTGCCGGGTCGCTTCGATTCGCAATTGGCAATTGGCAATTCGACAGACGGCAAAGAGTGAGGTGGCGAGCGAAACGCGAGATCCCGCCAGGGGTTCTCTGCCGGTAGCCAGTAGCGGGAAGCTGAGAGCTCCTCGCAGGTAGCGGCACGCCTCTACCCGGGCTTCTGGCCGGGTTCCAGCATGCGGTTGCGCAGCGACATCACCGACTTGGTGTGGATCTGACAAATCCGCGACTCGGTGACACCGAGCACATCGCCGATCTCGGCCAGAGTGAGCCCTTCGTAGTAGTAGAGCGTCACCACCAGTCGTTCCCGCTCCGGAAGCCGGTTGATGGCGTCGGTGAGAACGAACCGATTCTCCTGCTGCTCGAAGCTCGACCCGGGGTCGATCCCGCGGGGGTCCGACAACAGCTCGCCCATCGTCGCCGAACCCCGCTCGCTCGGATCGATCAGTTCGTCGAGTGCGACGAATCCGAGTCCGGCGATCTCCCCCAGTTGATTCTGCAGCGTTTCGAGAGGAACCCCCATGTGCTCAGCGAGCTCATCTTCGGTGGCGCTGCGCTTGAGGCGATGCTCGAGCTCGTCGAGCGACCTCTGGATTTCGCGCGCCCTCGACCGCACCGACCGGGGCACCCAGTCGAGCGCCCGCAATTCGTCGAGGATGGCCCCTTTGATACGGTTGACGGCGTAGGTCTCGAACTTGAAGCCGCGCTCTGGTTCGAACTTGTCGATGGCGTCGATCAGCCCGAACATGCCGTAGGAGATGAGATCGGCCTGCTCGACGTTGCGGGGCAGACCGACACCGACGCGGCCGGCGACGAACTTCACCAACGGCGAGAAGTGCAGGATGAGCCCCTCGCGGGCTTCCTGATCACCGGATTCCTTGAATCGGCGCCAATACCCGTCCAGGTCCGAGGGCTCAGGCGCGCGGGTGCGATCGCTCATAACTCGCCTTGAGGTGTTGACGGGACACGGCAGTGTAAGTCTGGGTAGTGGCAAGTTCAATGTGCCCGAGGAGTTCCTGCACTGTTCGCAGGTCCGCGCCGCCCTCCAGGAGGTGGGTGGCGAACGAGTGCCGGAGGGCATGGGGGAAGGTGCCGAGGCGCCACCGGACCACACGCCGGACCCCGCGAGCGCCCAAGGGACCACCCCGAACACCCAGCCACAGGTGTTCGGCGGACCCTTCCGCGACCAGCGCAGAACGCCCGGCGGCGAGATATCGATCCACGGTGCGACGCGCCTGGCCGGCGAGCGGGACCACCCTCTCCTTGGAACCCTTCCCGAGCACCCTCACCAACTCGACGCCGTCCACATCGTGCACCTCGAGCCCGGCGAGCTCGGACACTCGGAGACCGGTGCCGTACAGGGTCTCGAGGATCGCTCGATCGCGGAGGTCGATTGGCGTGTCGCCGTCGATCGAATCGAGCATCTCTCCCAGCGCTCTCGCCGGAACCGACTTGGGGAGTCGCGAGGGATGCCGCCGTGTTGGAAGGTCGACTGTCGGGTCGGCCGGCACGAGCACCCGACGCACCGCATCGGCAAAGAACGAACGGATTGCCGACGCCTTGCGCGCGATGGAGGCAGCGGCATAGCCGCGAGAAACGAGCTGTGCCTGAAAGCGCCGGACGGTGTGACGATCGACGCTCATGAAGGAGCGGATACCCATGCGATCACAGAACTCGAAGAACTGAGCCAGGTCACGTCCATAGGCCCCCGTGGTATTGACCGACAGACCGCGCTCGGCTCCGAGGCGTTCCAGGAACGAGGCCGTCTCCGATTCTGCCCATGTGGGGATTTCCGGTACGTGGCTCACCGCTCCATCGTTGCCGCCGGGCGTGCCCCGGTCAACGACCGGGGAAGATCAGCTCTCCTTCCCGGCGAATCGTCCCATCCAGTTCGAGACGCCCGAGGAACGCCAGGAGCGCCGTCCCGGTGATGCCGAGACGACGTCCCACGTCATCGACGGTGGCTCCCCCGGGCCCGACGAGCGCGGGCCCGTCATCTTCGATCGCCGGCGACGGCACCGGCGCCGAGCGCTCCTCCGGTGGGCCGAGGACCAACCCCAACGCCTCGATCAGGTCGGTCGAATCGAACACCGGTATCGCGCCGTCGCGGATGAGCCGGTTGCACCCGGCGGACGCCTCCCGGTCGATGTCACCGGGCACGGCGAACACGGCCCGGCCCTGCTCGGCGGCCCGCGCTGCGGTGACGAGCGCACCACCGGTGGTCGCCGCCTCGACCACCACGACCGCGTCGGCCAGACCCGAGATGATCCGATTGCGCGGGGGGAACCGCCACCCGTTCGGCGGGGTTCCCGGCGGGTACTCGGTTATGACCGCTCCTCCCAGATCCAGCAGCCGATCCCGCAAGGGGCCGTGCTCTCGGGGGTAGACGACGTCGGACCCGGATCCGAGCACGGCGACGCCGACACCTCCAGCCTCGACGGTGCCCTCATGCGCGGCGCCATCGATGCCACGCGCCAGGCCCGACACCAGCGACCACCCCGCCTCCGCGATCGCTCGGCCGTACGCCGCGGCGATACGGGTGCCGTAGTTGGTGCATCGGCGGGTGCCCACGACCGCCACCCCTGCAGAGCGCGGGAGCGAGCCAGTGACGAACAGGACATCGGGAGGATCGATGATGGAGGCCAGCGCGGGCGGATAGTCGAGGTCTCCCAGCATCACAATGGTGCAGCCTGCCGCCCGGACCGCGGCCCGAGCGGCATCGGCAGGGACCGCCGACAGGGGATCGACGCCGTCGACCCTTCCGCGACGGATCGACGCCAGCGCATCTGCGGTCCCACCGCATCGCTCCACGACGACCCGAACACGATCTGGATGAAGGCCGAGGAAGGCCACGGTCAATCGATCGTCGCGGGTGACGGCGGTGCTCATGGCGCACCCCGCAGGGCCATGGCTTCCGCGACGTGATCTCCGCTGACCACCTCGGCCCTCTCCAGGTCGGCGATGGTGCGTGCCACCCTGCGCACCCGGTCCCATCCCCTGCCGGTGAGGCCGAGGCGGTTCATCGCCGAACGCAACAGGCGCTCAGAGTCGGCGTCCCACGGGAGACGATCGAGATCGTCACGCGAGAGTGTGCGATTGAGCGCACCCCGTTGTGCCTGGGCGCGGCGCGCCGACTCCACCCGGGTACGCACCACCACCGACGCCTCGCCCTGCGGTCCGAGGAGCTCGTCCACCTCCACTCGGGGCACGGCGACTCGCATGTCGAAGCGGTCGAGCAACGGGCCGGACAGGCGGGCTCGGTACCGGTCCACCATCCCCGAAGAGCATCGGCACGGCGTTCGGTCGTCACCCCGGTAGCCGCACGGGCAGGGGTTGGTCGCCGCCACCAATTGGACCCGGCACGGGAAGCTGACGGAGACACCCTTACGAGCAATGTGGACCCGGCCCTCTTCGATCGGTTGCCGAAGGGTGTCGAGGAGGTGCACCGGGAATTCGGCGAGTTCATCGAGGAAGAGGACGCCTCGATCGGCGAGCGTGAGTTCCCCGGGGACGGGCACACCCGAGCCGCCACCAAGGATTGCCGCCGCGGTGGCACTGTGGTGGGGGCTGCGGAACGGCGGCCGTGGCCCGACGGCAGGCGGCCGTCCGGCAGCGGCGTGAGCCTGGGCGACCTCCAGCGCTTCGCTCGGGGAAAGATCGGGAAGCACGCCGGGAAGCGCTCTGGCGAGCATGGTCTTGCCTGCCCCCGGCGGGCCCACGAACATGAGGTGGTGACCGCCGGCGGCGGCCACTTCGAGGGCGCGCCGTGCAACCGCCTGACCCCGCACCGAGGCGAGGTCTGCTGCCGGGGGACCCGGAACGGCAGCCTCGAGGCCACCCGACTCTCCGTGGTCCTCTCCGAGAGCCACCGCTACCGCGTGCGCCAGGCTGCGCACACCGCGCACGTCTGCCCGCGAGAGAGCGGCCTCGGTGACTCCGTCCCGGGCGACGAGGCACATCGATTCGCTCCGACGCGCCACGATGCCGGCGGCGAGGCCACCCCTCGCAGACCGCACGGTGCCGTCGAGTGCGAGCTCGCCGATCGCCACGACGTCGGTCACGGCGTGGAGCACCTCACCCGAGGCGGCAAGCACGCCGAGAGCAATCGGGAGGTCGTAGGCGGAGCCGACCTTCGGCACGTCGGCAGGCGCCAGGTTCACCGTCACCCAACGGGCGGGAAACTCGTGGCCGGACGAGGCGATGGCCGACCGAACCCGTTCCCGAGCCTCGCGCACCGCGGCATCGGGCAACCCGACGATGGTGAAGCCTCTCGTCCTGCCCGAAACGTGGACTTCGACGCGGATCGGACTCGGCTCGACGCCGACGAGAGCTGCGGAGGTGACAGACGCGAACATGGTGCCAAGGTATGGCCGGGGTGTGACGCGAGCTGCTCAGGGCGTCCGCCAATAGGCGGGCCCTCTCAGCTGAAGGCTCTTCGGCCGGAGGCCTCATCGCGGTGCGATTGGGGCCCCCAGCCCCAACCGCCGAGTCCGCGCCTATCGGCGCGCCCTCTCAGAGCGGGCGCACAGAGGCGGTGTCGGGGCGAGGCGGCCGGAGCAGACGCATCACCGTCCCTTGAATTCCGGAACCCGTTTCTGCACGAACGCGGCCACACCCTCGATCACGTCCTCGGACGCCAGCAGCAGCGCCTGGGAGCGCTGCTCGTAGGCGAGCGCCTCGCCGAACGCCATCTCGAACGCCCGATCGAGTCCTGCCTTGATGAACCGCTGTGCCAGCGGAGCCCCCGCGGCGAGTTCCGCGGCGAGCAGCGACACCTCGTCACGGAGCCGATCGACCGGCACGACCCTGCCGACGATCCCGATCCGCTCTGCCTCGGCGGCGTCGAGCACCCGACCGGTGAGGGCGAGCTCCTTTGCCCTGGCCATCCCCACCCTGCGCGGGAGGAGCCAGGTGCCACCGAAGTCGATCGTCAAACCGCGCTTCACGAAGATCTCCGAAAACCGTGCCCGCTCGGTGGCCACGACCAGGTCACAGCCGAGTGCCAGGTTCATCCCCGCGCCGACTGCGACACCGTCGACGGCGGCGATCGTCGGTTTCGTCAGAGAGTGAAGCACCTCGGCGGCGCGACCGACATGGGCCATCACCTGATAGCCGGAGGCGACGGACCCGGGCGAAAACGAACTCCCCAGGTCGGCGCCCGAGCAGAAGTCCTCTCCGGCTCCACGGATCACGAGCACACGAGCGTCAGAGGTCCCGAAATCGGCAAGCAACTCCGCAAGCCGCTCCCACTGGTCGAACGGCACGGCGTTGCGGTGAGCGGGGTTGTCGATGATCAGCCACCGGACGGGCCCCTCGTCGCGGACCTGGAACATGAAGGGCACACTACCGCCCGCCAAGTGGTGGCTCCTACCATGCCGGCCGTGGGCTTCGACCCGTTCCGGCACCAGCGCACGCGCCCCGGCGACGTGTACATCGTGGCGGCGACCATCGTGGTCGCTCTCGGCCTCGTGCTGTGGGCGATGCTCTCCGGCCGGTGACCCGTTCCGAGGCCCCACGAGGGCGTGATACCGAAACGGTGACGGTCGTACAACCGTACGCGGCGCGCAAACGATACGTGTGCCCGGGATGCGACGGCTTCATAGAGTCGGGAGAAGGCCACCTCGTCGTCGTGCCCGACGACCACCCGGACCTGCGGCGACACTGGCATCGGGCATGCTGGTTCCTCGAGCAACGCCGGCGCCACGGCCACCGGAAGGACTACTGCTAGAGGACGCCCCTGATCCACCGCACCGTCGCCCCGCCGGAATCGAACCGGACCGTGACGAGGTCGACCCTGTCGGGGCGGGGGCGGACACCATCGGCAGCCGCTCGCATGCGGCGGCGCTTCTCCTGGGTGATCTGGTCGGCAGGATCCTCGCCGACCCTCGTCTTGACCTCGACGGCCGCAACGATGCCGTCGACGCGAACGAGCAGGTCGATCTCGCCGCGGCCGGAGGGGAGGTTCCGTGCGATCGGCCGAGCCCCGCGTCGGATCAGGAACCGGAGGGCAACCGCCTCACCGACCGCCCCTAGATGTCGCCTGGCTCGGGCGGCTTGAACTCCGGATGCTCCAGTTCCTCGACGTTGACGTCGCGGAAGGTGAGCACCCGAACCTTCTTGAGGAACCGGGCGGGCCGGTACATGTCCCACACCCAAGCGTCCTCGAGCAGGATCTCGAAGAAGACCGAACCGTTGCCTTCGCGGGTGTTGAGATCCACGCGGTTGGCGAGGTAGAACCGTCGTTCGGTCTCGATGACGAAGCGGAACATCGGGAGTACGTCCCGATACTCCCGATAGATCTGGAGTTCGACGTCGGACTCGTACCGCTCGAGATCCTCTTCGCTCATCGTGGTCTCCTGACGCCCCGGTGATCCGACCGGGCGTGAGCGCGAATGTTACCCACGGGCGGATGCGACGCGTCAGGGGCATGGCGATGAGATATCACGGGCATGCGACACCGGTCCCCAGATGCACGGCGCACGACCGGACACCGTCCTCGTGCTCCTGGCCACTTGACGCCTATTAGAGCCCACCCCATCGACCCGGCGGCCACACCCGGACGAACGCTCTGCCGATGATGTCCGAGTCGGGTATCGGCCCGAACACGCGCCCGTCCTCGGACTGATTGCGGTTGTCCCCCATGACGAACACGTAGCCCTGCGGGATCGTCAGCGGCCCGAAGGCATCCATGTTCACGGGGCGGGTCAGGTAGGGCTCGTCGATGGCAACACCGTCGATGTATATCCGATTGCCCTTGATCTCGATGGTTTCGCCTCCAAGGGCGATCACCCGCTTGATGAGAGCGGACTCGGGAGTGGACAGCCCGAGGGCCTCCCCGACGTTGCGGACGACCCTTCCCAGGAACGACTCGGTCTGGTCGTGGGCGACGAGCGGTGAGTCGAAGACGATGACGTCGCCGCGGTGGGGCTCGCCGAAGCGATAGGCGAGCTTGTTCACCATGACGCGGTCTCCCTCGAGGAGCGTGTCGTGCATCGATGCCGACGGGATGAAGAAGGCCTGGATGAGGAACGTCTTGATGATGACCGCCACCACGAGGGCGACGACGATGAGGAACGGGAGCTCCTTCCAGAACGAGCGTACGGCATCCGCCTTCTCGCCCTGCTCCTGGGCGGTTGCCCGGAGACGATCGAGGTCGGGGTCACCCGTGTCGAACGGATCAGACACCCCATCGTCGGCGGTGTCGAAGGCGGGCGCGGCGGGATCGTCGTCGAAGGGGCCGGAAGTCACGAGGGGAGACGATACCGGGAAGTGCGAGCCAAGCGGCGCAAGGGAGCCACCGGCTGCACACTGGTCACAGTCACCGATGATCTTGCCGAGGCCAGAAGTCGGAAGCTTCTTCAGCGATTCCGCTTCTCCTTTATGCGGGTCGCCTTCGACCCGACCCGGTCGCGCAGGTAGTACAGCTTGGCGCGACGGACCAGGCCCTTCCTGGTCACTTCGATCGACGAGATGATCGGGGCGTGGACGGGGAAGATGCGCTCGACCCCCACCCCGAAGGAGATCTTCCGAACGGTGAAGCTGGCGTTGAGGCCGCCGCCGTTGCGGGCGATGACGTTGCCTTCGAAGGCCTGCACGCGCTCACGGCCGCCCTCGACGACACGGACATTGACCTTGACGGTGTCGCCGGGCCCGAAGTCGGGAATGTCGTCGCGCAGATAGGCGCCCTCGACGTGATCGAGTTTGTTCATCGAAATGACCTCCGGACGGGTCGCGGACGGACGTCCGGCGGCGGCGAATTCTAGCCGGGTCCAAGATCGTCGGAGAAATCCCCGAGAAGGTCGGGGCGCCGCTCCCTGGTCCGACGCAGCCGCTCGGCGTGTCGCCACTCCGCGACCTTGCCGTGATCCCCCGACAGCAAGACGTCTGGCACCTTCCAACCCCGGAACTCTGCGGGCCGGGTGTACTGAGACTCGGCAAGGAGCCCTTCGCGAAAGCTCTCGGCCTCGGTCGAACCGGGATTGCCGACGACGCCGGGAATCAGCCGGGCAACACCCTCGATCACGGCGGCGGCCGCAGCTTCGCCTCCTGCGAGGACGAAATCACCGAGGGACACCTGCTCGTCGACGAGATGCTCCCCCACCCGCTCGTCGACCCCCTCAAACCGTCCGCAGACGAGCGTCAGCCACTCGAGACCCGCCCACCGATCCAACATTCGCTGATGCAGCGGCACTCCCACCGGCGTGAGCAGGACCCGGTGGCTGGCGGCAAGTGGCTCCAGCGCCGATGCGATCGGCTCCACCATCATCACCATCCCCGGACCCCCACCGAACGGAGAATCATCCACCTGTCGATGCCGGCCGAGGCCGTGGCTTCTCAGGTCCACGAGATCCACCTCGATGAGCCCCTCCCCGATCGCACGGCCGACGATGCTGACGCCGAGCGCGCCAGCGAAGAACTCGGGGAACAACGTGACCACGGAGAACCGCATGAGGGCAGCGTATCGCCCTCCCCCGGTCTGCCCCTTGGTATCGTCGCCGCATGCGCTCGACAGCCGCCCGGCTCGCGCTCGTTGCCGGGATCGCCTTCGTCCTGACCTCGTCGGGTGCGGCAGCTGCCGTCGCTGCGGTCGAAGGTGATTGCACCGTGACCCTCAACGGCGTCGACATCGATCGGATCGACTCGCTTTCCAGCCCTCTCGAGTTGTCCGCCACCGACACGCTGGTGTTCGCCGGCACCGCGGCCGAGCCCACCGACAGCGCAACGGTCCACCTGATCATCGGACCGGTTCAGGTGGACAGCGGGTCGACGACCTATCGGCCCGGATCGTTGGAGTTCTCGGCCACGATCGATCTCGACGAGGTCAGCCCGTACGGTGTGGGCCTGTTCGCGGTGCGTGGAACGACCGACGGATGCGTCGCCCAAGGGTGGCTGCGCATATCTGGGCGCTCCCCGTTCGCCACCCTCACCGGCCTCACCGCAGCGGGACTCACCCTGGGCGGCTTGACCGGCCTCCTGGGCGCCGTGGCGTCCCGGCGCCGCTGGTCGCGCTTCGCCGCTGCGGGCGGGGGCGTGTTCACCGGGGTGGGAGCCGCCGTCCTCGGACAGGAGTTCGGGCGGCTGCAACTGTCGTACCCGACCCTGACACTCTCGGCGATCGGCGCGGCCGGGGTCGGCTTCGTGCTCGGCGGACTCCTCAGCCCCGACCGTTCGCGCCGCGACGGCGCCACAGGTCGACCGCACGATGCCGAGGAGGACCGTCATGCGGTCGACGAGCAACGGCCTGCCCGCGCCGCCGCCGCCCGCGCCACGGCCGCGACGACATCGCCGTGGGTGAGGTCGGAGCCGGTGCCGTCGCCTCCCCCGCCCGAAGCGCCGGTGACCGGCCCCTACTGGTGTTACGTGCTCGCCGAGGTGGAGGTCTTCGATCTCATCGACCACACGAGGACCGTCGCCCGACTCCGCCCCGGCTCCTGGTACCTGTGCAAGCGAGAGGTCGGCGCGTGGGCACACGTGTCGACCGGAGACGGGCACGAGGGATGGGTCGGCGCGGGCTCGCTGCACCGCCAGGGGTGATTGCATGCTCGTCCGAGCGGCCGCTGCGCTCACCTCAAGGGACTCCAGGGACCTTCCGACACATTCCTCATGGAGTCGAGGTGGGAATCGAGGTTCCGCGCTCGCGCGGTGACACTCGCCATGGCGGGGGCTCTCCTGGGCGCGTGCGCCGCCGAGCCGGGCATGGCACCGGAGGAGGCCGGGACGACCGGGATCGTCACCACCACGACGACCACCGCCGCCCCTGCGCCGGTGACGGCGTTCCTCCCCGACGTCACCGCCCGCCCGATCACCCTTGCCGACGTCGAGGCGATGCTCCCCACCGGCAGCGGCGGAATGGCAGAGTCGGCGAGCGCGGTCACCGAACCGATGTCGAACGCCGATCTCCTCACCCGCTCAACCCTCGACCCCGATGACGAGGCATCCGACCTCGTCCGATTCGGACGTCTGCTCGGAGCGGCCGGGACGTATCCCCAGACCGACGCCACCGCATATGTGTGGATCGACGTCCTTTCGGACGCCGACGCCGCCCACGGATACCTGCTCGACTTCGCCGGTGATGCGTTCAAGGGAAGGGGCGGAACCCATGCACCCGAGATCGGAGCCGTTCGCGTCGCCGAATTTCCCATCGCCGTCGGCGAGGAGGCCATCGGACTCGACCTGAGTGGTGAGGGCACCGCCCACGAGACCGCCGTGGTGTTCCGCCTCGGCCGGATCGTCGTATGGGCCTCGTACGCCCGCGCCGATGAGGCGGACACACGGGTTGCACTCCAGTACCTCGCGGACGAGCTCGGCGATCGAGTGATCTCGACCCTCATCACCGGCGTGCCCGATCCGCCGCGGCCCGACGCGCCCGACCACCGGTTCGAGACCACCATCTCGGTCGACGCCGGCGGGAGGCGATACCGCGTCGAGGCGACCGGATCGGTTTCGGGGAATGACTTGTCCTGCTCCCTCCACCTGCTGACGCCGGCCGGGGAGAAGAGACTCGAACTCATCTCGGTGGACCTCGTGCTCTGGGCACGGCCCAACGCCGCCGACGAATCCCATCTCGTCGGCGGCAATCTCGCCGAGCGGTCGCTCCTCACGCTCTGCCCGCCGTGGCCGCTCGACGCTCGCGACGCCGGACTCACAACGGCGGTCGTCGAGGCACCGGCCTCGCACCCGGTGGACGGAATCGACGCGTTCGGCTACCGGTCGGATCTCCCCGGCTTGGAGGCCGCACTGGGGGCGGTGCTCGACGGCGCCACCGTCGACGCCTTCAGCTACTGGCTCGCCGACGGCGTCCCGTGGCTACTCGAGCTGACCGTCATCGCTCGCGGCGACGCCGCGTCGCTCGAGCCACTGACCGGACCCGGATTCGAGACGCTCGGTGACGTGACGGTCACCATTCGCCACCGGGTCACCGACCTCGGCGAGCGGATCGACCCGATCGTTCCGCCCGGCTAGTCGGCACGCTCCAGTGCCTGATACAGCGTCGTGCGACGCATCGGCACTCGACCGGCGGCTCTGATCGCAGCCTCCAACTCCTCGGGCGTGGAGCCCTGTCCGTGGGACGCCCCTGCAGCACGCGAGATGTTCTCGTTCATGAGCGTCCCGCCCAGGTCGTTGCACCCGGCGCGCAGCAGGGCCGCCACGCCCCCCAGCCCCAGCTTCACCCATGAGGCCTGGATGTTGGGGATGAGGCCGTCGAATGCGATGCGGGCCACGGCATGGACGAGCACGACCTCGTCCCAGGTGGGACCGGGCCGCGCCTTGCCCCTCAGGTAGATGGGTGCGCCCATGTGCACGAACGGCAGTGGCACGAACTCGGTGAAACCTCCGGTTCGGCGTTGGATGGCGCGCAGCACCTCGTAGTGATTGGCCCACGCGGCCGGCGAATCGATGTGCCCGAACATCATCGTGGAGGTCGATCGCAGACCCATTTCGTGGGCGATCACCATCACCCGGGACCACTGGGACGTGGTGATCTTGTCGGGGCAGAGATGCCGGCGCACCGCGTCGTCGAGGACCTCCGCAGCCGTCCCCGGGAGCGTCCCCAGGCCTGCCGCCTTGAGCCTGGCGAGGAAGTCCGACACGCTCGATCCGAGCGTCTCGGCACCCTGCCAGACCTCCAGCGGTGTGAACCCGTGAACGTGGATGTTCGGTACCGCCTCCTTGATCGCCTCCAGCACGGACACGTAGAAATCGCCGGTGAAATCGGGATGGATTCCTCCCTGGAGGCACACCTCTGTCGCCCCCAACTCCCAAGCCTCCTTGGTGCGGAAGACCACCTCGTGGACCTCCAGCAGGTAGGGGTCGCCACGGAGGCTGAGACTGCGCGGGCCCTTGGAGAAGGCACAGAAGCCGCAACGGAAGTAGCACTGGTTGGTGTAGTTGATGTTGCGGTTGACGACATAGGTGACCGTGTCGCCGTTGGCTCGGCGACGCAGATCGTCGGCAACGGACGCGATGGCGTCGACCTCATCCCCCCGAGAAAGGAACAGCCGTTCGATCTCGTCGTGAGTCGGCGGGGCACCGGCGAGGGAACGTTCGAGGATGCCGCGCAGAGCGGGATCGAGGTGGCCGAGACCCTCGGGGGCAGGCCGTGACGACCACCAGGCATCGGCCCAATCGGCCGAGAGGCGCCTCTGCGGCACCGGCGCCCGTTCGTCCTTCCCCGGTGCCCACGAGTACCGCGGCCGGGCGACGCCCGAACCGTCGACCAGCCCGAGCCACGCGGTGAAGACGTCCGCCGGCAACTCGTCTCTCGCCGCGTCGACCGAGAGCCCCACCGGCAGGGCCGTCCGCTCGACGAGCTCGGCTTGGATCGTGTCGCGGAGTTGGCCGATGCTCTCGGTATCCCAGTCCCTCAGGATCAGATCGCCGGCACCGGCGCCCACCGCCGTCACGGCATCGTCGACCGAATCGACGAACACGGACACGACGGTGTCGAGTCCCGGCATGGAGGCCAGGTCGGCCATCGCCGCCACCCGGCTCCGCCCGGTACGCACGTAGGCCGCCCCGGTACGGGCGATCGCATCGAGCACCGACTCCTCGTGCCCGGTGTCGACCACCGTGAGCCTCCATCCGGGGATGCCGCGGCGTCCGAGGGCGAGCGCAGTCTCGGGGTCGACCACCCAGGCTGCCGGGTCGGCCTCGCCGACGCCGGCCCCGACCGGCAGCACGCCTCCGGCGAGCGAACCGGCGACGTCGTCGGCGGTCACGCCCTCGAGCTCGAGGGCCGTCGTGCCCTCGCGACGCCGGGTCGCCGCCCACACCCCGGTGACCGCGGCCGTGGGTCGAAGCCTGAGGAACGTGATCATGCGGCCTCCCTCTGGGGTGCGAGCGCGTACCCCTCGTCGTCGACGGCCTCGCTCACCTTCGTGAGCAGCCTCGGGTCGATCCATCTCTCGTCGATGAACTCCGGGTATACCGGGAGCCTGGGCATCAAGCGAAAACCGGCGGCCTCGGTGCGAGCGCGAAGTTCGTCGAGGTGCGGCCACGGGGCCTCGGGGTTCACCCAGTCGATGGTCAACGGCGACACCCCTCCCCAGTCGTTGATGCCGGCGTCGAGGTACACCTCGAAGCGGTCCGTGAGGTTGGGCGGCACCTGGAGGTTGGCCGTTGGGCCGAGGACCCAACGCGCCGCGGCGACGACGCGGGCGAAGTACTGCACGGTCGGCTCGGCGTCGCGTCGCTTCGGGGTGTCGGCCTTCGCCCGGAAGTTCTGGACGATCACCTCCTGGACCGCCCCCGTCTCGTCCGAGAGACCACGGAGTGCGAACAGGCTTTCGACCACCTCGTCGACGGTCTCACCGATCCCCACGAGGATTCCGGTGGTGAAGGGGACCTTGACACGGCCGGCCGCCCTGATCACCTCGAGACGCCGCGCAGGATCCTTGTCCGGGCACCCGTGATGGGGCATCCCCGGCTCCATGAGACGGGGAGACACGTTCTCGAGCATGAGCCCCATCGACGGGTTGGAGGGGCGAAGAGCGATCAGGTCGGCATCGCTCATCAGACCCGGATTGGCATGCGGGAAGAGGCCGGTCGCAGCCACCACGGCCTCCGTGTTCATCCGCACGTAGTCGATCGTCGTGGCACACCCGTGAGTGGTGAGGAACTCACTTGCCTGGGGCCATCGCGCTTCAGGGCGATCACCGAGCGTGAAGAGCGCCTCGGTGCACCGATGAGCGTCACCGGCAGCGGCGATCTCCATCACCTCGGCCGGCGTCAGGTACTCGCCTCCGGCGCCGGGCGGCTTGGCGAACGTGCAGTAGGTACAGGTGTCACGGCACAGCGTCGTGAGCGGGACGAACACCTTGCGCGAGTAGGTGACCGTCCGTCCCTTGCCGGCGTCGCGCAACCGCGCCGCCTCGGTGAAGAGGCCGTCGACGTCTCCCCTGCCCCGAAGCAGGTCTGACGCCAGGGCGCGGTCGGGTGCCGGGAACGGCATAGCGGGCAACGCTAGTCACGGTCCCGACACTGACTCGTTGCCGCTCAGCCGTTCTCGGTGTCGATGGTCTCCAGTTCCGTCGTGCGGCCGGCACGCACCTGGGGAATCTCGCCTCCGACCATGTACGAGCTCCATGTCGTCTCGTCGACATTCCAGGCCAGGTCGTAGTCACCGATCGGGACGTCGGAGAACGCGAATCTGCCCTCGGCATCGGTGGTCACGACGCTCTCGAACGGATACCCGCTGCATGGCGTCGCACCGCTGTAGATGATGCTTGGCTGATCGCTGCACAGCACCACGTCGATGCCGGCGAGCGGAGCACCACCGGTCGTGATGGTCCCGGTGAGCGACCCGGTCACGGGCGCCGTCGCCTCCGGGATCTCCGCAGGGCCGCCGCCGTGGATCGCCAGCGCCTCGACGCAGTTCCCCGCCACACCGCTCGTCGCCATCGTGTAGTTCGCCCACACGCCACCATCGACCACACTGAACCCCCAGGACGTCCCCACCCACATCCGGCCGCGCAGGTCGACCTCGACCGCCCTCACCCGGTCGGTGGGCAGCCCATCACCGGACTGCCTCGTCACCCGCCAGGCTCCCCCGTCGTAGGTGGCGAAACCGTCGGCCCACGAAGCCAGGAACACCCGACCGTCCTCGGCCACACTGATCCGCTTTGGTTGATCCACCCCTGGGTCCATCGGCGACCAGCCATCACCGTCGAACACCAACACCCCATCGGTGGTGGACACCCAGATCCGTCCGTCGGGGCCGGCGACGATCGACTCCAGGTAGTAGGGGTACTGCGACTCGGGAAAACCGTGACCGGCCCCCCACCACGTCCACGCATCCCCGTCCATCGTCGCCACGGTCGACGTGGTCGCCACCCACGGATGCCCGGCCCCGTCGACGGTCACGTCCTGGACGAGATCGACGTAGTCGCCCTCGCCGAATCCAGTCGAGGGATACGTCGTCCATGTGGCGCCGTCGTACCGGACCGCCTTCTGATAGGCGACACCCCACAGGTCGCCGGACGCCGGGTCGATGGCGAGGGCATCGAGCCCCTCGTCGAGCACTTCGGTCACGACGCCTTCGGCCACCTGTTCGACCCCGATCGATGTGGCGAGCCATGCCGTCTCGTCTGCGCCCACCACGACGTCCATCACCTGATCCGTGTCGAGGGTCCCGTATTCCTCCCTGAACCGATACCAGGTGCGGTCGGGGGCGAACGCGCTCGCCCCGCACCCGAAGCCGCCGAACCAGGCCACGTGTTCCCCGCTAGGGCCGATCGCCGCCGTCATCGTCGTGGTCGTCTTCACCGACCCCGCCGTCGTCGAGGTCGAACCGGAGGCCGTTGTGGTGATGATCGCCCCGTCCGTCGTGACCGCCGAGGTCGTGCCTCCCCCTCCTCCCGAGGTCCCGGCGTCGCAGCTCGCCACCACAATGGCCACCACGACGAGAACCAGGCGGGTGCCACCACGTCGCGCCGATGCGCGCATGGAAATCCTTTCGGTCTGCTGAGAGCGCGGTAGCCCGAAGGTCGGTGCGCTGACAGGGGCGAAGTGCCCAACCGAGCTGCTCGCCGACACCAGGTACCCTGGGCTCATCACGCAGGAAAGGACCGCATGACTGCGCCGACCCGAATCGGCCTCATGGGCTTCGGCCGCATCGGTCGCAACGTGTTCCGACAGGTACGGGACCGCAGCGACCTGGAAGTGGCGGCCATCGTCGACGTCGCCGACCCCAGCGCCCTCGCCTACCTCCTCGAATACGACACTATCTTCGGCCGCTACCCGGGCCATGTCTCCTACGAGGACGGCTCCCTGGTGGTCGGTGACCGTCGCATCCCCATGAGCTCCGAACCGAACCCCGGTGACGTCGACTGGGCCGCGCTCGGCGTCGACGTCGTCGTGCAGGCGACCCGCAAGCACCGCACTGCCGCCGACTGCCGCCGGCATCTCGACGCCGGTGCGAAGCGAGTCGTGCTGGCTTCCACACCGGAGGATCCTGCGGACATGGACACGGTGATCATGGGGGCCAACGACCACCTGCTCGGCTCGGAGGATCGGATGGTGGCGCTGGGATCGAACACATCAAACGCGCTCGGCCCGATCCTCACCGCCCTCGACGGCGGCTTCGGTCTCGTCAGGGCGATGTTCACGGTCGTCCATGCCTTCACCAATGAGCAACGCCTGGCGGACGTCCCCGGCGACGACCTCCGCACCAGCCGCGCCGCCGCCGAGAACATCATCCCGTCGGTGACCACGTCTGCAGCGATCATCGAGTCTGCATTGCCCCAATTCGCGGGAAAGTTGAGCGGCATCGCCCTCAACGTGCCGGTCTCCGACGGCTCGAACGTCGACATGGTCGCCACACTCGCCACGCCGGTGGACAAGGCGGCGGTGAACGCCCACATCGCCGCGGTCGCCAGGGGTTCCCGGGTGATCGAGTACACCGACGACCCGATCGTCTCCAGCGACGTCATAGGCAACACCCACTCCGCCGTGTGGGACGGGTTGGCGACCATGGTCGTCGGCGGGACGCTCCTGAAATGCGTGACCTGGTTCGACAACGGATGGGGTTACGCCGCCCGGGTGGTCGACGCAATAGAGAAACTCGCATCGTTCGAGGAGGTGACCGCATGAAGGTCGCCATCAATGGATTCGGCCGGATCGGCCGGTCGGTCTTCAGGGTGATCAACCAACGGCCCGACTCGGACATCGAGATCGTCGCCATCAACGACCTCGCATCCGACGAGATGGCCGCCTACCTGCTCAAGTACGACACCGTCATGGGCGAGTTCCCGGGGCCGGTCACCGTCGAGGACGGCCACCTCGTGGCCGGTCGTCACCGGCCGTACCTGCTCACCATCAAGGACCCCTTGGAGCTGCCGTGGAAGGAGCTGCAGGTCGACGTGGTCATCGAGTCGACCGGCGTGTTCCGCGACCGGGCGAAGGTCGGCAAGCATCTGGAGGCCGGAGCGAAGCGGGTGATCCTCACCGTCCCGTCGAAGGATCCGCTCGACGCCACCATCGTCCTCGGGGTCAACGACGACGATCTGGGGCCCGAGGTGCATCTGTTGTCCAACGCCTCGTGCACGACCAACTGCCTCGCACCCATCGCCAAGATCCTCGACGACTCCTTCGGAATCGCCCGCGGACTGATGACGACCGTGCATGCCTACACCAACGACCAGCGGCTCGCCGACGTCCCTCACAAGGACTTTCGGCGAAGCAGGGCGGCAACCGAGAACATCATCCCCACCTCCACCGGAGCCGCCAAGGCCGTCGGTGAAGTCCTTCCCCAGCTCAAGGGGAAGCTCGACGGGATGGCAATGCGGGTTCCGGTACCAGACGGCTCGACGGTCGACCTCGTCGTGGAACTGCTGCGCGACGTGACCGTCGAAGAGGTCAACGCTGCGGTCAAGGCGGCTGCCGACGGTCCCATGGCAGGGATCGTCGAGTACTCCGAGGCGCCACTGGTGTCGAGCGACATCATCGGCAACTCGCACTCGAGCGTGTTCGACGCCCCCTCGACCCGGGTGCTGGACGGACGCACCGTCAAAGTGCTCGCCTGGTACGACAACGAATGGGGATACTCGAACCGGGTCGTGGACCTGATCGAGCGTCTCGAGGGCATGGAGTGACTGCCCCGATCGGCACTCTCCGACGGGAATCGACCGGGGCAGGTGTCACAGGAACGATCCTCGTCGGGCCGTGAACCGGTCCGAATGGTGCAGAGACCGACCCTCTATTCGACCGTGACCCCGGCGGACAACTCTGCGAGCGCCATCGTCTCCAAGGCACCTCGGGAGGCAGTGACCATCGCGCCGATGATCCCGGCGAGGCCCTCTGCGTCGAGTCCCTCGAGGCCATGACGGCTCACCATGCAGACGGTGCCGTCTCCGTCGAGTGAGAAGTGGCCGATCCCCGAGGTGCAGTGGTTCCACTGGAGCAGCTGGGAGAGGAAGGCATCACGGTCGCGACCGGGCACTGCACCGAGGGCGATCCCCACGAGGAGATCGACGCTCCCCTGATCGCAGCGTCCCACGCCGATCTCCACGGAGAATCCACGATGGATGATCGAGGTGGAGGCGCTGTTGCTGGCCGGATCAAACGCCAGCGGGAGCGCCCCCGCGTCGAACTGTCTCACGATTCGATCGACGAACCTGGCGGCGGTGTCTCGGTCCATCGTGCCTCCTGGGGCCAACCGCCGGAGGGATCGCTCTCCGACGTCCTCATGTGCTGCTGGCACGGTACGAAGGACCCCCGCCAGCCGATAGGGGAAGTCGGCCCCTAGGCCCCCGGAAACAGCCCGCCCGGGTCTCGAATCTCGATCCTGCCGTCCTTCGGGTCGCCGACGAGCTCCCGAACGAAGGGGACGAGCACGGTTCGTTCATCGGGTGTGGTCACGAGGATCCGATCCTGCCCCACCCCGAACTCCACGGCCGTCACCACGCCCAGTGTGCCGCCGTCCCCAGCGACCGCGGTGAGCCCGACCAGGTCGCCGGGCCAGAACTCACCGTCGGTGAGGGGGCGCCGGTTGGCGGCGGAGACGCTCACGATCGAACCGCGCAAGGCCTCTGCCTGAGTGCGGTCGTCGACGCCCTCGAATCGGACGGAGAGGCCGCGATCGCGGTAAGGAGACGCCGATCGTACGACAAGGGTGCGGCCCCGATCGGTCGCCATCTCAGCGCCCGGGGCGAAACGCCCGGGATCGTCGCTGTCGGGGACGAGGGTGACTTCGCCGCGAACGCCCCTGGGCCGGCCGATCCGGCCCACGATCACCCGGGGGGAGTCAGTCGATGAATTCAACCCTGGCCTGCAGGCCCTCTTCATCGGCGGCAGCCTGGGCGATCGTCCGAATCGATTTGGCGACCCGGCCCCTGCGGCCGATGACACGGCCCATGTCCGGCTTGGCGGCCCTGACC
This sequence comes from Acidimicrobiia bacterium, assembly GCA_035286665.1. Lineage (GTDB taxonomy): Bacteria > Actinomycetota > Acidimicrobiia > Spongiisociales > UBA11373 > RBG-16-68-21. The sequence continues at coordinate 38,602 of DATECY010000087.1, forward strand.
TCGGCGGTGACTTCGTCGGGACCATCCTCGACGATCGTCACGGAAACGGCGTCGCCGTCCTCGACGATCTCTTTGGTGACGTACTCGACCACCCGCTGGACGATTGAGCCTTTCATGCTTCTTCCTCGACGACTGCTTCCGTCCCGGCGGCGTCGCCCGCGGCGTCCTCGGTGTCGGCCACCACGTCTTGGGCGCGGTCGAAGACCTCGCCGACTGCAGCCGTGGCGGCGATCACTCCGGCGTCGCCCGTGGCGGCCTCTGTCTCGGCGAGCTCACCGACGACGTGGACCTCCGAATCCTTCACCGGCCGGGCCTTCATGGCACCGGAGATCTCGAGCAACTTCTTGACCTGACTCGACGGCTGAGCTCCCTGAGAGATCCAATACGAGGCACGCTCGTTGTCGATCTCGACGACCGACGGCTCCTGCCGAGGGTCATAGCGCCCGATCTGCTCGATGTATCTCCCGTCACGCGGCCCGCGCGCGTCGGCGACGACCACCCGATAGGAGGGCTGGGCCTTCTTGCCAATCCGCGTCAGGCGGATCTTCACCGCCATCCGGTCACCTCTTCCTGTTCCGTCCCCGACCCGGCAACTCCAGCCCCGGTATCGGGCTTCGGCCTTCGGTGAAGGCCTTCATCAGCTTCTGAGTCTCTGCGAACTTCCGCAGCAGGCCGTTGACGTCCTGCGGCGTCGTTCCCGACCCGCCGGCGATCCGACGCTTGCGGCTCCCGTCGATGATCTTGGGATCGTGCCGCTCGGCGGGCGTCATCGATCTGATGATCGCCTCTACCCGGCCGAGGTCCTTGTCGGACACATCGACCTGTCGCAAGGCCGATGCAGCGCCCGGGAGCATACCAAGCAGTTGGCGCATCGACCCCATCCGCCGCACTTGCTGGAACTGCTCGAGGAAGTCATCGAGGGTGAAAGACGCCGTTCTCATCTTCTCGGCGGCCGTCGCAGCCGCCTGTTCGTCCCAGGCGCTCTCGGCCTTCTCGATCAGGGTGAGGACGTCGCCCATTCCCAGAATCCTCGACGCCATGCGATCCGGATGGAACACCTCGAGGTCGTCGACGCTCTCGCCGATGCCGGCGAACTTGATCGGCCGCCCGGTCACCTCCCTGGCGGAGATCGCCGCTCCTCCCCTGGCGTCGCCATCGAGCTTCGAGAAGACGAGGCCGGTCAGGTCCGCTCGTTCGAGGAATCCTGACGCCACGTTCACTGCGTCCTGACCCGTCATCGCGTCGACCACCAGCAAGACCTCGTCGGGATCGGCGGCCCTGCGAATCTCCGCCAGCTCGTCCATGAGCGCCTCGTCGACCTGGAGACGGCCGGCGGTGTCCACGATGACCACGTCATGTCCCGCCGCGGCCGCTTGCTTCAAAGCGGCCTTCACGAGCTTCGGCGCCTTCCCGCCGCGGTCGGTGAAGACGGGTACCCCGATCCTGCGCCCCAAGACCTCCAATTGGTCGATGGCGGCCGGGCGCTGCAGGTCGGCGGCGACCAGGAGGGGGTGCTTCCCCTGGCCGGAGAGGCGCCGGGCCAGTTTGGCGGCCGTGGTGGTCTTGCCCGACCCCTGGAGGCCGACGAGCAGGATGACGAGCGGTGGCTTCGACGCGTGGGCCAGCGGCGCCGTCTCACCTCCGAGCGTGACGATGAGCTCCTCGTGGACGATCTTGACGACCTGCTGCGCAGGCGTGAGGCTCTTGGTCACCTCCGCCCCGACCGCCCTGGTCCGCACCCGCTCGAGCAACGCCTTGGCGACCTTGACGTTGACGTCGGCCTCGAGCAGAGCGAGGCGCACCTCGCGCAGGGCGACGTCGACGTCCGCTTCGGACAAACGGCCCTTCCCGCGCAACGCGGTGAACACGGAACCGAGCCGGTCGGTGAGGCCTTCGAACATATCGGGGAGGGTAGGGGTGCGGGGCAGGCAGTGGTCGGGAGAGGGCTTTACACGATGCGCGATGCGCGATGCGCGATGCGCGCTAGAACGGTGCCAGGAACGAGCAACCGGCAACGGCACCCTCCTGCGAATTACGAATTACGAATTACGAATTACGAAGATGGGCGATGGGCGATGGGCGATGGGCGATGGGCGATGGGAAAGTACCCTTGTGCTCACCCTCACCCCGGAGCGGCATGAACCTCACGGTGCTCGAACACCCCCTCGCCAAGCACTACCTGTCGGTGTTGCGTGACAAGTCGACGGAGCCGGAGGAGTTCCGCAGCGCGGCGCGACGCCTCACCTATTCGCTGGTGATGGAGGCGACCCGCGACCTGCCGCTCGAGACGATGACCATCGCCACCCCACTCGAGGAGACGACCGGGTATCAGACCTCGAAAGTGGTCGCCATCGCCGTTCTCAGGGCCGGCCTCGGGCTGCTCGATGCCGTCATCGACCTGATCCCGTCGGTCAAGGTGGGGTTTGCCGGCGTGCAGCGCAACGAGGAGACCGCCGAGCCCATCGAGTACTACTTCAAGCCGCCGGACCTCGCCGAGGCGACGGTGCTCATCCTCGAACCGATGCTCGCCACCGGCGGATCCCTCTCGTGGGCGGTGACCAAGGCGAAGGAGTCGGGCGCCCGGGCGATCACCTGCCTCTGCGTGGTCGTGGCACCAGCGGGCGTCGCTCGCATGGAGAGGGAACATCCCGACGTCCGCATCGTCGCCGCCTCGCTCGACCGCGACCTGAGCGACCACTTCTACATCCGGCCCGGTCTCGGCGACATGGGTGATCGCCTCTTCGGGACGACATGACCGACCTCGACGATCGCATCGCCGAGGTCCTCGACCGACTGGAGCCGGGCGAAGTCGTGACCTATGGCGAGGTCGCAGCCATGGCCGGACGGCCGGAGGCGCCCCGGGCGGTCGGCAGGTTCCTCGCCGAGACGACCGGCCACCCCTGGTGGCGGGTGGTCAACTCCGCCGGCCGGCTCGCCCCGGGGTCAGAGGTCGAACAGGCTCGACGGCTACGCGCCGAGGGGATCGCGGTGGAGGGCAACCGAGTCGTCGGGATGAAGCGCCGATGAACTTCGTCGAGTTGATCGAGCGCAAGCGTGACGGCGGGGCGCTGAGCGCGGACGAGATCGGCTGGCTGATCGCCGAGTACACCGCCGATCGCATCCCCAACTATCAGATGTCGGCGATGCTCATGGCGGTGCTCCTCGTCGGGCTCGACCCTGACGAACTGGCCGCGTGGACCGAGGCGATGCTGCACTCGGGCGAGATCCTGGACTTCTCGGACATCGGCGCTCCCGTCATCGACAAGCACTCCACCGGCGGGGTCGGCGACAAGGTCAGCATTCCGCTCGCCCCGATGGTCGCCGCCTGCGGGATCGCCGTCCCGATGATCTCCGGCCGAGGGCTGGGCCACACCGGCGGCACCCTCGACAAGCTGGAGACCATCCCCGGCTTCCGCACCGATCTCACCTCGACCGAATTCCACACCCTGCTCGGACGACACGGCCTGGTGCTCGCAGGGGCATCCGCCACGATCGCACCGGCCGATCGCAAGATCTACGCCCTGCGCGACGCCACCGGCACGGTCCCCTCGATCCCGCTGATCGCATCCTCGATCATGTCGAAGAAGCTTGCCGAAGGGATCGACGCCCTCGTCCTCGACGTGAAGGTGGGGCGGGGCGCCTTCATGAAGGATCTCGACAGCGCCCGCACGCTGGCGAAGACGATGGTGGGCATCGGCAAGGCCCACGGCACCACCACGGTTGCCTACCTGACCGACATGAACCAACCGCTCGGCCGGGAGATCGGCAACGCATCGGAGATCGCCGAGTCCGTCGCCGTGCTCCGCGGCGAGGGCCCCGACGACCTGATCGAGGTGATCTATGCCCTCGGGGCCGAGATGCTCGTACTCGGTGGTCAGGCCGACGACACCGCGATCGCCCGGACGCTCCTCGCGGAATCGATCTCCTCGGGGGCGGCGCTCGCCAAGTTCGTGGAGGTCGCCATCGCCCAGGGAGGCGACCCTGCGGTGATAGAGGACCCGGGTCGCCTCGTCGCAGCCCGGAAGGAACAGGTGCTCACCGCCGCGGCGGCGGGTTTCGTCACCAGGTGCGATGCCCTCGACCTGGGCGTCGCCGCCACCCGCCTCGGCGCCGGGCGGGAGACCATGGAGGACACCATCGACCCGGGGGCCGGTATCACCGTGGGGGTCAAGATCGGGGACAGGGTCGACGCCGGCGACGCCCTGGCAGTCCTTCGCTTCAACGACGACGCCCATCTCGGCGAGGCGATCGCACTCGCCGGCCGGGCATTCGAGATCGGCGACACCAGCGCCGACGCGCCACCCCTGGTCCACGAGGAGGTTCGATGAGTTACGAAGCGATCGAGCAGGCCCGGGCCGCCATCGCCGAGGCGACGGGACGGCCCCGTCATCGACTGGCGGTCGTGCTCGGCTCGGGGCTCAGCGACTACGCCGGCGCCCTCCCCGGAGTCCGCGGCATCCCCTACGACGACATCCCCGGCTTTCCGGTGCCCCGGGTCGAGGGCCATGCCGGGTCGCTCTACTCCGTGGACCTCGACGGTCCCGTCATGATCCTCGCCGGTCGGGTCCACACCTTCGAGGGATGGGATCTCGGCGATGTCGTGTTCACGGTTCGTACCGCGGTGCTGTCCGGATGCACGACGGTCGTGCTCACCAACGCCGCCGGCGGATGCGGCGATGGGTTGGCGCCAGGAGACCTCGTGCTGATCAAGGATCACCTCAACCTGACGGCGCGCAATCCCCTCGTCGGCGCCAACGACGATCGCCTCGGGCCCCGTTTCCCCGACATGTCGACGGTGTACCCGTCCGACCTGCGCGCCCGAGCACGGGCGATCGGCGATCGGGTCGGCGTTTCACTCGGCGAAGGGGTGTATGCCTGGTTCCTCGGGCCTTCGTACGAGACCCCCGCCGAGGTACAGATGGCCCGGCGCCTCGGTGCCGACCTGGTCGGCATGTCGACGGTGCCCGAAGCGATCGCGGCCCGGCACATGGGCGCCAAGGTCCTCGGGATCTCCCTGGTCACCAACCTGGCGGCGGGAATCTCCCCTACGCCGCTGAGCCACGCCGAGGTGACGGCGACGGCGAATGCCGCACAGGAGCGGTTCGCGACCCTGCTCGACGCGTTGCTCCCGGAGCTGGCGAGCAGCGAGTAGCAGGCGCAGGTCGCAGGTCTTCTTGCAGGAGGCCGGAGACGGGAGACGGGAGCCGCTGCTGGTCCCCACCGACCGGCGACCCACTCGCACCTTCTAACATCGCCCCGCACGCGCCAAAGGAGTGACATGAAGATCGCGGTCTGCGTCAAGCAGATTCCGGATCCCGCCACGCCGTACCAGTTGGACCCGAACACCCACCTGGTGGTCCGGCCGGACGAGCAGATACTCGACGACACCGACCGTTACGGCATCGAAGTCGGACTGCAACTCGCCGCAGCCACCAATGGCACGGTGGTCCTCGTGTCGATGAGTCCTGCCGGAAACCTTCAGGGCATCCGCCAGGCTCTAGCGATGGGGGCCGACAAGGCGGTCGTGGTCAACGACTCCGCCCTTCGCGGGTCGGGTGCGCTCGTCACCGCCCGGGTCCTTGCCGCGGCCATCGCCCGTGAGGAGGTCGACCTGGTGATCACCGGCACGGAGTCCACCGACGGCTACGCCGGCGTCGTCCCCCAGCAGATCGCCGAGTTCCTCGGATTGCCCGCCCTCACCTTTGCCCGCAAGGTAGAACTCGCCGACGGCGCACTCCGCATAGAGAGGCAGACGGCGACCGGGTACGACGTGGTCACGGCTCCTCTCCCCGCGCTGGTGAGCGTGACGTCGGGTGCCGTCGAACCGCGCTACCCGACCTTCAAGGGGATCATGCAGGCGAAGCAGAAGCCCGTCGACCAACCCACCTGCGCCGAACTCGGCCTCGACCCGGCAATGGTCGGATTGCCGGGGTCCGGCCAGACCATCACCGCCGTGCGCCCTAGCGCAGCTCGGGCGGCCGGCACCAAGATCCAAGACGAAGGCGAGGCCCATCTCGAAATCGTCAAGCTGCTCGAACAGGCGAAGGTGATCTGACATGACGACCTGGGTCTTCTCAGAAGAAGTCGACGGCGGCCCTGCGCCAATATCGCTCGAGCTGTTGACCAAAGGCCGATCACTGGGCGGCGACGTCGCGGCGTTCTACGTCGGCAGGGGCAGTGATGCCGCCTGGGCTGCCCTCGGCGCGCACGGTGCGACGGTGGTGCATCACCTCGACGCCGGCGACGCCCTCCCCGCTGCGGCGGCGACGGCGGCTCTGGCCGGACTCGTCGCAGAGGGCGACCTCGTGCTGTTCGGCCTCACCCCCACCGACCGTGACGTCGCCGGGCGGCTGAGCGCACGGATCGGACGCCCAGTGCTCTCCAACGCCGTCGACGTCGTCGTCGGTCCGGACGGCACGGTGACGGTCCACAACGAGATCTTCGGAGGCACCACGGTGATCGAGACGGCCTTCACCGGCCCGGGGCCCAAACTCGTGGTGGCCCGCCCCAAGTCGTTCGCGGCGCAAGCCGACGCCGCCGGAGCGCCCGATGTCGTCACGGTCACGGTGCCCGACACCGGTCACGCCGGGTCGGCAACGGTCGTCTCCCGTCACGACGAAGAGTCACAGGGTCCCAAACTGACCGAGGCCGACGTGATCGTGAGCGGGGGTCGCGGCATGGGCTCTGCGGAGAACTTCCACATGGTCGAGGAGATCGCAGGACACCTCGGCGCCGCCGTGGGGGCGACGAGAGCGGTGGTCGACGCCGGTTGGGTGCCGTACTCGATGCAGGTCGGCCAGACGGGAAAGACCGTCAAGCCCAAGGTCTACATAGCGTGCGGGATCAGCGGAGCGATGCAGCACCTCGTCGGGATGAAGGACTCGGGCGTGATCATCGCCGTCAACAAGGACGAGGAGGCGCCGATCTTCGGCGTCGCCGATCTCGGAGTCGTCGGCGACGTGCACAAGGTGCTGCCGAAGCTCCTCGAGGCGCTCGCCGCCAGGGGCTAGTGCCGGCCCATCGAATCGATGTGGTTGCGGTGCCCGGTGATCATCTCGCGCGGCACCGGTTCCGGCAGGAGCAGGCCGACGAGGATCGCCGTCACCGCGAGTCCGGCGACGATCCACCACACGCGCACCGCCCCGAGGATCGAGGCAGCCGCGGCAAGGTACACGGCGAGCGCGGTGACGCCCCAGCCGATCTTCACGAGCACCCGGTATCCGGTGGTGACCTTCCAGTCGGGCGCGGGGGGCGTATGCACGGTCATACCAGCGCTATCGGAGCAGGCCGTCGGGAAGTGAAGGGGAATGCCGCACACCCCTTCACCAGCCTGCAGCCACCCCCAAGGAGCGGTTCAACCAGCCATCGCTCTTCGCTCATCGCCTCTCCGTAGAAGGCCGAAAGCGAAGGTCGACCATCCCGTTACCCGTTGCCCGTCAGACTCCCGGAAAAGGCCGAAGGACGGGAGGCGCCGGCACGCTCCCTGCTGCCGCCGGCACGCCGCCTCTACTCCGGGTTCAGCCGGAACCCATGGGGGATCAGCTCTTCGAGCGTGTGGGTGATCGGACCGGCGGGGCGGTCGACGATCACACGGTCCACCCGAAACTCGACCATCAGCTGTCTGCAGTTGCCGCAGGGATAGCCGGGTTCGGTGGCGTCGATGCACGCCACGACCACGGTGTCCAGCTTGCGAGCCCCCGAGGAGACGGCACGGGCGATCGCGCTTGCCTCGGCACACATTCCCGAGCCGTAGGCACTGTTCTCCACGTTGGCGCCGGTGTAGTGGTTTCCCTCGGAATCGACGACAACGGCACCGACCCGATAGTGGGAGAAGGGTGCGTAGGCGTGCTCGGCGGCCAAGTGCGCCTCGGCGACGAGCTCCTCGGTGGTCATGAGCCCTCCAGAAGCGAGTCCACGAAGACCTCCGGAGAGAAGTGAAGCAGGTCGTCGGCGGATTCGCCGACTCCGATCAGCTTGACCGGAAGCCCCAACTCCTGCTCGACCGCCACCGCCATCCCTCCCCGAGCCGTGCCGTCGAGCTTGGAGAGCACGACACCGGTGACGCCCACCGCCGCGGTGAACGCACGGGCCTGAACGATGCCGTTCTGACCACTGGTGCCGTCGAGCACCAGCAGCACCTCGTCGACTCGACCCGGCCCGCGCGACAACACCCGCACCACCTTGCCCAGCTCCTCCATCAGGTTGCGCTTGGAATGGAGCCGGCCGGCGGTGTCGACGATGACGACGTCGCGACCTCTGGCTCGCGCCGCCGACACCGCGTCGAAGGCGACCGATGCCGGGTCGGCGCCCTCCTGCCCGGCGATCACGTCGATGCCGAGACGGGTCCCCCACTCCTGGATCTGCTCGGCCGCCGCGGCCCTGAAGGTATCCGCCGCTCCGATCAACACCCCGCGGCCCTCGCGCTGCAGCATGGCGGCGATCTTGGCGATGCTCGTCGTCTTGCCCGACCCATTGACTCCGACGACCACGACGATGGCCGGCGGACTGCCCAGGTGCAACGAACGGTCCCGATCCCCAAACGCGGCGATCAGCTCACGGCGCAGGATCTCCCTGGCCTCAATCGGTCCGGCCGGCCGGGAGGCACGCACCCGTTCGACGACGGCGGTGACGGTGGCCACCCCCATGTCCACCGAGATGAGGGCGTCCTCGAGATCCGACCAGAAGGCATCGTCGATGCCGCGTCCAAGAACGGATGAGATCCGACCGGTGAGGGTCGATCTGGTGACCCGGGGCGGAGTGGGAGCGAGTACGCCGACCGGGCGGGTGGCGGCCCGACGACGACGCAGGACGTATGCGACGCCGACCACGAGGCCGAGGGAGGCGACGAGCAAGCCGATCAGGACGGCGGTCACACCCGGCTCAGGCGTTTGGCGAGCACCCGCGAGGATTCGCCCGGTTCCATGGTCACACCGTAGAGAACGTCCGCCGCCTCCATGGTCTGCTGCTGGTGGGTCACGACCACCAGCTGCGAGGTTCCGCGCAACGTCCCGATCAGCCTGATGAAACGGCGCAGATTGGCGTCGTCGAGCGCCGCTTCGACCTCGTCGAGCACGTAGAACGGGCTGGGGCGACACCGGAACACCGCGAAGAGGAACGCCAACGCGGCGAGCGATCGCTCTCCGCCCGACAACAAGGCGAGCCGCCCAACCTTCTTGCCCATCGGCTGGGCATGGATGTCGACCCCGGTGGAGAGCACGTCGTCGTGATCGGTCAACGTGAGCCGACCGATGCCGCCCGGGAACAAGACCGCGAAATTCTCGGAGAACTTGCCGGCGATGTCCTCGAATGCATCCCTGAACAGGCGTCCAATCTCATCGTCGAGCGCTCTGATGACCTTGCGTATCTCCGCGCGAGATGCCTCGAGGTCGGCGAGTTGGCCCTCCATGAAGGTGACCTGCTCGGCCAATTCGGTGTACTCGGCGGCCGCCAGCGGGTTGACCGGCCCCAATCGCTTGAGCGCTGCCGCCAGCGAGTCGAGATGGGCTGCGGGCTCGATGCCCTCGGGCACCTCTGGGCGAGGGGCGCCGAGAGCTTCTTCCTCGGGCGCGTCGACGTCACGTCGCAGCCCTTCGAGGACTGCCTCCTCGCGCACCGTCAACTCGGCGATCTCGACCGCCATCGCCGAGAGCGACTCGCGTGCAGCTTCAATCTGGTTTCCGAGCGCCTCACGACGAGAGCGTGCCTCGTCGAGGCGAGCACCGGCATCGCCTGCCTGCGCTCGCAAGGCGCGCTGGCGTTCACGAAGGGTACCGATGTGGGTCCGCACGATCTCCACGGCGCGTCGTGCCCGGGCCTCGGTGATCTCCAGACGGGCGACGCCGTCGCGATCGACGCGGGGCCCGTCCTCCGACAGCAACACCTCGATCTCGGCGAGCCGGCGCTCGATGAGGACACGACGCTCGCTCGCCGCGGCGAGCGTGGCGGTGGCCTCTTCACGACGCCGCCGCGCTTCGTCGCGCCCGGACGCGACCTCTTGACGGCGACGGCTCAGGTCGTCCCACGCCGTCTGACGGGCCGCTTCCTCGCCATCGAGTTGGTCGAGCCGCTCGCGCAGCCCGGAGAGCCGTTCTCCCCGGCTTGCACCCGCCGCGGCGAGCGCTCGAGCGCGGGCGTCGAGCCGGTCGAGTTCGCCCTGGTGCTCCTGACGGGATCGGGCGAGCAGGCCGAGCGTCTCTTCAATGGCAGCCTTGCGGCGGTCCACAACGGCGAACGAGGCCGCTGCCTGCTCCAGTGCCGCCACAGATGCGTCACGGGAACGGTTCGCAGTGGTGCGCCGACTGATGGCACGGGCGGTCTCGGTCGAAGCACGCTCGGCGAGGACGCGAGCAGCCTCGATTGCCACCGGCCCGGTGCCCTCCGGATACCCGGCAACGACGCCCACGGCGGTGATGAGGTCACCCTCCGGCGTCACGACCCGAACGTCGGGATGGCCGGCGACGATCGCCCGACCCTGGGACCACCCTTCGACGAGGACCACGTCTCCGAGAAGCGACGCCGCCAACGATCCGTCGGCGCCCCTCCCCAGGCGATCTACGAGCGCTTCGGCGCCGCTGGCAAAGGCAACCGCCCGAGCCGGCACCGAGCCATCGCCCACGGCGGAGACAAAGGCCACTCCGCCACGTCCCTGTGATTTGATGGCAGAAGCCGCGGCCGCCACGCCACCCCGGTCGCGGGTGACGAAAGCCTCGGCCCATGGCCCGAGTGCGGCGGCCACCGCTGGCGCGAGATGTGCCGGCGCGTCGAGGGCAGCGGCGATCGTTCCGACGACTCCCTCGATCGCCGCCGCCATGTCCCGGGTCTCGGCGTCGGCAAGCCCTGCACGCGCCGCCTCGAGTGCCTCGACGCGGGCGCCGGCGGCGGCGGACGCGGTCTCGGCGCGTCGGTGTGCTTCATCCGCGGCCAGTGCCTCGGCACGATCCCGATCGGCAGCGGCGGCTGCCCTGTCGCGAGCAGCCATCGCCTTGGCGGCCCCTGCAACCGCTTCGGCGAGCTCGACCTGAAGCCGTTGCGCGTCCCTGCTCTCTTCTGCGATGAGGGTGGCGACCGCCCCGCGCCGCCGGATCAGATCCGAGCGCTCGCGTTCATCGCGGCTTGCGGCGGCGTCGAGGGCGGCGAGATCCCCACGCAGAGAGGCGACCATGCCTTCAGTGGGGAGCCGGTCGGCGTCGGCCAGGGATCGCTCCTCGTCGTCGAGCGATCTCAGAGCGATTTCGGCGCGCTCCGCCGCTTCGGTGGCCGCCGACTCCTCGGTGACGGTCCTTCCGAGTCGCACCGCGAGATCATCGTGTTCCTTCGTGAGATCGTGCCTCCGCTCGTCCACGTCGAGAACGCTCCGTTCCAAGCTGGAGCGGCGCTCGCGCGCAACGAGGGCGATGCTGTGGAGGCGCTCTGCCGCCGTCTCGAGTCGCGCCGCGGCGGCCGTGTCGCGGTCGAGTGCTTCTCCGGTCTCACCCGCCGCTGCCTGGAGGCCGGCCAGAGCCGCCGAGATCGACTCTCGTTCGGCCAGCCATGTCTCGAGAGAACCTTTCGATCCTGCCTGATCTCGGTGCAGTTGATCGAGGCGAGCGCGCACCGTCCGCAGTCGTTCGCCACCCACCCAGAGCCGCACCGCCCGCCATTCGGCACGCACCGCATCGTGACGAGCCGCGGCGCTTGCCTGCCGACGCAGCGGTCGCAGACGGCGCTCCTGGTCGGCATGCATTTCCTTGAGGCGTTCGAGGTCCACCGCGGTCGCCTCGAGGCGGCGGATGGCGCGATCCCGCCTAGCGCGATGCTTGACGACGCCTGCCGCCTCTTCGATGACGGCTCTGTGCTCCTCGGGCCCGGCGTTGAGGACCCCGTCCACACGCCCCTGGCCGACGATGACGTGCTGGTGACGCCCGACGCCGCTGTCGCTCAGTAGCTCCTGGATGTCGAGCAGTCGGCACGGGGTTCCATTGATCTCATACTCGCTGGTCCCATCCCGCAACAGCCTCCTGGTGATGGTGATGTCCGCCATGTCCAAGGCCAGTTCGCCCGCGGTGTTTTCGAACGTGAGCGACACCTCGGCGCGCCCTAGGGCGGGGCGCACTGCGGTGCCGGCGAAGATCACGTCCTCCATGCGCTCGGTGCGCAGCGAGCTGGTGGCCTGGGTACCCATGACCCACGCGATCGCGTCGACGAGATTCGATTTGCCCGAGCCGTTGGGGCCGACGACGACCGTCACCCCCGGCTCGCACTCGATCCTCGTCCTGTCGGCGAAGGACTTGAAGCCGACCAGCGAAAGCGTCTTGAGATGCACGGGTACTCTCAGGCTATCAGACCGGAATCACAGGGGTGTAGTTAGGAGAGCTGTGAGCTGTGAGCTGTGAGCTGTGAGCTCAGGAGCCGAGGCTCTGCAGGTACGCGGCCACCTCTGCCTGGTGGCTGCTGCACAGGTAGGCGACGGCGGCTCCGAGCGCTGCTCCGGCAATCACACCCTGGGAACCGGTGAGTTCGGCATCGATGCCCTCGATCGCGTCGGCCTCGACGCCGAACAGGGTCGCCATCACGCCGAGCAGGGCCGACTCGGCCCCCTGATTGCGGTCCAGGAGGTTGCAGGCGACCGGGCCCGCGGTCAGGACGGCGTCGTCGTCGATCGTCGCCATCGCATCGGTGGAGGTGATGGCGTCGTGGACCGCCGCCAGGTACGCAGCAATGAGCGCCGATGCCCCGGCGCGATCGGGGCACACCTCGCGGACCCCCTCGGTGAGGACCTCGATGAGGATGGCGTCGTCGACGGCAGGACCGGCAGGTGCATCGACCGCACCGATCGCCGCTGCGATCGCCGCATCCGTCGGGTCGGATGAGGTGCAAACGCCGACGACGACGTCGGCAACAATGCCGACCGGGACGTCCGCGAACCTGGTGCCGTCGAGGGCACGATCGGCCGAAGCGGCGTAGTCGATCGCAGCCGACCTCGGAGCCGCCGAGGTCGTGGTCGGAGCGGTGCCTCCCGAGCAGCCTGCGGTCACCACCAGGCACATGGCGGCAAGACGCCTCACGACTGGCACCCCGGGCACCAGAAACTGCTCCTTGCTCGAATCACCGTTCGCACCATTACCTCTCCGCAGCGACGGCACGGCTCGCCCTCCCTGCCGTAGGCGGTCAAGCGTTGGGAGTACTCCCCGGCGCGTCCGTCGGGCAAGAGGTAGGCGAGATCGCCGAGGCTGGTGCCACCGTGGCGAAGGCCGGCGGTGAGGACGGGGCGGATGGCGGCCCGCATCGCCTTCACCTCCTGTGCGAGGAGCGTGCCGCCGGGGCGGTCGGGCCTGATCCGTGCCCGATGGAGGATCTCGTCGACATAGATGTTTCCGAGTCCCGAAACGATCCGCTGATCGAGGAGCAGTGCCTTGATCGGTGCGGTGCGACCCGCAAGGGCGCTGGTGAGCCGGCGGGTGTTCGGGAGGGAGTCGAGGGCATCGGGTCCGATTCGACCGTTGAACATGCCGTCGAGTTCGTCGGGGGTGAAGGCGGCGACGAAGCCGAAGGTGCGGGGGTCGACCATGCGCACCTCTACCCCGCGGTCGAGGCCAACCACGACGTTGGTGTGAGCCACCTCGGGCTCACCATGTCGGTGAACCGACAGCCTCCCCGACATCCCCAGATGGGTGACCCAGGTGATATCGCCCTCGAGGCCGGCGAGGAGGAACTTGCCTCGCCTCCGCAGATGCTCCACCCGGCGACCGGTGATCCGATCGGCGAAGTCACCCGGCCGTTCCTGCCGGCGCACCATGCGAGGCCTGCGCACCAGCGCAGCGATGATCGTGGCCCCCTCGAGCACCGGGACGAGGTGAGACCGGGTTGCCTCGACCTCGGGGAGCTCAGGCATCCTCGTCGCCGAGTGCCTCGAGAGCCGCCCTGGCGGCGTCCTGTTCTGCTCGCTTCTTTGAAGATCCCGAGCCTGTCCCCAATACGCGCCCATCGAGCGTCACCTTCGACCGGTAGGTGCGCTGATGATCCGGGCCAAATCCGTCGGCGTCATAGGCGGGTATCGAGCCCTGCTTGGCGAGGATCTCCTGAAGGCGGGTCTTGTAGTCGCGTTCACCGGGCGTCACCGCACGGTCTCGGATCATCGGCGCCCAGTACCGAAGCACCATATTGCGAACGGCACTGAGTCCGCCATCGAGAAACGCCGCGCCAATGACCGCTTCGAGGGCGTCAGCCAGAATCGGGGCCTTGGCGCGGCCGCCGGAAGCGTCCTCGCCCTTGCCGAGGCGGAGTGCCACGTCAAGGCCAACTTCCCTGGCAACCGTGGCAAGGGGCGACTCGCTGACGACCGCCGCTCGGACCTTGCTCATCTCGCCCTCGGTCAGATCCCACTCCTCGTGGAGCACGGCCGAGACCACGAGATCGAGCACCGCATCACCGAGGAACTCGAGCCGCTCATTGGACTCGGCAGCGGCTCCCTCGACGGTCGCCGAACTGTGGGTGAGGGCTCGGTTCAGCAGCGATCGATCACGGAACGTGTAGCCGAGAGCGGCCTCGAGTGACCGCTCTTCGGCAGAGGCACCGGCGGGAGGCGACGGACCCGCACCCGAGTGTCGAAACCAACCCCTGACGCGACGCCACAAGTCACCCACGGATGCCGGCCTCGATGCGCGCCACCAGGCCGCGCTCGGCCCCCTCCGAGGCGAGCACGAGAGCATTGGCGACGGCGACCCGGCTCGACGAGCCGTGGGCGATCACGACGGTCCCCTTGACCCCGACCAGATGGGCGCCCCCGTACGCCTCCGGATCAAAACGCTCCCGGAGCCCCATGAGCCACGGCAGCAGCACCGCGGCCGCCTGCTGGACCGCGAGATCGTCGTCGCCGGCGAGCGTTTCGAGGATGAACCTGCCGACGGCGCGGGCGGTCCCCTCCGCCGTCTTGAGGAGCACATTGCCGGTGAAGCCGTCTGTGACGATGACGTCGGCCGTCCCCTTGCCCAGGTCCCGGCCTTCGACATTGCCGACGAAGTGCACGCCGTCGCGGGCCGCGATCAGGTCGTAGGCCTCCCGCTCCAGATCGCGTCCCTTGCCCCTCTCCTCGCCGATGTTGAGAAGGCCGACCGTGGGAGCGGTTCGACCCAGGTAGACCTCGGCGACCAGCGACCCCATCACCGCGAACTGGACGAGGTGCTCCGGCTTCACATCGATGTTGGCCCCGGCGTCGAGCACGACCGTGGGTATCCCGAGGGGAAAGATGGTGGCGATGGCGGGCCGCGACACCCCGGCGACCCTCCCGATCACGATCGCGGCGGCCGCCATGGCCGCGCCGGTCGATCCTGCGGACACCATCCCGTCGGCTTCGCCATCGGCGACGAGCCGGGCTGCCACGGCCACGGACGACTGCTTCTTTGCCCTCACCGCAGCGGCGGGATCTTCCCCCATGCCGATCGACTCGGGGGCATGGACCACGGGAAGGACGGCTCCGACATCGGCGAGCTGAGCCTCGAGTTGGTCGCTATCGCCGACGAGGACGACGTCGATCCCCCTGGCAACGGCGTCGATCGCACCGAGCACCGTCTGTTGTGGAGCATGGTCCCCGCCCATGGCGTCGAGCGCTATGCGAGCCATGACGGCCTCAGGACGGAATGACTTCCCGACCCTTGTACGTCCCGCACGACGGGCACGCGCGATGCGCGAGCTTGGGGGCGTTGCACTGCGGGCAGGGCTGGGTGTGGGGAGTGTCCACCTTCCAATGCGCAGCCCGCTGGTGGGTCCGGGAACGGGACATCTTCTTCTTCGGGACGGCCATGAGCGAGCCTTTTCGACACTCGGGATTACGGTCAGGGTTCCAACAAGTCACGCAACGAGGCAAACGGGGAATCGATCTCCTCGTCATGCCCCGGGCAAGAACCCGTATTCAAGTCGCCTCCGCAGCGAGCGCAAAGTCCCCGGCAGTCGGGACGGCAGGTGGGCACCACCGGCAGGCTGAGCAGGATCAGGTCCCTGATGACCGGTTCGAGGTCGACGATCTCTCCGTCGAGGGGGTATCCGTCGGGATCTCCTTCGAGTCCGAGCACTTCGGTGAGGCCGAGCGAGACCAGTTCGGTCCATTCGGTGAGACACCGGTGGCAGGTGTGGGCCACCGTCGACTCCACCCTGCCCCGCACGAGGATGCCGCCCGATGCGCCCTCCAGCGTGAACTCGCCCCGGACGCCGGGACCCACCCGCGACAGCTCGAGGCGCCAATCCACCAAGGCATCCACGAACGCATCCCGGCGGTGACCGGCCTCTCCGAGGAGGTCCGGCACCGGAAGACGGAACGGCGAGGCTCCCTTGGTCACGGCGTGCTCAGAAGTCCCCGGCCCCACGGGGGTCATGACGAGCCTGATGAAGCTCGCCGCGGAATCGGCGGACCTGAGACAGGAGGTCGGCCAGCACCCCTTCGGTCTGCTCGAAGGCCTGCTCGCTGTAATCCTCGGCCTCGAGCCGGATACGGGTGGCTTCGCCCTCGGCCTGTCGCACGAGGGCGTTTGCCTCGTCGACCGCCTCCTTGACGATGTATGACTCGGTCACCAACTCGTCCGACCTCTGCTTGGCGCGTTCGAGCAGCTCCCGCGCCTTTTCGTTCGTTCGAGCCACGAACGACTCCCGCTCGCGGACCATCCACCTGGCGGCGCGCATCTCCTCAGGCAGGTCGTCGCGGAGCCGGTAGAGCATGTCGAGCAGCCGATCGCGGTCGAGCATCACGTTGCCCGACAGTGGAACCATCCGGGCACCCTCGACCGCGATGATCAGGTCGTCGACGAGCTCGAGCAGCTCACCCATGCGGGGCGGGACCGGTACCTCGTCCTGGCGGGGGAGGTCGAGCTCATCGGCCATGGGGAAACTTCCCATTGAGCGCCTTGGCCACGATCGGCGGCACCAGTTCCTCGACGGTGCCTCCCAGTGCGGCGACCTCCTTGACGAGTGAGGACGAGAGATATCCGTACTCGGGCTTGGTGGCCACGAACATCGTCATCAGCCCGGAGAGATGCCTGTTCATTTGCGCGAGCTGCAGCTCGTAGTCGAAGTCGGTGATCGCGCGCAGGCCCTTGACCACGACGTCGGCACCGACCCGGGTGGCGAAGTCGACGAGCAGGCCGTCGAAGCCCGTGATCTCGACGCGATCCCAAGGACAGGCTTCGACCAGCATCTCCTTGCGCTCTTCGATGCTGAACAGGGGTGACTTGGATGGGTTGACGACCACGCCGACGACCACCCGATCAAAGATGGCGACGCACCGTGCGACCACATCGATGTGGCCGTTCGTGGGAGGATCGAAGCTGCCGGGCACGAGTGCCGTGGTCACCGTTACTCCTTCACCAGCCTCGTCACCTCTGCGTCGCCGTAGCGCCGCCTGTCCACAACCTCCAGCCCCGGCGGCGGAGCGACCTCACCGCTGCCGGCCCTGCGGTGCAGGACGACGACCGCCCCGTCGGCGAGACGCCGCGCCAGCAGGCCGAGAACGTGTTCCACGGACGGTAGCGCCAGTGCGTACGGAGGGTCAACGAACGCCACGCCCACCTTCGGTCCGGGGCGCTCCAGGTACTCCTCCACCCGCATCGCCACCACGTCGCCGTCGAGACCGAGAGCCGTCAGGTTGTCTTTGAGAACGACGCGCGCCTCCCGACTCCACTCGACGAAGGTGGCCGACGCCGCGCCACGGCTCAGCGCCTCCAACCCGAGGCTCCCCGATCCGGCATACAGGTCCAGAACCACCGCGTCGTCGATGGCAGCACCCAGACTCGAGAACACCGCCTCCTTCACCCTGTCCATCATCGGCCGGGTCTCCAGCCCCTTGGGGCTCTTCAGACGCCGCCCCCGCGCCGACCCGGCGACGATCCTCATGAGATGAACAGCCATTCCGCGGCTTCGCCGAGGAGTGCCCTGATCTCCTCGGCGAGCGCAGGATGACCGGCCAGGTCGGGATCGCCGGCGACGAGTTCGAAGGCCTCGCGCCGCGCCGTGATGAGAACGGCGACATCACGGAGCACGTCGGCCATACGGAGATCCGCCAGGCCCGCCTGCTTGGCACCGAACACCGTACCTTGACCCCGTATGCGCAGGTCCTCCTCGGCGAGCCGGAATCCGTCGTTGGTCGAGGCCATCGCCTCCAGTCGTGCCTCGCCTTCGGGCGTCGTGGGATCGGCGATGAGAATGCACCACGACTCGTGGCTCCCCCTTCCCACCCGGCCACGGAGTTGATGGAGTTGGCTGAGCCCGAATCGGTCGGCATCCTCGATGATCATCACGGTGGCGTTGGGGAGGTCGATTCCCACCTCGATGACCGTCGTCGCCACCAGCAGGTCGATCTCCCCGGCGCGCATGGCGGTCATCACCGACTCCTTGTCGGACGAGCGCATCTGGCCGTGGAGGAGCCCGACGCGAAGGTCGGGGAAGACCGATTGGAGCCGCTGGTACTCGGCCGTGGCCGACGCCGCCTCCAGCTTGTCCGAGTCCTCGACGAGCGGGCACACCACGAACGCCTGCCGGCCGGCGGCGACCTCTGATCGAACCAAGCGGTACGCCGCCTCGAGCGATGGCACGTCGGGCTTGACGACCCTGGTGGCCACCGGAATACGGCCCTTGGGCATCTCGTCGAGCATGGTGACGTCGAGGTCCCCGTAGAGCGTCATGGCGAGAGTTCGCGGGATCGGGGTGGCGGTCATGATGAGCAGGTCTGGCTCGGGGCCCGATGCCTTCTCCTTCAGGCTGATGCGCTGATGTACTCCGAACCGGTGCTGTTCGTCGACCACGGCGACACCGAGCCGGGCGAAATGCACCCCCTCCTGAATGAGGGCATGAGTGCCGACGACCACGTCGACGGTCCCGTCGGCGACCGCCGCCAGCACCCCGGCGCGGTCCGCCGACGAACCGGTGAGGAGCGCCATCCTCACACCGACCAGTGCGGCGAGTGGTTCGAGCCCCAGGTAATGCTGTTCGGCGAGCACTTCCGTCGGTGCCATCACCGCACCCTGGTGGCCGCCCTGCACCGCGGTGAGCAGCGCCGCCATCGCCACTGCCGTCTTGCCCGAGCCCACCTCACCCTGGAGCAGGCGGTGCATCGGGTGTGGGGAGGCCATGTCGGTCTGTACCTCACCGATGGCGCGCATCTGCGCGCCGGTGGGTGTGTAGGGAAGCGCCTCGATGAAGGCATCGACCAGGCCGCCATCGCGGCTGTGGGAGATTCCCACCGCCGCCGCGATCTGTCGGTGCTTGCGCGCGGCGAGTGCCAGCTCGAGCCGGAAGAACTCATCGAACACGAGCCGGTCGCGAGCAGGTTCGATGCGATCGAACTCCTCGGGGAAATGGAGATCGGCCACCGCCTGATCCCGCCCGATGAGGCCGAGCCGATCCACCAGTTCCTGAGGCACCGGATCGCTGATCGGACGAGCGCGGCCCAGCGCGTTGTGCACCGCCCGCCGCACATAGCCGGGCGCCACCCCCCCGATCGTGGGATGCACCGGCATCACCCGTCCCGTGGTGAGAGACTCGGACGGGCGATCGAGGACATCGATGTCGGGGGCGCTCATCTGCAGCTTCCCCCGAAACCGTTCCACCTTGCCCGACAGGGCCACCTCCGAGCCTTCGATCAGTTGACGTTCGCGGAAGGGCTGGTTGAACCACACGACCGCGATCACCCCCGACGGGTCGGACACCTTCGCCTCGACGATCGTCAGGTTGCGCCGCGGCCGGCGCAGGGACACCTTTTCGACGGTCCCGATCACGGTGACCTCTTCTCCGAGCGGCAACTCGGCGAGGGGCATCGTCCTCGAGCGATCCACATATCGACGCGGGGCATGGAGGAGGAGATCGGCGACGCTGGTGATCCCCGCCTTGCGCAGATCGGCGCCGCGTTTCCCCGACAGCCCCTGCACCTCCTCGATGGGGACTGCGCTGAGGTATGCCAGGGACCGCCCGGTCACTCGACCCCGAACAGGTAGGGGTAGAGCGGCTGGCCGCCCGACACGACGCTGGCGACGAGACCTGCGCCCTCGATGTGCTCGACGATCAAGCGGGTCACCTCGGTCTCGGCGCCGTTCCCGACGAACACGGTCACCAGTTCCGCGTCGGTGTCGGCCAGTGCATCGAGCACCCCCACCGCTGCCTCGGCTGCTCCGGAAGCGACCACCGACACGTCCCCGTCGACGATCCCGAGCCAATCGCCCTCGATGATCGGCCCCGCCGGGGTCGCCGCGTCTCTGACGGCCTGAGTCACCTCACCCCATGCGCAGGCGTCTCCTGCCCGACGCATCGCGGCAACGGTGGTGGTGACGTCGGCGTCGGGGAGATAGGCGAGCATGGCGGCGAGGCCCTCGGGCATCGATCTCGTCGGAACCACCACGACCGACTTGGCGGTGAGCGCGTCGAGCTGTTCGGCGACGGCGACGATGTTCTTGTTGTTGGGGAGCACGATGACCGAGTCGGCTACGACGTCCTCGACGACACCGAGCAGATCGCGGACCGAGGGATTCAGCGTCTGCCCGCCGACGACCACGCCTTGAACGCCGGCCTCGCGAAAGAGGGCCACGATTCCGGGTCCCGAGGCCACGGCCACCACTCCCACCCGGGCGGCGGCGAACGGCGCCAGAGGTTCGAACGCCGCTTCGCGGTGATGCGCCTCATCGGCGGCCTGCTCAGCAAGATCGGTGATCTTGATGCGCTCCGGAGTGCCGAATGCGATCCCGGTCTCGATCGCCGGACCGATGGCGTCCGTGTGGATGTGGCAGTTCCACACTCCGCCGCCGCCGACCACGACGATCGACTCGCCGATCGACGCCCAGGCGTCGCGGAGGCTGTCGCCGGCCGCCTCGTCGGCGGAGTGGAGCAGGAACATGACCTCGTACCGCAGGTCGGCGATCGTGTGTGCCTCGTCGACGGCCGGGACCAACCGCGCCGTTGCCGCCGCGAAGATCGCCTCGGGAAGGGTCACGTCCTCGCCGGTGACCTCCTCGAGGAATGCCACGAGGAGCAGCAGGAAGCCGGCTCCTCCGGCGTCGACGACACCCGCTTCTTTGAGCACGGGGAGCAATTCCGGCGTGTTCACCAACGACGCCTGCGCCCGGCGGTACACCCGCTCGAGAAAGTCGGCGAGGCTCTCGCCCTCGGGGGTCTGGGTCTCGGCAGCGGCGACGGCCGCCTCACGCAACACCGTGAGGATGGTTCCCTCCACCGGCCGTCCGACCGCCTTGTCGGCGGCGATCGAGGCGCGGTCGAGGGCATCGACCAATTGGGCGGTGCCGACCGAGGATTCGTCCCTGAACGCGTCGGCGAGTCCTCGCAGGATCTGGCTGAGGATGATCCCGCTGTTGCCTTGCGCCCCCATGAGGGAACCGTGGGCGATCGCGGAGGCGAGCTGATCCATGCTTTCGGCAGCTCCGGCGGCAGCCATCACCGACTCGACGGTGAGAGTCATGTTGGTGCCGGTGTCTCCGTCGGGCACCGGGTAGACGTTCAGCCGGTTGAGCGCCTCTTTGTACTGGCGCAGGCGGTCCAGGTACCGCTGCATCACTCGCTTGAGGTCCTGGGCTTTGAGGAGAAGGTGCGGGGTGGGCACGGTGCCACCACTATACGGAGGACGAATCGGCGTCCTCGCGGAGGACTGGTATCCTCCAGCGCCGTTCTTCTGGAGGTTCCTCGTGTCGTTCAGGTGTGAGGTCTGCGGCAAGGAGCCGTGGGTCGGCAAGCAGGTTTCGTTCTCACACAAGCGCTCGTCGCGGCGCTGGCTTCCCAACATCCAACGCGTCCGGGTGGCCCACGGGAGCAATACGCGTCGCATCCACGTCTGCACCTCCTGCATCAAGGCCGGAAAGATCATCAAGGCGTAGG
>DATECY010000088.1:0-24836 GCA_035286665.1 Acidimicrobiia bacterium
CCCATTGCGTCGCCCGGATCCGGCGAGGGGGGAGCCCTCCGGTCGGACGGGTTGCCTTAGTTAGGCAGCCAGTGCGAAGTTGTCTTCGGCACGTATGTGTTTCCCGGTTCTTTAGCGAGGACTCCGGGGACCTCGGCTCGCTTCCGGCGCCTCGACCCTCACAGTCGAAACCACGTCACCCCCGTGGGCGCGCAGGGCGCATGTAGAGAGTACATCGGAACGAAGTCATGAGTCATGAGTTTTGAGTTATGAGTAAGTCAAACCCAGAGCTGTGAGCCATGAGCAAGAGCGGGCGACGGGCGACGGGCCACGGGCGACTGCCTAGTCCACGCTCTTGTGCCGGATCGCTCGCTGCATCTCTCTCTCCGCCTGGCGACGCTTGAGGGTCTCGCGCTTGTCGTAGTTCGACTTTCCCTTGGCGAGACCCAATTCGAGCTTGGCCTTGCCGTCCTTGAAGTAGAGCTTCAGCGGCACCAGCGTGAGGCCACGCTCGGCCAGTTTGGCGCCGATCTTGTCGATCTCCAGCCGGTGCAGGAGGAGCTTGCGCTCGCGTTCGGGTTGGTGCCCGCCGTCGAGAGCGAACTCATACGGGGAGATTCGCAACCCGTACAGCCACATCTCACCGCTCTTGACAGCGGCGTAGGAATCCTTGAGATCGGCCCGGCCGTTGCGGAGGCTCTTCACCTCGGATCCCACCAGGACGATGCCGGCCTCGATCGTCTCCACGACTTCGTAGTCGAAGCGGGCCCGGCGGTTGGTGGCGATCGTCTTGATGGACATGGCGAGAACTCAGTCTCGCAGGAACCCCCACATGCCGAAGGCGCTCCCCAGCAACCCGGTTCCGGCGCCGAAGCCGAGGACGAGCAGAGCCTCGCGGAACAGGAAACTGGTAGGCACCTCCAGGACCCCGGTGGTGGCGGCCGTCGAGAACAGCTCGGCGATCGAATTCCCGACCGCCCACACCAGGGCGACCGCAAGCAACGCCCCCACCAGCCCCTCCATCAGCCCCTCGAGCAGGAACGGAATGCGGACGAACCAGTTGCCGGCACCGACGAGCTTCATGATGCCGATCTCGTCGCGACGAGCGAAGATGGCGATGCGAATGGTGTTGGCGATGAGCACCACCGCGGCGGCTCCGAGCACGATCACGATCCAGTAGGCGAAGGTGCGCAGCCTGGCCGACCGCGACACCAAGGCGTCGATGGCCTCGTCTGCGGCGGACACCTCACGTATCCCGGGGATCACGACGAGCCGATCGCTGATCGTGGAGTACTGCGCTGCCTCCTGGGGTGCGATTCGCAGCGATGCCGGTAACACCGACGGGTCTTCCTCGACGACGTCGATCAGGGATGGCTGATCCTTGAACAAGTCGCGGAACTCGTCGAGCGCCTGGGACTTCGAGAAGTACACGACGTCCTCGACCTCGGTCCAGCTCTGGATCTCGGCCTGCAGGGCGTTGACGTCATCGAGGGTCAAGTCGTCGCTGAGGAAGGCGATGACCCGGACGTTGTCGTCCCACCGGCCGATGTCCTGATCGATCGACCAACGAACGACGATCGTCCCGAAAACGAGTGTGAGCATGACCAGCACCGCGACGACGGCGGCGAACACGACGAGGACGTTGCGCCTCAGGTTGGAGAGGGCCTGCTCGAAGAGGTACTGGAACCGCATGGTCAGCCCTCGCTCGTCTCGAGCTCGGCAGTCGGCGTCGCGCCCTGCTCGTAGGCGCCGCGGGACTGGTCGCGCACGATCCGGCCGCGTTCGAGGGCGACCACCCGGCGCCGCATGGCGTCGACGATGGCGTGGTCGTGGGTCGCCATGACCACCGTGGTGCCGGTCCGGTTGATCCGGTCGAGGAGGCGCATGATCCCGATCGAGGTGGCCGGGTCGAGGTTCCCGGTGGGCTCGTCGGCGAGGAGGATGAGGGGCCGGTTCACGAACGCCCGGGCGATCGACACCCGCTGTTGCTCACCGCCCGACAGTTGATTGGGAAGTCGATCTGCCTTGGCGGCAAGTCCGACCAGCTTCAGCACCTGGGGCACCTGCCCGCGGATCACGTGCTTGGGTCGGCCGATCACCTCGAGCGCGAAGGCGACGTTCTCATGGACCGTCTTGTTGGGGAGCAGTTTGAAGTCCTGGAACACGGTGCCGATCGATCGCCGCAGGAGCGGTATCTTCCAACCAGGCAGCGAGGTGATCTCTTTGCCTGCAACCCAGATCGACCCCGACGACGGGAGCTCCTGGCGGAGCATGAGGCGAATCAGGGTCGACTTGCCTGAGCCGGAAGGACCGACGAGGAAGACGAACTCACCCTTGGCGATGTCGAGGGTGACGTCACGAACGGCGACGGAACCGCCCTCGTACACCTTCGCAACGTCCTCCAGCCGGATCATCAGAACCCTCTCGGAGTGTGCTCGCGGCCCTCGTGCCGGCGCCACACCCACACCTGCGACGCCCGACCGAGGTTAGCCCAGGCGCGGAATTCGGCGAGGTAATGGGGGTTGCGCCGCCACCCGTCACCCGTTCTTGGCGGAGACGGGAGACGAGGATCTACCCCGCGCGCTCCTGCTCGCCCCGTCGCCACTGCAGGTAGCCGTCCACGAACGGCTCGATCTCGCCGTCGAGCACGCCCATGACGTTGCCGATCTCCACATCGGTGCGGAGGTCCTTGGCCATCTGATAGGGCTGCAGCACGTACGACCGGATCTGGCGTCCCCAGGCCGCCTCACCCTGCTCACCGCGGATCTCGGCCACGTGCTCGAGTTGCTCACGACGCGCCCGTTCGGCGAGCCGGGAGGTGAGCAGGGCCATGGCCCGGTTGCGGTTCTGCAACTGCGACCGTTCGGCCTGGCAGGCGACGACGATGCCGGTGGGCAGATGGGTGATGCGTACCGCCGAGTCCGTCTTGTTGACGTGCTGCCCACCCGCTCCGGACGAGCGAAACGTGTCGATCTTGAGGTCGTCCGGATCGATCTCGGCGTCGGCGACCTCCACCTCGGGGATCACGTCCACCCCGGCGAAGGAGGTGTGCCGACGCGAGGCCGAGTCGAACGGGCTGATCCGCACCAGGCGGTGCACCCCACGCTCGCCCTCCATGGTCCCGTATGCGTGTTCGCCCCGCACGGTGAAGGTGGCCGAGCGGATCCCGGCTTCCTCGGCCTCGGAGACCTCATCCACCTCGACGTCGAACCCGGTACGTTCGAGAAACCGCAGATACATTCGCATGAGGATCTCCGCCCAGTCGGAGGCGTCCACCCCGCCGGCTCCCGCGTGGACGCTGACGATCGCCGCCTCCTCGTCGTACTCACCGAAGAAGAGCGTCACTCGTTCGAGAACGGACAGTTCAGAGTCGAGACGGGTGAGCTCGGTGGCCACCTCGGAGGCGGCAGAGGCGTCGCCCTCCTCGTCGGCCAGCTCCAGCCACACCTCGGCGTCGTCGATGGAGCCGGCAATGCGATCGACCTGCCCGACGATGGCCTCGTACCGGGCGAGCGTCCGGGTCACCTCCCGCGCGTGAGCCTGGTCGTCCCACAGGCCGGGAAGGCCGACCTGCTCCCTCAGTCCCTCGAGAGCCGCACGCTTGGCCTCGACGTCAAAGGAACCTCCGGGCGTCGGCGAGGCGGGTGCGGAGCGAAGCGATGGCGGCGCGGGGATCGGTGTCCATGGGAGAGGGAGGGTAGTGGGGCGGTTGGTGCTCGCGTTGCTAGCCGCAACTCGCAACTCGCAACTCGTTCCTGAGTCGCCGGTGAGTTCCGGCGATCAAACGACTTGCGAATCGCGCCGACCTGAGCGAACGACCCCCACTACGCAGGAGCCGCCCCCGGGACATCTGTCGCCAATGCGCCGCGCAACGCGAATTGCGCCGACATTGCTACCGCGACGCCACCCATGAGCCGCCCCGGGACCTCTCCACCCCTACGCCGCAGCACGACCGCCGGCGTGGGGCGGGGGCCCCACCTGCCGGAGGAGGATGGGGATGGGGCCCCATCCGGGGAGACCAACATGTCATGGTGCCGCGGCTACGCCGCAGCACCATGACACTTCTTGTACTTCTTTCCGCTGCCGCACGGGCAGGGCTCGTTGCGGCCGACCTTGTCCCCGGCGTCGGCCTGGCGTTTGAGGGCAGCGCCGCCGGTTCCCTGCAGTCGGATGACCGGGTCAGGTTGGCTCTGCTGCTGAACGAGCTGGGCGTGGAACAGGTACTTGACCGCATCCTGCTTGATGCCCGTGACCATCTCGGAGAACATGTCGAAGGCCTCTCGCTGGTATTCGACGAGAGGATCGCGCTGGCCCATGGCCCGCAACCCGACGCCCGACCGCAGGTAGTCCATCTCGGCGAGGTGCTCTCGCCACTTGTTGTCGACGATCGACAGCACCACGGTCCGCTCCAGCCGGCGCAGGAGTTCCGGCCCGAGTTCCTCGGACCGGCCGGTGTAGGTGAGTTGGGCGTCTTCGACGACCCGATCGACCACCTCGGTCATCTCATGCATGTCCTCGACGATCTGGCCGGGGGTCAACGAGGTCGGATAGACGGCGCTGATCACGCGATGAAGTTCTTCGAGGTCCCAGTCGGCAGGTGCCGTGCTCTCGCTGACGGCCCCGGACACGACGTCCTCGACCACCTCTTCGATCCAATCGCGGACCAGTTCTTCGGTGTTCTCCCCCGCAAGGACGCGCTGGCGCCAGGTGTAGATGACCTGGCGCTGAGTGTTCATCACCTCGTCGTATTTCAGGACGTTCTTGCGCAGTTCGAAGTTCTGCGACTCGACCTGCCGCTGTGCCCGCTCGATCGCCTTGGTGACCATGTTGGCCTCGATGGGCACGTCGTCGGGGATCTTGAGCCGGCGCATGATCGCTTGCACGCGGTCGGTTGCGAAACGGCGCATCAGGTCGTCCCCGAGCGACAGGTAGAATCGCGATTCTCCGGGATCGCCCTGACGACCGGAACGGCCGCGCAGCTGATTGTCGATGCGGCGCGACTCGTGACGCTCGGTGCCGAGCACGTACAGCCCGCCCAGTTCGACGACCTTGCGCCCCTCTGCCGTCATCTCGGCGGCCAGGGCGGCGTGGACGGAGCGACGGGTCTCCTCGTACCCGGGGGCATCAGTCTCGATCCCCCGTTTGCGCATCTCCAGCTTGGCGAACTCGTCGGGGTTGCCGCCCAGACGAATGTCGACGCCACGACCGGCCATGTTGGTGGCGACGGTCACCGACTTGAGCCGTCCGGCCTGGGCGATGATCACCGCCTCCCGTTCGTGCTGTTTGGCGTTGAGGACCTCATGGGGGACGCCCCGCTTGGTGAGCACGTTGGACAGCCGCTCCGACTTCTCGATCGACACCGTGCCGACCAGCACGGGCTGGCCCTTGGCATAGCGTTCCACGATGTCGTCGCTGAGGGCGTTGAACTTGGCGTCCTCGGACATGTACACGAGGTCGGGTTGGTCTGCCCGGGCAACCGCGACGTTGGTCGGAATCTCGACGACCTCGAGTTTGTAGATCTCCATGAACTCCCCGGCCTCAGTGACCGCGGTACCCGTCATCCCGGCGAGCTTGTCGTAGAGGCGGAAGTAGTTCTGCAGGGTGATCGTGGCGAGGGTCTGGTTCTCCTCTTTGATCCGCACCCCCTCCTTGGCCTCGATGGCCTGGTGGAGGCCCTCGCTGTACCGCCTGCCCTCGAGAATGCGCCCGGTGAACTCGTCGACGATCTTCGCCTCCCCGTTGGCGATCACGTAGTCGACGTCGCGCTGATAGAGCGCCTTTGCCTTGAGGGCGACGTCGAGGTGATGGACGAGGTCGGTGTTCGTGTGGTCGTACATGTTCTCGACCCCGAGGAACTTCTCCACCTGAGTGACGCCGTCCTCGGTGGTGATCACCTGACGCTTGGCTTCGTCCACCTCGTAGTGGACGTCGCGCCTGAGCCGCTCGGCGATGCGGGCGAAGTCGCGGTACCACTTGGCGGTGTCACCGACCCGGCCGCTGATGATGAGGGGGGTCCTGGCCTCGTCGACCAGGATCGAGTCGACCTCGTCCACGATGGCGTAGTTGTGGCCCCGCTGGACCATGTAACGAGGATCCATCGCCATGTTGTCGCGCAGGTAGTCGAAACCGAACTCGTTGTTGGTGCCGTAGGTGAGGTCGGCGGCGTAGGCGGGACGGCGCTCCTCGGGCAGCATGTCCGACTGGATCAGGCCGACCGAGAGGCCGAGGAAGCGATGGATCCCGCCCATCCACTCGGCATCGCGCTTGGCCAGGTAGTCGTTGGGCGTGACGACGTGGACGCCCTTGCCCTCCAACGCGTTCAGATATGCGGGCATCGTCGACGCGAGCGTCTTGCCCTCACCGGTACGCATCTCGGCGATGGAGTGGCGATGCATGGCGCCGGCGCCGACGACCTGTACGTCGAAATGGCGTTGGCCGAGGACACGCCGGGCTGCCTCGCGGACAACTGCATACGCTTCGGCTTCGATGTCTTCCAGCGTCGCCCCTTCGGCGAGGCGCCGCCGGAATTCATCGGTCTTGGCTCTGAGTTCCGCGTCCGAGAGCTTTGCGACGCTCGGCTCGAGTTCGTTGACCGCAGCCGCCAACCGCTCGAGCATTTTGAGCTTCTTGCCCTCGCCCGCGTTGAGGATCTTCTTCAGCAGGGGCATGGCCGAGCCATCTTATCTGTGGGGAGAGGGCTGAACGAGACCCCCGGCTGGGGGGTGCGAGAGCTAACGCCCGGCGTGCTCGCCCTGTTCCACCAACTCGAGCAGCGAACCCGGGTCGATTCCGGCTTCGTCGGAGAGCAACTGGGCAGCGACGTCGGCGCCGGTGAAAGTGATCGGCCGGGGCCGTTGGACCGTGGTGCCGTCCGACTCGCGGACCACGACGCCGACGATACCCTCGTCCTCGCCCGGAACGATCATGACGACCTCGCCGCCGGCGAGCCGCAGGAGCGACCCCGGCGGATAGTGGCCCATCATCTCGATGAACAGCCGGAGCACGTCCGGATCGTGAATCGTGCCGGCGCCATCGAGAAGCACCCGGAGTGCTTCGTTGGGCGTTCGGGCGGGCCGGTAGGGGCGATACGAGGTGATCGCGTCATAGGCGTCCACGATGGCCACCATGCGGCTGAACAGCGCCGGACGGCGCCCCTTCAAGGACGGGTACCCACCTCCGTCCACCCTGACGTGGTGTTCCAGCGCCACGGCGGCGGCAAGCTCCTGGCCGGGGCCCGACGCGGCCATGATGGCAAGAGCACCCTCTTGGGGATGGAGGCGCACCTGCGCCCAGTCCTCGTTCGACAGACGACCGTCGCGCTGGAGCGCCGCCTCATCGACCACCACGCGGCCGATGTCGTGAAGCAATGCACTCAAGCCGAGCAGCCGGGTCTGATCGTTGTTCAGCCCGATGAAGCGGCCCAGCGCCATCGACAACAGGCATACGTTGACCGAGTGGTAGTACGTGATCTCGTCGTGGTTGTGGACCGTCGCCATGATCAGGGAGGTCCCAGGGCCGGCGTTGCTACCGGCGATGAAGCCGTCGACCACGCCCAACACCTCGCCGAGCTGCAGAGTCCGGCTCTCACGCACGTCGCGCAGCGCGTCGAGAGACTCGGCATAGGTCTTGCGGAGCCCGGACATCGGTCGGATGTCCAAGTCCGACGCCGCCATTGCCCGGTCGTTGATCCTCACGGTCCCCTCGGCGGGGAGGTCATCCGACTTGCCCACGACCAACGCCGCGAGGTCGGCGAGATCCTGTCGAGTCGCACCCTTGACGACGGTGACCGAATCGATCTTGCGACGCTTCATGGCCTGCAGCAGCGAGTGGAATTCGGTCGATGCGTGGGCAAGCATGTTCCGATCGAGGTAGAAGGCGTCTCTGGCGACGCTGAGCACCGCTTCGTCCGAGGCGATGGTGAGCATCTCGGTCGCGTCGACGAGGGCCGTGATGGCGTCCTCCATCAACTGAGTGGTCACGCCGGAGCGAACCATCCGCTGGCTGACGTGAAACAGGGCCCGCAGAAAGTTCCGGCCGTGAAGCTCGCTCATCGGAATCGCTCCAGGGCGACCTTGGCGACCTCACGCACCGTGCGGGAACCGCCGATCGCGCCACGCTTGGCGACAAGGCCCTTCAGGGCCTCGAGTGCCTGGGGGCTCCTTCTCTCGGCGATGACGTCGACGAGTCGCCGAGTCTCATCGCCGGTGGCCGGTCCGTCGCCGAGAATCCCGACGATCCCGGGGATCACCTCATCGCTGGGGGAAGCGCGCAGCAGGGATACCGCGGCCTGGCGCACCCGGGGGCTCTGATCCCGGAGCGCGGCGACGGCGTAGCCGATCCCTTCGTCACCCTTGAGCGCCACCAGAGCGCGCACCACCTCGACCCGCACGCGGTCGTCGGCATGGTCGACCACGGCTTCCAGGGCAGGGACGGCGGTGGCACGACCCGTCTTGCCGACGGCAGTGGCGACGTTGCGAACGATGAACCAGCGCGGATCGCGAAGCCAGGGGGTGAGCAGGCGCACGTCCGCGCGTCCGGCCATGCCGAGGTATTCGACCAGGTGGCGGCGGCTGACGACCGGCTCGTCGACGAGCATCCCACCGACCATGTACTCGACCAGGGGCTCGCCCCACGCGGCAAGCAACGGCGCGGCCGACGGAGGATCTCCGGCGGCTGCGAGCTTGACCACCAGATCCTGGAGGAGCTCTTCACGAGACAGCTCCCGCATGGCCTCGGTGACGTGAAGTGCGAAGTCGGCGGGGAACACGGGCGATTCGGTCACGGCCCGCATCCAGGTACCGGCCGAATAGAAGTCGCCCCGTCGGATCGCAGCGCCGATCTTGCCCGACCACGCCCGTAGCAACCGACGGAATCGTTCCGGCCGGCTCTCGACGCGCAGCAGATCCCGCAACACCCCGACTCCGGCGTGGAGGTCGTCGCCTCGCCCGGGGAACTCCGCCCGGACTCGTTCGAGGATGGCGACGTCGCCCGAGCCGCCCGATGCGGCGGCATCGAACACGGCGCGTACCCGCTCATACTGCTGTCCGTGCCAGTCGGTGCCCATGTCGGCAGTGGTGTCCGGCTCGGTATCCCGCTCGGTATCCATCACAGTTCGATGAGGTGTTCGCGAACCGCGTAGAGAACTGCCTCGTTGCGAGAGTGCAATCCCAGCTTGTCGAGGATGTTGCGTACGTGATTCTTCACGGTGTTCTCACTAATGAATAGCAGGTGGCCGATCTCTCGCGATGTCATTCCCCCGGCGACATGCTTGAGGACCTCGAGTTCGCGACCCGTCAGACCAGGCCGGCGAGGTGCGGTGAAGTCCTGATGCCTGAGGAGCTGAGAGAGAACGTCGAGCAGTTTGCCCGCCATGAGCGGAGAGATCGCCGCTCCGCCGGCAGCCACAGAATCGAGGGACCTGGCCAGTTCGTCGAACGGGGCGTCCTTGACGAGGTACCCACGAGCCCCGGCCTTGATGCATTCGAGAAGATCCTCTTCGGACTCGCTCCCGCTGAGCATCACCACCCCGGACTTCGGCGACACCGCGCGCACCTTTTCGACCGCTTCCAGCCCCGATACCCCCGGCATCAGGATGTCGAGCACCACGATGTCTGGCTGAAGGGACTCGGCCGCGGTCACG
Source organism: Acidimicrobiia bacterium (assembly GCA_035286665.1). GTDB lineage: Bacteria > Actinomycetota > Acidimicrobiia > Spongiisociales > UBA11373 > RBG-16-68-21. The sequence continues at coordinate 9,620 of DATECY010000088.1, forward strand.
GCGGACTCGGCGTCCTTGGCATCGCCGACCACGTCGAACCCGGCGCGAGCGAGCGCAGCGGCAAGGCCGGTGCGGAACAGATCGACATCGTCTACGACGAGAACACTTGTCACTGTGGTTCGATCAGCCCGAGTGATCCACCCCGCCGCCGATACAGCACGCCGTAGCGATCGGTGTCGGCATCGAGGAACAGATAGAAGCTGTGTCCGAGCAGTTCCATCTGAAGGGCTGCCTCCTGTTGTGTCATCGGCTTGACCGCGAAACGCTTGACGCGGTCGATCCGAAGCCCGTGGTCTTCCTGGGTGAGTTCTTCGACGTGTTCAGGAGCCTCATTGAGGCGTTTCTCCGAGCCCTTGCGATGCCGGGTGATCAGGCGGTCCTTCAGGCGGCGCAACCGACGCTCGTACTTCTCGATGGCCGCATCGAGAGCGGCTCGCTCATCCACGCCGGCGGCCTCAACCCGGACGACCCGGCCGGCAACGGTGGACGTGATCTCCAACCGCACATGCTCATCCGAGATGCTCGGATTGCGCTCGGCGGAGACCTCGACGTCGATCGCGCCCGCCTCGTCGAACACCCGTGTGGCGTGCTCGACCTTCTCCAGGATGAGTGCCTGCACGTCGTCGGCGAGGGTCATGTGCTTGGTGTGGACGCGGATATCCACAACGATCTCCTTTCACCGGGGCCGCCCCGGCGCGGCGGAACGAATGTGGACGGGGGTCGGATGTGGCGCCGTCGGAGGTGGCACCCAAGCCTCCCGTGATCTCGTTCCCCCGGTGGGGCTGCCCACATGGTACCGACATGGGCCGCTTCGGATCAGGGGCGAAGGCCCGCCGTGGCCGTGACCGCCCTTCTCACCCCCGAGGCGTCGCCCGCCCGGGACAGCGTGACGCCGCTGGTCACGACATCGTCGATCAGCACCGCACCGGCCGGCACCGATGCGATCCGAGAGAAGCTGGGAACCCCCCGCCTGCGCCCCGCTCCTCCCGCCCGATGTCGGACCCACACCGCAGCGGAGAGAGCATCGACCACCGGCACTCCCGCCTGACGTCCCACGACTCGCGCCAATTCGAGGGCGGGATCGACTCCGTATGACCAGCGCCGGGCCGTCACCCGCGGAACCGGCACCAGCGCGGCCACGTCGCTCGGCAGCAGCGCCGCCATCGCCCTCCCGAGCGGTCCGGCGGCAGCGGCGAGTCCCGAGTACTTCAGCCGATGCACCAGCACCCGCGCCGCTCCGTCGTGGGCGAAGGCCGGCCGAACGGTCACGCTCCCCACCCGGCGTTCCGACGCGGGGACAAGCGTGCGTCGGCACGGGGCACAGAGAGGGTCTCTCACGAAGGACCCGCAGGCGAGGCAAGCCATGCGCGCACCGTACGCGGGGGGAAGGACAGGTCTGCCTGCAGCGTGCAGCAGGCAGCAGGCAGGCCCCTCGAAGCGCGATGGCGCGCCTGCACGCTCACGCGGTCGCACATGACTAGTCACTCGCTCGGCCAACAATGGCGCTGCTCGAAACCGCTCTCGGCATTGATCGACCACTCACTGTGGCATAGAGTGGACCGACACGACGAGGAGAGGGAAGCATCCGATGCCGGTAGACGTCCAGCTGGCTCGTGAACGTCAACGCCGTCGACGCCTGAGGCGGGTTGCCTGGATGCTGAGCCCGCTGGTCGTGTGGTTGTGGCTGCGCATCGTCGCCGGCAACCCGGTCTCGCCCGGCTGGCCGCATCTCCCCGCCGATGCGATGTTCTGGTTGCCGGGGATCGTGATAGTCCTCTTGCTCGGCCTGGTGCTCGTCGTCCCGATGCTCGGCAATGGTCGCTCCCCCGAGGTCGTGTACCTCCCCGAGCAGATCGACGTGACCTTCGACGACGTCCGCGGCCTCGGGCCGGTGCTCACCGAGGTTCGCCATACGCTCGAGGTGTTCCTCAACCATCGGCACTTCCGGGACAACATGGGAGGCGCGCCGCGTCGCGGCATCCTCTTCGAGGGTCCGCCCGGCACCGGGAAGACCTATACCGCCAAGGCGCTTGCCAAGGAGGCCGGGGTTCCGTTCCTGTTCGTCTCGTCCACTGCGTTCCAGAGCATGTGGTACGGGGCCACGGCGCGCAAGATCCGCTCCTACTTCCGCAAGTTGCGCAAGGTCGCCCGAGAAGAGGGCGGGGCCATCGGATTCATCGAGGAGTTCGACGCGATCGGCGGCAGGCGGGGGGGGATGGACCGCTCGAGCTTCTCCCGCACCGAGCGTTCGAGCGTCGCTGAGGGCACCGGGGGCGTCGTCAACGAACTGCTCGTGCAGATGCAAAGCTTCGACGAGCCCCCGCGCTCACTGCGGTTCGCCAATTCGTTGCGGCGAATGGCCAATCGCTTCCTTCCCCCCGACCGCCACTTCAAGACGAGAATGCCTGCCTTTGCCAACATCCTTCTCATCGGCGCTACCAACCGGGCAGACGCCCTCGACCCGGCGCTGTTGCGGCCCGGCCGATTCGACCGTGTCCTGCACTTCGGCTTACCGGCTCGGCGCGATCGCCGCGACCTGATCGACTTCTTCCTGGCACACAAGGCCCACGACGCCACCCTCGATGAGGTCGCTCGAGACGACCTCGCGGCCTCCACCATGGGGTACAGCCCGGCGTCGATCGAAAGGCTCTTGGACGAGGCGCTGCTGTTCGCGCTGCGTGGGGAACGCGACCGGCTCAGTGTCGACGACATCCGCCGCGCCCGCATGGACATCGAGATCGGCCTCGCCGAGCCCACCGAGTACACACCAGAGGAACGAGAGACGATCGCGACCCACGAATCGGGACATGCCGTCGTCGCCCATCTCGTGGGACGCGGCCGCAGAATGGAACTTCTCTCCATCGTCAAGCGCAAGGACGCCCTCGGACTCCTTGCCCACACCGAGACCGAGGAGCGCTACACGAAGCGCCGGAGCGAAACCGTCGCCCTCATCCAGATCGCACTGGGCGGCATGGTCGCCGAGGAGCTCTTCTACGGGGAGTCGGGCACCGGGCCCGCCGGCGACCTGTCTGCCGCCACCTCCATCGCGGTGGAGATGGTCGGCACGATGGGCCTCGGAGGATCCCTCGTCTCGTTCCGCGCCGTCGACCCCGGAATCGTCGGCGGGAACCTTGCCGCCCGAGTCCTCGGCGACGGCAGGGCGCGCGAGGCGGTGGAGCGCCTCCTCGACGACCAGAAGGCCGTGGTGGCCGAGCTGCTCAAGGCCAACCGGCACCTCGTCATCGCACTGCGCGACGCCCTCATGGAACGCGAGGAGCTGGTGGCTCGGGAGATCGTCGAGGTGCTCACGGCCGCAGGTGAGGGCGACCAGGCGGTCATCGACTTGGCCGAGCTGGGAATCACGAGTCAGAGGCTCAGCCGATAGGCGGAGCCTCGGCGGCCTGGGCAGGGACCCGGGCCGCACCGCGATGAGCCGTCAGGCGAAGAGCCAATGACATCAGCGCAAGAGCGTCCGCCTATCCGCGGACGCTCTGAGCGGGTGACGGCCCGCTCCTACGTTCCTTGCTCCCATGATTCCAAATAGGCACGCTGTTCGTCGGTGAGCCGTTCCAGGCCGCCGCCCATGGCCTCGAGGGCGATGGCGGCCACGTCGGCGTCGAGCTGCTCGGGCAGGCGGTACACCCTGGGTTCCAGGTCATCGGCAGACCGGAGCAGCCACTCTGCGGCAAGTGCCTGGTTGGCAAAGGACATGTCCATCACCTCGGCGGGATGACCCTCGGCGGCGCCGAGGTTCACGAGGCGCCCTTCGGCGACGACGTGGATGCGCCGACCATCGGGCATCATCCACTCGTCGAGCTCGTGGCGAATCCTCCGCTTGCCGGTCGCCCGCTTCTCCAGTTCGGCGAGATCGATCTCGACGTCGAAGTGGCCGGCGTTGGCGAGCACCACGCCGTCGCCCATCGCATCGAAATGCTCGCCCCGCAGCACGTGGAGATCGCCGGTCACGGTGATGAAGATATCGCCGACCCGGGCCGCCTCGGCCGCGGTGGTGACCGTGTACCCCTCCAGGGCGGCCGACAGTGCCCGCACCGGATCCACCTCGACGACGATGACCCTCGCCCCCATGCCGTCGGCCCGCTTGGCGACCCCCGCGCCGCAATCCCCGTACCCGACGACGACCACCACCTTGCCGGCCAGCAGCGTGTTGGTGGCGCGGATGATCCCGTCGAGCGCCGACTGCCCTGTGCCGTGATGGTTGTCGAACAGATGCTTGGTAGCCGAGTCGTTGACCGCGACGACCGGGAACTTCAGCACTCCCGCATCGGCCATTGCCCGCAAACGGATCACCCCGGTGGTGGTCTCCTCGGTCGATCCGATCGGAACCTGGGTGGGACGCTCCTTGAGCAACGTCGTCACCAGGTCGGCCCCATCGTCCATGGTTATGTGGGGGGCGGTGTCCAGCACGCTCCTGATGTGGGCGTAGTAGGACTCGGGCCCTTCACCCCTCACCGCGAACACCCCGAACCCCGACGCCACGAGCGCGGCTGCAACGTCGTCCTGAGTGCTCAAGGGGTTGGAGGCGCACAGCGCCACCTCGGCTCCGCCGGCGCGCAGCGTCTCGATCAGGTTCGCCGTCTCCGCCGTGACGTGGAGGCACGCCCCGATGCGGATACCCGCCAGCGGCGTCTCCTTCTCGAACCGCTCGCGGATCGACGCCAGCACCGGCATGCGGCGACGCGCCCACTCGATGCGAAGGGCGCCGGCGTCGGCGAGCGACGGATCGGCGATGTCGTGGTTCATGTGTGCTGCCTCCCGGCTACCCGGCCTGACGCTTCCCGAGACCTCGATGAAGATCCCGCCTCTCGCTCATGGGGCCCCATTCTGGGGTCGGAACGCCTCCTCGGCGAGCATGAAGGGAATCCCGTCGCGGATCGGATAGTGGAGGCCACAGTCGGTGCAGACGACGGCGTCCCCCCGATCCTCCACGGTGCCCCGGCACTCGGGGCACTGCAGGATTGCCATCAACTCAGCGGGCAACGGCATCTGACACCTCCTCGATCGTCTTGGTCACCGATGCGACCAGCTCGGCGACTGCCCCGGCGTCGGGCGCCTCGACGTTCAGCCGCAGGACCGGCTCGGTGTTCGAGGGACGCAGGTTGAACCATCGGTCGCCGAGCACAACGGTCAACCCGAACCGCGATCCGCTCTGCTCCAACGATGCGAACGCAGCCCCGATCCTCCGTGCTGCCTCGTCGTCGAGCTGATCGGGAACCATCCCCCGAACGTCGTATGCCTTGAAGATCGCGTCGAGGTCCATCGGGCCGTGAGTGTACGGGCGCCTCGCGAACGACCGGCATCTCAGACTCCGCGACGGGGAAACTCCCTCGTACACTCGCCGGTGCCATGCGTCCTTCGGTCGACATCGTCATCCCGGTGCACAACGAGGTGGGTTTCCTGCCCGGAGCACTCGGGCGCCTGCTCGACGAGATCTCCGGCATCGACGCCGACATCGCCGTGATCCTCGCCGAGAACGGATCGACCGACGGCACCGGTGAGCTGGCGGAGCGCCTCGCCGCCAAGGAAGTCCGGGTGCGGGTGCTGCGCCTCCCCAAGCCCGACTACGGGGCGGCGATGCGCGCCGGCTTCACCAACGCGGGAGCCGCCTGGGTGGTCAACTTCGACATCGACTACTACTCCGCCGACTTCCTCCGCTCTGCGCTCGCCCTCGCAGGTGAAGCCGACATCGTGCTCGCTTCCAAGCGGGCGCCGGGAGCAGACGACCAGAGGGGGCTCGTTCGCAGGATGGGGACGTTTGGTTTCAACAGGCTGCTGCGGGCCATGTTCGGCTCGAAGGTGAGCGACACCCACGGCATGAAGATGATCCGCCGCGACCTCGTGACCCGGATCGCGCCCACCGTGATCTCGAACCAGGACCTGTTCGACACCGAGCTGGTGATTCGGGCCGAACGAGCCGGCGCCCGCATCGCAGAGGTGCCCGCGATCGTCGAAGAGCTCCGCGAGGCTCGTTCGAGCTTCCTCGGCCGGGTGCCACGGACGATCAAAGGGCTGTGGAGGATCCGCAGGGCCTTGCGAAGCGAGGCTCGCTCAGGCCGCTGACTCGTCCAGCGCCCGACGCCGCTTCCGGCGGAAGTACCCCCACGTCGCCAACCCGGCGAGCGCGACTCCGGTCATCGCCTTTCCGGTCGTCTCCGCCCAGGTGTCCTCGAAACGCAACACGACATGACGCTGGGTGGGAACCACCACCATCAACGACGGTGCCGCCCGATAGGGTCCGTCCGCTCCGGTCGCCTGCCAATTGGGGAAATAGGACACCTTGATGAGATGCGGCACCCCGATCGCAGTCGTGTCGAATTCGATCTGTTCGTCGCTCAGCACGACGTTGGTCACCTCACCGGTGGTGGCAATCGGGGGCCGGCTCTTGAGGGCGACGCTGTCGATGCGCGGCCAGTCGGCAGGGCCATCTTCGACGAGCCATCTGTCGAGTGCATCGACGTCGTCGTACCACGCCAGGGTCGCATCGAGGAACGGCCCGTCGCCATCCCAGACGGCCGGGAGGTAATCGGCGACATCAACGAGCGACGCTTCGGGCAGTTGGTACACCGTGAACGGTGGCGACGTCGCCAGGACCGACAGCCCAGAGTCCTCGGCGGCCTGGGTGGCGGTCTCGGTGTACGAGACGAAGTACGCGACGTCGTACAAGGCGAGGTGCTTGATCGCTCGTGAGAAGTCGAGGTGGTGGTAGTCGAGGCCAGACACCGGATTCGACGGGCGCTCGCTGACTTCGGCGGCATTGAGGAAGTGGAACGGGGTGGTCAGGGACGACTCGAACAGGAGGCCCTCCATCGATGGGTGTCCCGGCGACCAGTACCCGCTCAGCATCAGCGCCATCGGTGTTCCGTAGCGGTTGAGGTCGTTGTTCGCCTCCCACATCACGCGGCCGGGAGGCAGCGCGTCGAGCGATTCCATGAGGCCCATGTATTGCTGCCAGTAGTCCTCCTGGACGAAGGCGGTGCCGTTGGCGTCGAATGCGTACGCCCGTTTGTCTTCGTACCCCGAGTAGTTCCACTTCGCCCACGCCGGAGTCTTCTGGATGCCCGCCATGGCGAAGAGGAGGAACGCGACCGCGGCGCCTGCGGCCGCCAGCGATCGAGTGGCGTGGCCCCCGCGTAGCCGGCGCGCCGCCGCCACCACTGCCGCCCCCACCCCGATCCCGGCGAAGAGGAACACCGTGAAGTACCAGTACGGGAGGAGCCGTGCGTTGTAGAGCTTGCGGTAGTCGATGAACTGGATCAGGTAATACCCGGCCACCGGCAGGACCATGAGGGCAAGCGCCGGGCCGATCTGGTACCGCCGGACGAGCGACCACACGAGGCCGCCGGCGGCGAGCACGACCAGCGGCCACAGCTCCCGAGGGAACACGGGCGTGATCCCGGTCACGGGGAACCAGCCCATGTCGGTGGTGAGGCCGACCCGGGCAAGGAGCGGGATCGCCCAAAATCCCCCAAGCCCGAGCCCGAGCACCCACGACCCCACCAGAGTCGAGGGTCCCTTGCGACGGACGAGGAGGGGCAGCGAGGCGAGAACGACGATCATCGTCGTGATGATGTGGCTGAGGGCGGTGAGAGCCAGCACCACCCCCGTTCCCACCGTGAAGCCCTTGCCGGAGCGGACGTTGCGGATCACCATCCCCAGGTATACGAGCGACAGGGCGAACGACCACGAGAACGAGTACTCGCCGGCCAGCGTCGACAGGGTGTTGCCGCCGTAGATCGAGAAGCTCTCCATGAAGACGAAGCTGCCGCCGGCCACGCCCGCCACCAACGACACGGGCTTGGAGAATCCCATCGAACGGGCAAAGAAGTAGGCGGCGAACGGGAGGGCCACCAGACCGGCGACCGTGACGAGCTTGAACGCCACGCCGTAGGGAAGGACGACGTCGAGCAGAACGATGGTGAGGGCCGGGAGCGGGAAGTAGAAGTAGAACACGGGGAAACCCGCGTACCAGTCGTTGCTCCACCCCTGGATCCGGCCCGATGGGAGCAGGTGATCGCGGAGGTACGCAGGGAGCATGACGTGGGCACCCATGTCGCCGCCGGTGGGAGTGTTGGCCGTGAGGATCTGATCGGGGCGCATGTAGGCGAACACGATCGCCGCCGCCAGGGTGAGGACGCCGGGAATCACCCACTTCCACCACTCGGGTGGCGCCGGACGCGCCGAGACGCCGGGGACGACGGGGTGTTCGCCTATCACGGGGCGAGAGCGTACCGGGACTGGGAAGATGTCGGTGTCACCGGGCCGCTACCGACATTGGAGGGACCGAGGCGATGGGCGATGGGCGATGGGCCTCGACCACGCAATTGGCAATTGGCAAGAACCCGTCATCGACGACGGACAACGAGAATCGAAGAACGAGAAACGAAGAACGAGCTACTTGCGGCGCGCCTTTTCCAGGACGGTCGTCAGGTCGATGATCTCGCTGTTCGACTCCCACCAGCGGTTCTCGCACCGGTGACAGGAATTGAAGGTCACCTCGCTGTCGTCGGGCAAGGTGATTTCGATCTGGATCGCATCGCGAGCCCCGCAACCGGAGCACTCGACGATCTGCGCCTCCCGCGTGCGACGGGTCATGGGTTCCTCCTCATCCACCAAGGGAGCCTGCTTCGGCAGGACTCCGGGGTGGGTTGACTAGTTCGTCATCCAACTTCCCGACATACCGCGAGCAACGCCGGCCGCCCTCACGCCAGTAGGCATACCAGTAGGGCCCGTGTGGGCAGCGGGTGCAGGCCTCCTTGCCGCAGCGAACCCATTGCCTGCGAAGCGTCACATTGGGTATCGGAGCGTCGAAGGTGACCCCGTGGGCCTCGAGTCGGGCACGGGCCAGGATCGCCAGCCGACGCAGATCGTGCTCGTCCATGTCGAGTACCGCGTCGATGACGTCCCGGTCGATCGGCATCCGGTGCGATCAGGCGACTTCGAGGGACACGAACAGGGGACGAACCGGGCGTCGGCGGTCGACGAGGGTCCAGCCGACGGGCGGCGTGAGTCGTCCGGCGTGGTCTTCGCACATCGCGTACCCGGCGCCGGGAATCACGGGCCGGCTCAGGTCATCGAGCCAGATGGTGCGTTCCCTGTAGAAGAACGACATGACGATGCCGGCAGGAGTGGCGCAACGGACGCAGTGCTCAGTCATGGGACCCAGGATAATCACACCGGTGTGGTTTCGGCACGGCAATCGGACATTGGCACCCCGGCGATTGGCGATTGGCGATTGGCAAGAGTTGAGACGGGAGACGGGAGACGGGCTCAGCCTGTGCTGAGCCTCACCAGGCGGCGGAGGCGGCGCCGCGACACCTTGCCGGCGATGCGCCCCGCCTCCGAGCCGTCGGGGCGACGCACGACGATGAGCGGCACGGCCGTGACCCCGGCAGCCTCGAGCATTCCCGGGTGCGTGTCGGAGGCGATCTCCTCGAATGACGCTCCGATGATCTCCAACGCCGCCCGGGCCTCGTCGCAGCGGGCGCATGCAGCGTCGGAGAACAGGACAACCCGTCCTTCTATCCGCGTGAGGTCGAGCGGCGACTTCACCACGTCGCGACGCTCCAACCGGCGGCCGAGTGCGGCGACCCCCACCGCCGCCGACGCCGCGGCGACACCGATGAGGACCCGGATCGCCGCATCAGCCACCGGTGCCATCCAGGTTCTCGCCCCCGGTGTCCACCGTGCCCTCCGGCTGAGGCACCGCGATACCGGCCGCAAACGCAGTGCCGCTCGGGCCGGTGATGCTCCACGCGGCACTGAAGAAGTCCGTCGATGTGACGAGATACCCGAGGACGCCATCGCCGCCGACACGGATTCGGGTGAGCGTCCCCGGCTCGAGGATCTCCTTGGTGTTGAGGGTGGCGCCCTTGGTGAGGGCGCTCACCGTCACCGACACGGCATCCTCGGCGGAATTGAGCAGCCACAGCGTCCCCTGAATCCGGCCTTTGTTGCGCACGCCGGGCAGCAGCCACGCCTGGGCTCGGTCGGGTGATCCGGCGGTCATGGCCGTTCCGGCCGCACCGGTTGCAGACACCGCGGCCGCGACCGGTGCCGTTGCAGTGATCACCGCGCCGACCACCGTGGCGTCCACTTCTCCAAACCCGATCCGCAGCGGCGATTGCGCCGGGATGGTGAACGAAAAGGCACCGCGTTGCGGCCCGTCCTCCGTATAGAGGTCCACGGTCACGTCGACGTCCGTCGGGGACGGATTGGCCACGACGATCCCGGCGGTGTCGAGGCCCTCATCGCGCACGATGGGGAACTCCCAGGTGGTCGAGAGGCCGGTCCCCGACCACCACGCCTGGTCGGTGCCACTCGTCCACGCCATGGCCGGAATCGCCAGACCCTCCTCGTTGCGTATCGAGATGACCAGGGACTGCCGCTGGCGGAGGAGCTCCTCGAAGGCGATGTCCCGCGACGAGCGCGGGTTGACCGACACCGATCTGAGATCACCGAGTGCCTCGACGCCGATCTCGGAGAACCCGCTGACCGTCACCTTCGCCACTTCCGGGAACGGGTTGAACAATCGCAGGACGAGGTGCTCACCGGTCATCGTCGACCCGCCCGGGAAGAACCACTCCCCCGGCCCTGTGGCGACGCAATCGTCGGCGGTCAGCACGTCCCCGGTGACCGTCGCCGTCACCGCCGACGGGCCCCCGGTGAACTCGACGAACCCGGGCGAATCCCCCCGCAGGGCGACGTCGGAGAGAACGATGCCGGAAGCGCCGGGCCCCTGCATGGTCGTGTGCGCCTCGTCTTGAGGCTCTCCGGGGATGGACACCGGGAAGGTGAAGTCGGCATCGGAGGGGTCCATCGACGCCACCGCCAGGAACGAGTCCCGAGTTGCGTCCGATTGCGCCCACGGGCAGTACCAGATCGCCGCGTCGAGGGGTGACTCGATGCCGGGCCGATCGATGATCAGACCGGCGAGCGGCTCGGGCGGCGGCTCGGGCGGAGCAATGAGCGCGGCGCCGACCCCGACCGCGACCACGCACGCCACGACGACCATCCGCTTCATCTCGCGGCCTTCCTCGAGCGTCCCAAGACCCACGCTCCCCCGAGCACCAGCAGCCAACTGCCGGCGACGATGGCCATGATTCGCCGCGGCGGGTACGGCCTGAATCGAATGTGGTCCCCCGTAGCCGTGACAACGGTGCGCCAGTCGTCCTGGGCCCAGGTCCCCGGGCCCCATCGGTGATCGGCGTTGTCGGCCAGGACGACGGAGTTGGTCTGGCGCCCATCGGGCGACCGGTAACCGGTGCTCGACGGAACCCACGCCCTTCCCTCAGCGTCGAGTGCGATCGCGGCGGGCACCTCGTTGCGGTAGACCGGGAAGTTCAACGACCGCAGCGCCACGAGGTCGAGTTGGGCATCGAACAGCTGCTGGAGGGGGCTCGGCTCGGTGAACGCCACCCACCCGATGCCGAACGAGGCGAGCGCATCACCCGCACGCCGCACCCTCCCGTCGAGCAGATCCGCCAACAGCCCATCGAGCGCATCGTCACCGAGCATGGGCGCATTGAGGTAGGCGTCGAGAGTCGTCGGATACGGCGGAACGATCACCCGATACGGCAAACCCTCCAGGTCACGGGACTCACCGGGCACTTCAGCACCGAACAGGAGCACCCTGGCGGCCGGCGAGCCGACGGGGACGGCGAAGTCGAAGTTGCCCGTCATCGCGTCGGCAGGAAGCCCGGCCCGCCCTGGACCGCCCACCAAGAGCGTCGACACCACGAGGAACGACCCGGCAAGAGCGCCGACCACGGCGAATCGTGCGGCCGAGTCGACGAGCCTTCGACGACGGGAGGCCGCCTCCAACGCCGCGCCGACCACGGTGGCCATCCCCACGGCGGCGGCGAGCTGGCCCGCTGCCGCCACCTCGGCACCCGCTCCGAACGTGCCCAAGCGGGCGACCAGGGCTCCCACGACCGAAAGCCCGGATCCCCACGCGCCGACCGCGAACAGGACGTCCTCCCCGGCGAGCAGCACGGCACCGGCCGCCACCGCGGTGGCGGCGACGAACACGAAAGCGGGCGACCAGAACGCCTTGTCTCCGCCCGTGACCACACCACCGAGGTCGGCGTAGAGGACCCATGGGATGAGAAGGGGAAGCGCCAACACCGTGGCGATTGCTGCCCGACCGAGCCCGCCGACGCGTGTGCCGACGCCGACCAATGCCCACCCTGCGGCCGCCACCAGCGGGATGACCAGTGCCAGCGGCGCATACGCTCCAACCAGCCCGACGGCGAGCACCGCGCCCGCCACTCGGCCGGCCCTCACCCGCACCGATCCCGACCACGGCCGAACCGTCGCCCCGATCGCCCATGGCAGCGCTGCCAGAGCCGGAATCACGCCCCAATTGGTCCCTGCCGCGGCCGCTCCCATGGCCGGGCCACCCATGAGGACGATCCCGGCCAGGTAGCCGGGCACCGAGCCGATCCCCCAGCTCCGCAGCAGCCGCACCATCCCGAACACCCCGGCGATGAACGCAACCGTGACGATGAGGGCCACCGCCGCACCTGCCCTGGCGAACGTGACGAACTGGACGAGCGCGGTCGCGGCCACCGCGGGATGGAGCACTTCGGGCGACCCGAGTCCGGCCGGATTCCAGCCGCCGGCATACGCATTGAGAGCGGTGACCGGTGACGCGGCCGGAGGCAAGGAGAACCCGACGACCGGCAAGTGCTGTCCCCAGATCTGGCGGGTGGCGACGAGAGCGAACGCGATCCCGAGGAAGCCGACGAAGAACGCCGGGTTGCGGACCCGCTGCTGGCCGGCCTCGACGGCTTCGCTGAATCCGGACAGGACACCCTCGGGGAAGCGCACCCGGATGCGCTCCAGCACCTCCTCATAGAGGGCACGCAGCCGAGCCGACCCGTTCACCTGATAGCGGAACAGCTCCTCGTCGCCGGCCTGCCGTCCCTTCCGCGCCTGCCAGCGAGCACTCAGCGCCGAGGGCAGGTGGACGAGGTTCCAGAACCCGGCGGCAAGAAGGCCGGGCAGGGGGAAACGCCCGACGAACAGGCCGACGATGCTCTCGACGATTCCGACCAGGAAGGCGACCGGGATGGCCCACAACAGGGTGAGCGGGCTGTACGCCTTGATCATCGCCCGTGTCTCACCCGCCCGTTCCCGCCAGCGCGGCGCCGGGTCCTGGCCCTCATAGAGCACGACCGATGACGGAACGACCACCACCCGCGCCCCGCGCAACCGGGCCCGCTGGCAGAAGTCCACTGCGGCGGAGTTGGGAGGCATCGTGGGGTCGACGCCACCGAGACCCCGGAACAGGTCGCGCCGGATCAGCATCGAAGAGTCCGCCACCGAGGCGACGTCGCGGATGACGTCGTATTGCTCCTGGTCGAGTTCGCCTGCCTGGAGGCCGCTGTAGGGGGCGTCGAAGACATCCGTCGCGTACCCCACAGAAACCAGCTTCTCGCGGTCGGCGGCGTCGACCACCTTCGAACCGGCGACGGCGGCATCCACCCTGGTCCCGTCCTCGACGAGCGCCTTGAGGGCGTCGGGCTCGGGACGGGCGCGTTGCCGCAGCGACCACACGAAATCGATCCCCTGCCCCATCGAGTCGTAGATGCCGCGGAGGTTCGGCCGCCATGAGGCGTCCATCTCGCCGGCCAGTCGCCGTACGACCTCGTCGCCGCCGACGACGAACACCTTCGACGGTCCGTACACTTGCCGGCCGATCGCTTCCAGGCACCCCTTGAGGAGTACGGCGTCGTCGGCCGTCACCACGGCGACGACGTTGGGCGCGGTGGCGCGGTCGGTCGTCGTCGCTGGATCGATGGACATGGGTGAGACGCATTCTATGGAGGACCTGAATTGAGCCGGGTGACCCTCCTCTCGGGCGGGGTCGGTGGAGCGCGCGCCGCTCGCGGGTTCGCGGCGATCCTCGATCCGGCCGATCTCGTCGTCGTCGTCAACGTCGGCGACGACGATCGCATCCATGGGGTACAGGTCTCCGCCGATCTCGACACCGTCGTCTACACACTCGCCGGCCGGGCGGGCCCGCACGGATGGGGGCTCGCCGACGACACCTTCGAAACGATGGACCGGCTGCAGGATCTCGGAGTCGACACCACCTTTCGGATCGGGGACGCCGACCTGGCGACGTGTCTTGCCAGGACGATCGCCCTCGACGCCGGCGATCTTCTCAGTGCCATCACCGCCCGCATCGCCGGGCACCTCGGGGTGGCCCACACCGTCCTCCCGGTGACTGACGATCCGGTGCGCACCCGGTTGCGGACGACCGACGGGCGATGGCTCGCCTTCCAGGACTATTTCGTGATGCGGAGCCAGCGCGACGAGGTGGCCGCGGTTCGCTTCGAAGGGGCCGAAACCGCATCACCGGCACCCGGCGTCCTCGCCGCGATCACCGACGCCGATCTGGTGGTGATCGCCCCCTCGAATCCGCCACTGTCGGTGTGGCCGATCCTCGCGGTCCCGGGAGTCCGCGACGCCGTTGCCCGGTCGGCGCGGGTGGCCGCGATCAGCCCCCTGTTCGGGGGGAAGGCCCTCAGGGGCCCTGCCGACCGGGTGATGGCATCACTCGGCCTGCCGTCGGGCAACGCCGGGGTACTGGCGGCGTACGAAGGCCTGCTCAGCGACCTCGTGGTCGATGACGCCGATGCCGGCGACCTCGTCGCCCTCGGCGGATCCGTGACCCTCCATGCCACCGACACCCGGATCCCGTCCCGCGATGATGCCGCCCGGCTCGCATCGTTCATCATGGGGTTGACATGATCCTCACCATCCACCCACTCCTCGGGATCCCCGAGGTCCACCTCCACGATCACCTCCCGCGGCTTCTCCTCGACGCGTTGGTTCGGACCGGCGTCACGCTCTTGGTTGGCGACGTGCTGGTGGTCACCCACAAGGTCGTCTCCAAAGCCGAAGGGGCGGTTCGCATCCTCGAAGGCGACGACGAGCAGGCGTACCGGGCGCTGGTGCTCGAGGAGGCCGCCGAGGTGATTCGCCGCCGCGGTGACCTGGTGATCGCCAAGACCCGCCACGGGTTCATCTGCGCCAACGCCGGTGTCGACCGCTCCAACGCCGCCCCCGGGACCGCGGTGCTCCTCCCCCGCGACCCCGACGCCTCCGCCCACGGGATTCGGATGGCGATCAGGGCGGAGACCGGCGTCGACGTCCCGGTGATCATCTCCGACACCTTCGGGCGCCCCTGGCG
>DATECY010000089.1:0-9549 GCA_035286665.1 Acidimicrobiia bacterium
TCCGGTATGCGGATCGCGATACGCCGCGACGAGGTGGAGCGGGTCGTGGTGGACGGGGTGGACCTGGTGGTGGACGCCGGCGAGACCCTGGCTTTGATCGGGGAGTCTGCATCGGGCAAGAGCCTCATCGCGCTGGGAGCGCTCGACCTCCTTTCGCCGGGAGCGCGGGTCGTGGCGGGAGCCACTCGCTTCGAAGGAGCCACACTCCAGGACCTTCCCGACGACGACTGGCGCCGGTTGGTCGGCATGGGCATCGGGGTCCTGTTCCAGGATGCGATAGGTGCATGGGATCCGCTCGACCTCATGGGCCTCCAGTCGGGTGAGGTGCTCGACGCGCACACGGAACTGACCCAAGAGGAGATTCAGGGCCGGGTCCTCGACGCGCTCGGTGAGGTGGGCCTCTCCAAGAAGCGGCACTTCCTGGCGTTCTCCCACGAGGTGTCGCGAGGCCAAGCGCAGCGGATGATGCTGGCCGCTGCCCTCCTCGCCGCGCCGCGGCTGCTCATCGCCGACGAACCGCTCTCGGGTCTCGACGTGACCGTGGCCCGCGCGGTCCTCGATCTCATCGACGACCTTCGGTCCAAGCGAGGCATGGGGATGCTGCTCGTCACCCACGACTTGGCGATGGTGGCCGCGATCGCCGATCGCGTCGCGGTCGTGTACTCCGGGATGATCGTGGAGGAATCGACGGCCGGGGCGATGTACCGACGCCCGCGTCACCCGTATACGGCGGGCCTTCTCGGATCGATCCCAGGGCTGGTCGGGGGACGATTGCGACCGATTCCGGGAGAGGCCCCCGACATCTTCGAGGTGGTCGTCGGCTGTCCCTTCGCCCCGAGATGCGAATACGCCGTCGACCGGTGCCGTGGCGAGCGGCCGGCGCTGCGCCCCCTCGACGACGCGCTGGTGGCATGTCACCGGGCGGAGGAGCTGACCCTGCGGGGCGTGATGGCGTAGCCGGCATTCGGAGGATGAGCTCCTTGAGGCGACCGGCAGCCCTTCCTACCCCACGCGGGTGATGACCGTCTCGTCGCCGATGGGGATCGTGGTGCTCGTCGGCTCATAGACGGTCCAATCCACCTGGAACGTGAATCGTGCCGTCATCGCCACGTCGGCGCTGAAGGTCGGCGCCGATGACGGGTCGAACACCATGGTCCCTTCCCGCAGCGGAGGAGTGGTTCCGATCGACCCCCCGCGGAAGAAGCCGAACGGCGTGCCGTCGGATCGCCACACCGCCGCCTCGGTGAGGGGACCGCCGGTGTCAAGAACGAGGCCGGGATACACAGTGGCGCCGGCGTCGGGGTCCGTGCCGGCGAGCGTCCACGACATCTCGGCCTGCGCCGTCGAGATGCTCAGGTCCGAGAAGACCACGTCGACTCCGGCGTCGAGGATGACCTGTGGGTTGGCGATCCCGACGGTGATCGTCGAGCCGTCGGTGGGGAGCGTGAACGAGGCGGTGGACTCCGTGGTGACTTCCTGCGATTCGTGTCGTGCCACCCCGCGGAGCTCCACGGCGACGATGTCGGACTCCACGTACGAGCCCGCCGGGAACTCCACCGATACGAACCCGGGTGCCTCGGCGTCGGTCGATTCGCGTACCGAAGCGACCCGTCGTCCGCCGGTGAGGATCAGATTCCACAAGCCGCCCTCGTATCCGGACGACTCGGCGGGCGCCAGGGTGTTGGGCACCACGGTCGAAAGGCTTACGAACGCGGAGTCGGACCGAATCAGGACGCGCTCGACCTTCATGCCGAGGCGGTCCCCGACGGGCGTGTACCCGTTGGGGAGGATCCCGATGGGATCGATCACCGCCACGGTCGTGGTGGTCGCGGTCGTCTCGGCGGTCGACACCGTCGCCCCGTCGTCTCGGGCGATGAGGTAACCGGCGATGGCGATGAAGGCGCCGAGGGCCATCGATCCGACGAGCCATGGGCCGGTCGTTCCGGCGGCCGAGCGCTTGGGCCGCGGCTGTTTTGGTTCGGTCGCGCCAACCCTGAACCGTCCTCGAGCGTCATCGAGCGGCGAGGACAGGAGTTCGCGTAGCGGATCGTCAGCCAAGGCTCAGCCCTCCAATGTCGAGAGGAACGGTACGGTCGAACAGCACCCAGTAGGCGCTGCGGACCCGGAGCATGAGCGGGTCGGGAACCTCTGATCCTTGGCGGGTGAGCGCGGTTCCGCCAAAGGCCATGGCATTGGCAAAGGTCCATTCCGGCCCGACGCCGTTCACGCTGACCGGATTGGGGTCCGTCGAGGTGAACTCATCCACCGGCTTGACGAAGCCGAGATGAAAGACGACCGATGTCGATTGGGCGACCACGCGGTCGATGCTGAGCGTGTAGCCGTCGTCGAGGTCAATCGTCGTCCCGACCACGGACGGGAGGCCGAGGTCGTATCCGTAGGGCACTCGCATGCCGTAGCTGGTGATGCGGATCCCGGTCACCTTGTCGAGCATGAAGCGCTCATCCAGCTCGAACCGGACCTCCCGCGCCGCGGTGTTCCGGCTCGTCCCGCGGTACTCACCATCGGTCGTCTCGATGACCCATCCCTCGGGCGCGACGCCGGGACCCGGGCCCTCACCGTCTTCGTCGAGGATCACGATGCCACTCGGCCTGGGCGCGATCGTCAGCACTTGGTACCGCAGGGTCGCGGTGCCGTCCTGGACCGTGAGGCCATCGAGCACGATCACGCTGGATCCGATCACGGTCTCGTGCGTGTGGTACCAGGGTGCCGTTGCCCTCACCGGTCGGGTCGTCGTGGTAGTGGTGACGGCGGGGGCAAGGGCTCGCGGCGCGATCATGACCCCGGTGAGCGCCAACCCGGCGCCGAGGAGGAGCCCGGGGGCGACGACGCGTAGCGGCACACGCATGACGTCGCAGCGTATCGGACGCGGGGACCGGCGTGATTGCGGTCAGGCTGCCGTCATGGGTGCCCCGTTATCCCCGCTTTACTCGGGGCGATCGGGGCGGGCGGTACGCTCCGCCGGCGCGGTGGAGGGTCGGTTCATGCGTCTGTTCACCTACATCGGATTGGTCCTGAGGCGCATCTGGGCGCGCAAGATGATGCTCCTCGGATCCTTCCTGGGCGCCACGCTGGTCATCGCCCTCCTCGTGGTGCTGCCGCTGTACGAGGCCTCGGTGTCCGCGGTCGACCTGCTGTTCACCTTCCGGCAGGCACCGGATGAGAGCATCGACCTCGTGGCGGTCGCCACCACCACCGACTACACGGAGCAGTTCGCTCAGAACAGTCGTGCCGCCGTGGACGATGCCGCGGTGGCGATCCGCCCCTGGTATCCGACCACCATCGAGCGCACGCTCTCCCGTGAGTTCGTCGTCATCCCCCTCCCCCACCCGGACTGGCTGCAATTGGCCGCCGATTGGCGGGCGGCCGGCGGGCTGGCCTCGGGCGAGGATCCCCCCTACCCGCGGCCTCCTCGGGAGGCCACCCAGGTCCGCGTCTTCACGACCGCCGATCTGGCGTCCCAGATCGTTCTCGACGAGGGCACGCTGATCGACGACCAGGACCCGACGATCGAAAGCGACCCGATCCTTCAGATCGTGATCGGTGAGGACGTGGCGCGGCTCACCGGCCTCGGCGTCGGAGACCGGACCGTCCTGCGGGCGTTCACGTCCCTGGCCGAGCGATTCGAATTGGTGGAGGTGAGCGGGATCGGCCGCCCGGTGGACCCGTCCTCGTCGCTTTGGGATCAGACCGACCCGGGGATGCTGGTCTTCTTGACCTCCTCGGCGCTCTCCTCGTGGTCGGGCTCGTTCCCGGTGCCAGAGCCCAACTCGGACCCGTGGCTGCGATCGGACCGTGGCTTCGGCCAGATACAGGCCTCGCAGACGTTCACGCTCCACCTCGACCGCGACGCGGTCGCGTTGGAGAACGTCGAGGACCTCACCCGCCAGGTCAAGGGGTTCACCGTCGGTCTCGCCCGAACTGAGGGGATCCGGGCCATCACGCGTCTTCCCGCCATCGTCGACGCCTTCGACGTGCGCACCGTGGTGTTCGGGGCGCCGATCTTGGCGATGCTTGCCCTGATCGTCGCCGGGGCTCTCTATTTCCTCATCTACATGGCGTCGCTGGCGTTGGAACGCGAGTCGGGCGAGCTCGCTCTGCTGCGGATGCGCGGCGCCTCCCCATGGCAGACCACCGGCCTTCACCTGATCCAGTCGGGGGTGATCGCCATCGCCGCCGTCCTCGTGGCTCCGAGCGTGGCCAGAGCCATGGTGTCGCTGACCGGACGGATTCCGCCGATGTCCACCCTCACCGGCGGCGAGGCGCTCGGCATCGCCCACGGCCGGTCGATCATCCCCTTTGCGCTCGCCGGGGGCATCCTCACCTTCGTCTCGATGGGGCTGGCGATCCTCCCCATCTCCCGGCGCAGCGTGCTGGAGTTGCGTGCCTTGTCCACTCGTCCGGCGCGCACGTCGGTATGGCAGCGATACCACCTCGACCTCTTCATGGTCGTCCTCGCCGCGGTGATCCTCTACGAGCTGCGCCAGCAGGGGATCGTCCACACCGGGGCGGATTCGGTGGGACTCGACCCCTTCTCCATCGCGGCACCGGCGCTCTTCCTCTTCTCAGGAGCGCTGATTCTGCTGCGCATTCTTCCCTGGGTGCTCAAGGGCGTCGGGTGGGTCATGACCCGTTTCCGCGGCATGACCATGGCACTTCCGGGCTGGCATCTGGGACGCAATCCGATTCCCTACGGGCGCCTCGCCCTGCTCGTGTGGCTCACCACGGGATTTGGGGCGTTCGCTCTCACCTACGCCAGCACTCTCGACACGTCCTATCGCGATCGGGCCGCCTATTCCGCGGGGAGCGACGCCCGCATCGTCGGCGACGGGGTTGCCTATCTCGACATACCCGAGAACGTGCCAGCCGCCCAGGTGTTCCGGGGTGTGGGGGCTCCGAGGCTGGCGAGTCGCGGGTCGGAACTGCTCGGGGTCGACCCCGTCACCTTCCCGGCCGTGCTCACGTGGCGGGATGACTTCGGCGCCTCCACCGCGGTCGATGCCTTCGGGCCGGAGACGCTCGGACCGCCGGCCGACTGGGGCGTCGAATTGCCGCCGGACGTGCAATTGATTCGCGTCGACGGGGTGATCGTTCCCACCTCATGGGCCGACATCGCACAGAACGGCCATGCCGAGCCGGTGCGGCTGATGGCGAGGCTCGTGGACGATCGGGGACGCTTCCGCATCTACGCGGCGTCGACGTCGTTCACCGACGAGGGGTGGGCGACGATCGACATCCCACTGTCCGGCGGCGTGGCGATCAACGGTCCATTCGATCAGACCGGGTCGCTCGTCCTGCAGTCCCTGTGGGTGGAGCGCGACACCAGCACCGGGAACGTCTTGGAGAGTGGAGTCGTGCTCGTCGCGGGATGGGAAGCCGTCACTCCCGGCGGGGCGACTCCGATCGGCGACGGTGTGGACACCGAGTTCACGGGCCATGACGGCATGTCGGTCGGCGCGGCCGACGGCGGCTACGCAGCCGATCAGTACTACTCGGCGGTGCCCGATGGCGAGGCCGTGCCGTCCGCCGGCGCCATGACGCAGAGCCCCTATCACCGACCGGGCACCGTGACGTCCTGGAACCTCCCGGAACGCAATCGGGCACAGCCGGTGCCGCACCTCCGGCGGGACGGCGCTCCCCTCGACTTCGTCCTCGACCGAGACGCAGCCTCGGTATCGGGGTTGGGGGTGGGCAACACCGCCCAGTTCGGGGTCGAGAACGCCGTCGTCGACGGGACGGTGACCGGCATCGTCGATCTCGTGCCGACGACCGGTGATCCCACACTCGATGGCGCCATGGTGACCCGCCTCGACGGGTTGCTCCAGTGGCTCTCCCCGAATCCCCCGTGGAGTCTCCACGGGACGATCGCCCGTTCCGCCGGACCGCAGGAACTGTGGATGGCCACCGACGATCCCAATGAGACACTGCGCACCGTGCTCGCCGAGTATCCGGCGGAACCAGATCTGGTGGTCACCGCCAACGGCGTCTCCGCCGACTTCTCCAGCCGGCCGATCCAAGTCGGTCTCGTGTCCATCCTGTTCCTCGGCACCGGCGCCGGAGTGGTCCTGGCACTCGCCGGGGTGACCGGCTACGTCCTCGTTGCGGTACGGCGCCGTTATCGCGAGATGGGGGTGTTGCGCGCGCTCGGGTTCCGTCGGCGCGGCGTGGCCGGCACGTTTGCCCTCGAGCAGGTCGTCGTCCTCGGCCTCGGCGCCCTCGTCGGGGTCGTGGCGGGGATCGGGTTGATGCGCATGATGATCCCCTTCCTCCAACTGGGGGAGGGTGCACGCGACATCATCCCGCCCGCGGTCATGACGATCCCGATGGGGCGTCTCACCTTCTACCTGTCGGTCGTGGCGATCCTCCTCGTCGTCTCGGTGTTGTGGAGCACGCGCAGCGTCTCGGCACGTCGGCTCAGCGAAGTGCTGCGGGAGGTGGAGCGATGAGCGATCCGGTGATCCGCTGCCGCAACGTCATCAAGATCCACAAGCAGGGCGCTCTCGAGGTAGTGGCGCTCCAGGGCATCGACTTCGAGGCCCATGCCGGTGAGTTCGTGGCGATCGTCGGCCGCTCGGGATCGGGTAAGTCGTCGCTCTTGCAGATCATGGGCGGCATGGATCAGCCGTCGGCCGGGAAGGTCGAGGTCGCCGGCATGGATCTGACCTCCCCGTTCGGCGCCGACATCCTCACCCACTTCCGGCGCAACGTCGGCTTCCTCTGGCAGGACTTCACCCGCAACCTCGTCCCCTATCTCAAGGCGATCCAGAACGTCGAGCTCCCGATGCTCCTCGCCGGCGTGGGTGGCGCCCGCCGCCGCGCCAGGGCGAAGGCGCTGCTCGAGGTGACCGACCTGCGCAACCAGACCTTCGCCAGGGTGAACGTCCTCTCCGGCGGTGAGCAGCAGCGGCTGGCTTTGTGCGTGGCCCTGTCCCTCGGACCCAAGCTCCTCCTCGCCGACGAGCCGACCGGGGAGTTGGACACCGAGCGGTCCCTGCAGGTGTACGACCTGTTGCGCCGTCTGTGCAATGAGGGCGGGCTCACGGTGGTCGCGGTCACCCACGACGTGGCGCTGGCTTCGCGGGCCGACCGGGTGCTCCACATGCAGGATGGCGTCTTCCGGGTCGATCGCCGGGGCCGGTTCCGCCGTCCTGTGGACCTGGGACGCGACGGAAGGCTCACCCTGCCGCCGGAGTTGATCGGGGAGGCGATGCTCGGCGATCGGGTGATCGCCGAGGTCGTGGAAGAAGGCATCCTGCTGAACCGGGATCCCGGCAATGCTTGAGTTGCGCGACGTCTCCAAGCGGTACGGCCGGGGCGCGGTGGGAGCCGACAACGTGTCCCTGACCGTCGAGCCCGGCCAGATCATCGCCCTGTTCGGGCCATCAGGATCCGGCAAGACGTCGATCCTGCACATCATGGGGCTTCTCCAGGTACCCGACGACGGCGAGGTGTGGCTGGCGGGGGAGCGGGTCGACCGGCTTTCCGAGCGCAAGGCCGCCGACGTACGGAGCCGAATGCTCGGCTTCGTCTTCCAGAGCTTCGGGCTCCTCCCGCTCTTGTCGGGGGAGGAGAACGTCGCGGTCGCGCTCAGGCTGCTCGGCATCGGAGGCGAGGCGGCTCGCGCTCGGGTGCGCAACGCCATGGCCGCGGTCGGCATCAGCCACCGCGCCGAGCACCGACCGGGAGAGATGTCGGGCGGCGAGCAGCAGCGGATTGCCCTCGCCCGCGCCCTCGTGCATGCACCCAAGGCGATCCTCGCCGACGAGCCGACCGGCGAACTCGACACGGCGACCGCCGGCCACGTCATGGACATGCTGCGGCGGGTGGCCCACAACGGAGCCTCGGTGGTGATCGCCACTCACGACCCGGTGGCCCTCGACTACGTCGACACCGCCTTCTTCGTTCGGGACGGGGCCCTGCACGTCCCCGACCGCGCCGAGCTGCAGCTGTGGATCACCGAGGGGACCGGCTCCCTCAGCGAGGCGGCGATACCGTGGCGACCAACTCCGGCAGCACCCGACGAGGCAACCCGGCGGATCGAGGGCAATCCATGGCAACTGCGGGACTGAGGGGGTGCCCGCTGCATTCATCCCCTTAGGAGAACTCCTCGTGGATCCTGCTCGGCGTCGGCCCGCGCTGACCCTGGTACTTCGAGTGGGCCTTGCGTGATCCGTAGGGGTTCTCCGCCTTCGTGCTCAGCTCGTAGAACGAGAGTTGCCCGATCTTCATCCCCGGATAGATGGCGATGGGGAGGGTGGCCACGTTGGACAGTTCGAGCGTGAGGTGGCCCTCGAACCCCGGGTCGACGAACCCGGCGGTGGAGTGGATGAGCAGGCCGAGGCGCCCCAGGCTCGACTTGCCTTCGAGTCTGGCGACGATGTCGTCGCCCAACCGCACCACCTCCAGGGTCGATCCGAGTACGAACTCCCCGGGGTGGAGGATGAAGGGCTCGTCCGGGCCGGTTTCCACTTCGACGGTGAGGTCGGGCTGGGACTGCTTGGGGTCGATGAAGGCGTAGCGGTGGCTCTCGAACACCCGGAAGTACCGATCGACCCGCACGTCGATGCTCGAGGGTTGGACCATGGCCGGATCGAACGGATCGATGACAATCCGGCCGATCTCGACGGCAGCCCTGATCGACACGTCGGAGAGGATCACGGGGGGAGGGTAACTCGCCGGGTCCCGCCGTGATGGGGAGGCGTGATTCGTGGCTCGTGATTCGTGATTCGTGATTCGTACTTGTGGGATCTCATCGGTGGCGGCAGACGGGTGACGGGTAACGGGTGTCTGGTGTCTGGCGTCTGTCTTACCTCCCTCTCATCCCACATCCACCTAGATGTCAGACCGGCTTCACACATCTCGTACACGCGCCGCCGATGGTGGGGATGAGCACGAACACCTCACGAAAGGAAGTGCGATGCGACACACGCTCAAGATCGGACTCGCACTCGTCGTGGTCGCCGCGATCGCCATGTCGGGGATCGCCCTGGCACAGACGGGCAGCGACACGACGAGCACGACTGCGGCGGTACAGGACCTGCCGGGCTACGACCGGCTCCTCGACAAGCTGGCCCCGCTGGTGGATGCGGGCACGATCAGCCAGGATCAGGCCGACGCGGTCGCCGAGACCCTCGTCCAGGACATGGGCGGCCCCGGCCCCCGCGGCCGTGGCCTCGAGGCGATCAGGGAAGTGGCCGACCTTTTCGACATGACCCCCCTGGAGCTGAGGGCTGCCCTGCAGGACTTTGACAGCCTGGCGGCGTACGCGGCGGCCAACGACTCGAGCGCCGATGAAGTGATCGGCGTGCTCGTCGATGCAGCCTCGGCTCACCTCGATCAGGCCGTCACCGACGGCAGGATCACCGCGGATGAGGCGGCCACCCGTCTCGCCGACGCCACCGAGCACATCACCGACATGGTGAACGGTGCCATCCCCGACCGTCCCTTCGGCGGGGGCCCAGGCTTCGGTGGCCCCGGTGGTCATCGCGGCCCCGGCGGCAACGGACCGAACGCCTAGAACCGTCGTTTCTC
>DATECY010000090.1:0-3601 GCA_035286665.1 Acidimicrobiia bacterium
TCAGGTTCGAGTAGGAGACGGCGGATTCCATCGGGTCGCCGCAGTGGAGCCGATCGCGGCCCCGACGACACCCTTCACTCGTCCGTGGTGCGCCCCCTCGCCCGGTTCTCCGCGTACTGGTCACCGAAGCCGATGGCGATGAAGGGCACCGTCCCGGCGGCGAACAGGCCGAGTGCCGGGGCGGCGGCGGCGAGGACGACCGTGTACAGCAACCCGGCGACGAGTGCCCAGGCACGAATGACGTAGGTGTGGGGTGCATCACGACGGATGCTGAACATCCCGGCCACGCCGTACCCCATCGAGATGCCCAAACCGACGCTGAGCAACCCGAGGACGAGTCCGACGGCGAGCCACAGGCCGAGCGATGCCAGCACCGCCCGGGGTGCGCGCCGGTGACGGCTGCCAAAGGCGAGCGTGACGAAGACGAAGGGCGCCACGGCGAGACCGAACCCGAACGCCGCCGTCCTGTTGGGATCGGCGGCCGTCTCGTCGGCGATGCCGGCGAGCAGCGCCGAGAAGCTGAGGAACATCAGCACCGTGGCGACGCCGATGACCACCCAGCGGCGGAGCGGGGTCGTCGCGTCGCTGTCGGCGGAGCGCTGCCCGGTGGGCGGGGTGCCGTTCAGCCCTTCACCGACCCGGCGGTGAGGCCGCGGACGAAGAAGCGCTGCAGCGAGAAGAACACGGTGAGCGGCAGCACCATCGAGACGAAGGCGGCAGCGGTGAGCAGGTGAAACTGCTCTCCCCGGTCACCCACCAGCAGGGCGATCGCCTGGGTGATCACCTGAACCCTGGGTTCGGCCCCGAGGAAGATGAGGGCGACGAGGTAGTCGTTCCACACCCAGAGGAACTGGAAGATGGCGAACGAGGCGAGCACCGGCACCGACAGCGGGACCACCAGGCGGGTGAAGATCTGGAAGTGGGTGGCGCCGTCGATGCGCGCCGATTCGAACAGCGACGACGGCAAACCTCCGATGTAGTTGCGAAGCAGGTACACCGCCAGCGGCAGCCCGAATCCGGTGTGGGCGAGCCAGATCGCGGGAAAGGTGCCGGTGAGCCCCAGGTTGGGGATGATCGTGATGCCGAACAGGTGGCCCCCGCTCGTGTACAGCCGCAGGATCGGGATGAGCGCCATCTGCAAGGGGACGACGAGCAGGCCGACCACCACGACGAACAGGATCTGGCGGCCGCGGAACTTCATCCAGGCGAACCCGTATGCGGCAAAGGCCGCCACGGTGATCGGGATCACCGTCGCCGGGATCGTCACCGCGAGGGTGTTGAGGAAGGCGTTGCTGAAACCACGCTTGAAGAGCACGAACGAGTAGTTCTCGAACGTCCAGGTGCTCGGCTTCCACAGGTGGCCGAGGACCGTCCACCACCCGGTCGCCTGGATGTCCCGCTCGGGCCGGAACGAGGTGATGAAGAGCCCGACGGTGGGGATGAGCCAGACCGCGACGATGACGGCGACGGCCAACTTCACCGGCCATCGGTGCAACGCCTGCCGAACGAGGCCGGGGCGACGACGGGAACGGACCATGGCCTCTGCGGTCATCGCCGTTCCTCCTGGATGCGGAATTGGCGCACGTTGACCGCCATCACCGGGACGACCGCGACGAAGAGGATCACCGCGAACGCCGCGCCGTGGCCGGCGTTGCGGAAGGTGAAGAACTCGGTGACCATCCGCTGCGCGACCACCGACGTGCCGAAGTTGCCGCCGGTCATCACGAACACGATGTCGAACACCTTCCACACGGTGATCACGATCGTCGTGGTCACCACGACGACCGTCGACGCGATGGTCGGGAACGTCACCCGCCAGAAGATCTGCCAGTCGTTGGCTCCGTCGATGCGGGCGGCCTCCATGATCTCCTCGGGGACCGCCTTGATGGCCGCGGAGAGGATCACCATGGCGAACCCGGTCTCCAGCCAGATGAGGATGATCATCAGGTACAGGTTGTTCCACGGCTCCTGCAGCAGCCAGGCGACCGGGTTGTTGCCGAGCCCGGTCCAGAGGCCGTTGAGCACCCCGATCTGGGCTCCGAAGCCGGGGGGGCGGAAGCTGTAGACGAACAGCCAGACGATGCTGGCTCCGACCATCGAGATCGCCATCGGCATGAAGATGATCGACTTGGCCGTCGACTCGGCACGCTTGCCGAGCTTGTCCGCCAGCGTGGCGAACGCCAGCCCGATGGCCACGGCGAAGAGCGGGACGATGATCACCCAGAGAAGGCTGTTGCGCAGCGAGATCAGGGAGTCGTGGTCGGTGAATATCTCCGTGTAGTTCCGCAGGCCGATCCACTCCCGGCCGGTGCGGCCCTTCAAGCTGAGGACGGTGGTGTTGATCGCCGGGTAGACCAGGTACACCGCGAGGATCAGCACCGCCGGGCCGACGAAGACCCAGGGACGCACCGTCTCACGATGGCGGGCGGGCAGGTGATCGACCGCGAAGTCCATGCCCTTGAACAGCAGGGCGACCCCGACCACGCCCAGGGCGATGGCGGCGATGACGACGAGGCCCCGGTTGGCCTCGGGATCGGTGATGAATCCCGCCGACCACACCACGGCGGCACCGACGCCGATCGTCGCCCCGATCCAGATCGCCCGCAGCAGCCACCGGCGCGTCGTCGGCGTCATCCCCGCGGGCGGGACGGCAGGGTCGGTCCCGGGTTGCCGGGTCGGGTCGTCGACTCCGGTGTCCGCAGCGGTGGTCCTGTCGTTCTCCGAGATAGGACGGCTCCCTTTCCCCGGGGCACTCTAGTGAAAGAGAGGAGGGGCAGCCCCTGCGGGCTGCCCCTCCTCCATCATGTCGTCGTCGGTTACGCGTCTAGCCGGCGGGCCAGCTGGCCTCGACGGTGTCGGCGACCTGCTGTGAGGTCGCGCCCCGCGTCCAGTCGACCATTCCGGTCCAGAAGCTGCCCTGCCCGACCTCGGGAGGCATCAGGTCTGAGGCGTCGAACACGAAGTTGTTCGTCGCCAGAGCCTGAGTGACCTGGGCCGCGATGGCCTTCGATCCCTCCGTTTCGTAGCAGTCAGCCGAGATGTCCTTGTGTCCCGGCAGTCGCTCCACTCCGGCCACGCCGTGTCCACCATGAGTGCTGGCGGTGCCGCCGCTGGGCGATGCGAGCACGCATCCCCACTCGGCGCCGATCCAGTCCTTGACGATGTTCACGATCGCCGGATCGTTCTTGAAGACGATGATGGTGTCACCGCCGCCCATGGCGCCGGTGTTGCCCTTGATCGTCGGGAACGGGAAGAACGACGCCTGGTCGGCACCGTCTTCGGGGAAGAAGTTCGAGATGAACGAACCCTGCTTGAGCATCATGCACGACGGCGGGCTGCCGAACATCGGCAGCGGCGAGTCCTGGAACGTGGTCGCTGCCACGTTTTCGGGCCCACCGTTCACGAACCCTTCACCGAACATGATCTCGCCGAACAGGTCGAACGCTTCGACGATCTGCGGATCGTTGAACGGCACCTCGTGGCGGAACCACTTGCCGTAGAAGTCGCCGCCCGAGTTACGGACGACGATGTCCTCGATCCAGTCCGTGCCCGGCCAACCGGTGGCGCCACCGCTACCGAAGCCGAAGCACCACGGGGTCTG
>DATECY010000091.1:0-5783 GCA_035286665.1 Acidimicrobiia bacterium
GCTCGTCTCTGCGGGCGTCCCCCAGTCGTTGCGAGACCACCTCCTGCGCGAGGAGCTCACCCAATCCCTCGGCCTCATGAGCGACTCGTGGAGCCACCCCGACAGCGTCTTCTATCAGGGGTGGAGCCAGGTCGACTCGTATAGCGCCCTCGACCGGGCGCTCATCGGCATGCTGTATCGGCCCGATCTAGCGCCGGGCATGGGGGAGACCCAAGCGATGGCGGTGCTGGCCGGGCGGTAAGGGGTGGTGAGCGCCCGGCCCAGGGGCCGTGAGGCAACCCGAGTCCCAGACCCCTGCGACGACGTGCGGCCGGCGATCGTCATGGGCCGACCGTGAAGGGTTCGTACACACCGGACTCCGAGCCGTCCTCACCGTTGAGGTCACCGATGAACAGCTCGTAGTCGCCTGCCGCCAGTTGATCGATCGTGAACTCGAACCAGCCCCACACCTCGGTCCAGTCGGTGGTGTCGAAGATCACGCTCGACTCTCCGGAATACGCGACGGGGGCACCCCCCAGGGTTCCCGACCAGTCGGCGGGCGCCAACGCGCCCGAACCCAACAGTGCACCGGGCGCCGGTGCCTGGCGAAGTCGCACCTGCAGCGTCGCCTCGAAAGGTCGCGCCCAGCCGGTCACTTTGATCGGCGGCACCGGAGATGGCCCGTTGAGATCCCAGTTGATCGGATGGTCGATGGCGGCGAGATCGGCCACGAGAGCCTGTAGATCCAGCCCGGTCCCGGTCGGTGCGTCCACCGTGTCGATGACCAGCTGCAGGGGGGAGGTCACCCAATAGACGTGCACCGCCCGGTTGTTGGCGAACTGAAGGTCGAGGCTGATTGTCGGCGAGCCGGCGTTGTGACGGGTGACGAAGGCGTTCACCACCCCGTTTCCCGGGGTGTGCCATGCCCACAGCTCGAGGGCGCTGGGTAGCGCCATCGGCACGTCGGTGGTGAAGTCCAGCGACAGGAGCCCTGGGAACGCGCCGGGCAGGGGTGTGCTCGCTCCACCCAGGGGCGGGAGGTTGTCCGCCGTTCCATAGGTGCCGCCCCCGAGATCCGTTCCGAACGTCACCACGGTGCGCTGGCAGTTCGGGTCCGACATGTGATGAAGGGCATACACGACGGTTGCCACCGGCCCGCCCGGTACTGGGGCGGGCGGTGTGGCTGGAGTGATGGAACCCGCGTCCACGCCGTAGTCGGCCGGATCTGTGGAACAGGGGACATCCCCGAACGACGGCACCGGCACCACGAACTCGGCCGGAACCCAACCACCGGTCACCCCGGCAAGCGGGTAATCCACCTCGTACCAAGTCGCTCCGTCACCGTCGGTGGCCGCTTGACCCGTGGCGAACAGCCCGACTCCGTTCGGAGGCGCCGTGGCCAGTGGGGTCACACTCACCGCCGGCGTGGGTTGCACCATCAGCCAATCTGGGTCGCTCTTGTCCACCAGAGCGACACCCAGCTCGCCGGCGATGACCGGCGGCAATGTGCTCGTTGTGGTCGCCGACGTCGTGGTACTCGTCGTCGTCGTGGTCGCGGACGTCGTCGTGGCGGCCGATGTCGTCGTCGAGCCCCCGCTGTCGTCGCCGCAGGCGGCCACGACGATCGCCATGGCCATGAGAATCACCGCAGCGTGTGCCCGCGTCCGCATCACATTCCTCCCGTTTGGTTCCCGACCATGAGCCCGCTCCCGGTCTGATCCGGATCATGCGAAGGATTCTCGCGTCTGATCCTCAGGGGATCTCCGGGAGACTCAGGACCCCTCCGCCCAACGAGCACCGGATTGCGACGTCCCCCTCTGGGCAGCTGCGGCGATTCCAATGAACCGTTTCGCCGACTGCCATAGACGCTAGAAGTGCATCGATCACTGTGCACCGGAGTAGATGAAGTTTCTTTCATGCTTTCTACGGGGGCAATGGCGACGATACCCTCCGAGGCAACGCCGGGATCCGTGACCGCATGGAGGCACCGGGATCGACGACCTCGACGGCGGGACCGGCGGCGACGACCACTGCACAACGGGCGAGACCTACACCTTGTGCGAAGTGATCTGACGGGCGCTCGAATGGATTCGAACCATCTCGGTTTCCCGCCCCCACCCTTCCTCCTTGCCCAAGCCCTCTTTGGCATCCTGGCCCGGGGACCGGCATAATGTGGCTCCCGCACACTGCGTCTGAGGAGTCTTTCCCATGGATCAGGTCAACCTTCGCGCCGAGCCGCGCATGGACTACGGCACCCGGACCAGCCGGCGGCTGCGCCGCTCCGGGAGCGTTCCGGCAATCGTCTACGGGCGCGGTCTCGACCCCGTTTCGGTGATGGTCGGCCAGCGCGATCTGTACGCGGCTCTCCACACCGAGGCCGGCACCAATGCCCTCATCAACCTCGACGTGGCCGGTGCCAAGAAGTTCCTCACCGTCGCTCGTGAGATCCAGCGTCACCCGGTTCGCGGTGAGATCCTGCACTTGGACTTCATCAACATCTCCCTCGACGAGAAGATCCACGCCGAGGTGGGGCTCGAGTTCCACGGAATTCCCACTGGGGTCAAGGTCGACGCCGGGATCGTCGAGACGGTCCGCTCTTTCGTCGAGGTGTTTGCGCTGCCGCTCGACATCCCCGCTCACATCCCGTTCGACATCTCAGACATGGAAGTTGGCGACACGCTGACCATCGCCGATCTGCCCGTCATCGCCGGGGTGGAGTACGTCGACGACCCCGCCACCACGCTGCTCAATGTCATCATCCCGAGGATCGCCGAGGCGAGCGCCGCAGACATCGCCGCGGAAGCCGAGGTGGCAGCGGTGGCTCTTGCCGCCGCCGAGGCCGAGGACGAAGCCGAGGGCGAAGAGGACTGATCGGCGGCAGTGCGCCGAGGCGCCCACACCCTCTCAGTCGTGCGGAGGTCGGAATGAGGATTCGGTCGGTCGACTCTCCGGGCGATCGCGTCCTCGTCGTAGGTCTGCGTAACCCCGGCCCCGACTACGACGGATCCCGCCACAACGTCGGGGGCGAGGCCGTCCGTGCCATCGCCGCCAATGCGTCGTTCAAGCGAGCCCCCAAGCGCATCCTCGCCGAGGTCGTCGAGACGGACCTCTCGGGACGACCCGCCGTCCTGGCGCTCCCGGCGACTTTCATGAATGAATCCGGGGGCCCGGTCGCCGGCCTGGTGAAGTACTTCGGTGTGGACACCGAGCGGCTCGTGCTCGTCCACGACGACATCGATCTGCCGTTCGGCAAGCTCCGCTTCCACTTCGGCAGGGGCGCCGGCGGCCACAATGGTGTCGCCTCGGTGATGCGGTCGCTCGGGAGCCGCGACGTGTGGAGGATGAAGATCGGAGTGGGGAGGCCGCCCGGCCGGATGGAGCCCGCCGACTTCGTGCTCCGGCGATTTGCCGCTTCCGAACGGTCCGACGTCGATCTGATGATTGCCGAGGCCGCCGACACGGTCCGGTGCTTCATCACCGCCGGCGGCGAGGCGGCACAGGCCTACGCCGGAGAGGCGACCCGGCGCCTCGGCATCGCAGGCGGCGACGGCTGAGCTTCAGCCGCGGGTGATCGCCCCCTTGCGGTCCATGTACACGACCTCGGGTTTGATCGGCCACATGCACGCGGTGGCGATCAGGCCCGCCACGGGGATGGCCATCGCGGCGTACATGCCGGTGGCGACGTCGAATCCCTCGTCGCCGAGGTTGCCGAGGTTGTACCAGGCGATCGCTCCGATGCCGATCCACAGCAGCGACAGCACCACGACACCGGCACGCAGGCCACCAGGCGCGAGCAGAAGCCGGATCCCGTCTCGGGTGCGGAGGGTGCGACGGTACGAGCGAACCTCCGCCATTCCGACGTCGCGACGCCGGGGCGCGACGCGGCGGAAGAACGAGGGATTCAGAAACAGGATGAGGAGTGCTCCAACGAGGTATCCCGGGGCCGGCCGGGCCACCTCGATCAGGAATGACCCGCCGCGGCGGCCCCACTCGAGGCCGTCGACACCAAAGCCCATGAAGACGACCACCGCGACGAGGCCGCCGCAGATTGCCATCGTGACCTGGGCGACCCGCTGAAGAGGGCTCGCCACGATTGCCTCCCTCACCACCCCGGTCCCGGCCGTCTGTGGGAGCGGGCCGGTGGCCGACGGGGCGGGTTGGGGCGCCGCCGACGCCCCGATCGCGGCGCCACAGCCGGCACAGAACCGAGCCTCCCTGGGGTTTTCGACCCCGCACGCCATACAGAAGATCGTGCTACGAGCTTCCATGACTCACCTCTCAACGCGTCGGAAGCGCCACCTTCGAAGCGGCCGGAACCGCCCCGGCAGCGCAGACGATCCACCGCGGCCGCACCACCGAATAGAGGCGGAAGGCTCCCCGGGGTGTTTATCGTCGCCGGTGGGAGGACGCGTGCGCTACGTAGGTGCGATCGATCAGGGGACCACCAGCACCCGATTCGTGGTCGTGGATGGCGGTGGCCGGATCGTCGCCATGGCCCAGCACGAGCACCTTCAGAGCTACCCCCGGCCGGGATGGGTGGAGCACGATCCTGGGGAGATCCTGCGACGGGCCGATGAGGTGGTGGCGGCGGCTCTTGCCGATGCCGGGATCCGGGCGAACCAACTCGCCGCGGTGGGCATCACCAATCAACGCGAAACGACGATCGCCTGGGATCGCTCCACCGGTGAGGCACTCGCGCCGGCGATCGTGTGGCAGGACACCAGGACCGACGAACTCGTCGAGCGACTCGGGAGCGGCGCCGGCGCCGATCGGTTCCGGCATGCCACCGGGCTGCCGTTGGCGACGTATTTCTCCGGCCCGAAGATGCGATGGATGCTCGACGAGATCGCCGGCTTGGAGGGGATGGTCGCTGCCGGTGATGCCGTGTTCGGCACCGTCGACTCGTGGCTGCTGTGGCACCTCACCGGGGAGCACCTCACCGATCCGACCAACGCCTCGCGGACCATGCTCATGTCGCTCGACACACTCGAGTGGGATGACTCGCTCTGCTCGGCGATCGGGGTGCCCCGCTCCGCCCTGGCCGTGATCCGTCCCAGTGTCAGCGTGTTCGGCGAGGGACGCGGCGCGCTCGGCGGTGTGCCCATCGCCGGGGTGCTCGGCGATCAGCAGGCGGCGCTGTTCGGCCAGGCATGCTTCGAACCGGGAACCGCCAAGAACACCTACGGCACGGGATGCTTCCTCCTCCTCAACACCGGCGAGCGCCGGGTTCCCAGCACCCACGGCTTGTTGACCACGGTGGCCTATGTCATCGAGGGAGCGCGCGCGGTGTACGCCCTCGAGGGCTCGGTGGCGATCGCCGGGGCCGGCGTCCAGTGGCTGCGCGACGGCCTCGGACTGATCGAGCACTCGGCCGGGGTGGAGGCGCTTGCCGGGAGCGTCGCCGACAACGGCGGGGTCTACTTCGTCCCGGCCTTCAACGGATTGTTCGCCCCCTACTGGCGGTCGGATGCGCGCGGTGTGATCGCCGGCCTCACCAGGTATGCCACCGCGGCTCACATCGCTCGGGCGACCCTCGAGGCGACCGCGTATCAAACGGCGGACGTGCTGGCTGCGATGGAGGCCGATGCCGGTGTCGCCTTGTCGACCTTGTTCGTGGATGGAGGCATGGTCGGCAACGACCTGCTGATGCAGTTCCAGGCCGACATCCTCGGCGTGCCGGTGGCGCGGCCGAAGATCGCAGAGACGACCGCCCTCGGCGCGGCCTACGCCGCCGGGCTCGCAGTCGGGTTCTTCTCCGGCCTCGACGAGATTCGCGCACTGTGGGCGGAGGATCGCCGCTGGGA
>DATECY010000092.1:0-13240 GCA_035286665.1 Acidimicrobiia bacterium
GGACGACTCGTTGAGGTAGTACACCGGCATCACGATGGCGAGGACCGCGGTGGCGAGGAGCGCTGAGAGCAGCACCCGATTGAGCCGTGGGCCCTCCAACTCGTCGTCGGTGAGGTACGGCGCAAGATTCTGCGGAGCACCCTCGCGCCGGTGACCGACGCGCGACTGGGCGATGAGATACGCCATCCACCAGGCGACGCCGAGCACGGCGATGACGAGGGCCACTGAGCCGAGTCCCACGGGTCAGTCCTTCCTCATCAGAGGCACGACGGGCCCTGCGGATACTGGATCGTCTTGACCGAGGCACGTGAGGTCTGCATCACCGATCCGGTGTCGATGACGAGTTGGCCCGAGTCGTCGATGGAGACGATGAACCGGTCGAGGTTGCGGGGCGCCGGGCCGCCTTCGTACTCGCCGTGGTAGTTGTAGCGGGAGCCGTGACAGGGGCATTCGAAACCCTGGGATGCGTCGCATTGGGGAACCCGGCAGCCGAGGTGCACGCAGCGCTGCCAGAGGGCCATGAGGCCCCCGGCGATGACCGGAAGGCCGGCGAAGCTGCTGCCGGCCGGATCCTGCTGGAACGGAACGAGATAGCTCTGCGCAGCGGGGACGAACAGCGGGCTGATCCGGCCGTCGGGGAGGAACACCTGCTCGATGAGATCGGATGCCGATCCGGCGATGACCTTGGAGCCGAATCCCCCCGGTTTGAGCTTGGGCCACATGAAGGCGAGCGAGGCGATGCCGAACTGGGCGAGGAACAGGCCGAAGATGCCGAGGATCCCCCGGTTGAAGAACTGCCGCCGGGTGACGCCGAAGGTTGCCTCGTCGACGACCTCGCGGTTCGCCAGCGGGTCGATCGGAGGAGGCCCTTCGACGTGGGCCGCAGCCGGGGCCACTTCGGGGCGTGCCGCCGTGGCCGCTGCCCGGTCGCGTCGCATCGCCTTGCGATCGGTCTTGCCGACGATGGGCATTCCTTCGCCCCGCCGGTAAGCGATCGACGCAATCGCCAGGATGGCGAGCACCCCAATGGCGGCGAAGGCGAGGATGAGAATCTGCGTGGTGCTCATAGGTCGAAGAAGATCCCGTCACGCCACGGGAAGGTGAAGGTGAAGCCCTTGCCCCGGTAGAACGACCCGATGATCGTCAGGATCGCCGCCGCCACGACGAAGAAGGTGAACATCATGATGGCGAACTTGCGATCCGACGGCCGGGTCGATCGGTTGCGGTCCACGTAGGGGATGGCGGCGATGGCGGCAAGGCCGAGTCCGGGGATGAGGACGCCGGCCACCTGCGGATCGAAGTAGGACAACAGCTCCTGGAGCCCGAGGAAGTACCAGGGCGCCTTCGACGGGTTGGGCTGCGCATTGGGGTTGGCCAACTCCAGCAGCGGAGCGTTCTGGAACACCGAGAACACCACGAGCAATGCCGTCACGACCAGCAACGCCACGAATTCGATGGCGAGCAGGTGCGGCCACACGTTCACCTTGTCGGTGGGCTCGCGCTTGACCTGCTGGATCGCCTTGGCCTTGACGACCGTCAGCATGCGCTGGGTGCGCACTCCTTCGGGAACCGCCGGGATCGCCTGGGCGGGCGCGGTCGCCGGAGCGCTGGCGACCGCAGTGGCGCCGCCGGCGGCGGCTGCAGCCGGCACCGCGCCACCGGCCATTTCGGCGAGGACCTGCTCGACCAGCATGCCGGTGGCCTTCGCCTTGGCTTCGGCGGATCGTCTGAGGAGATGGTCGGGGATGTTTGCCATGCGTCTCTCCTACAGCGGTCCCGAGATTCCGCCGTCTTTGCGGACCCGCCAGAAGTGCACGGCCATGAAGATGACGATCAGGAAGGGCAATGCCAGGACGTGGAGCACGTAGAACCGGAGCAGCGTCGGCGCGCCGACCTGGATTCCTCCGAGCAGCACGAAGCTCACCTGCTGCCCGAACACCGGCGTGTAGCCGGCCATGTTCGATCCGACGGTGACCGCCCAGCGAGCCAACTGGTCCCAGGGGAGCAGGTAGCCGGTGAAGGACAGCAGCAGGGTGAGGAAGAGGAGCACCACGCCGACCACCCAGTTGAACTCACGCGGCGGCTTGTAGGCGCCGTGATAGAAGACCCGGGTCATGTGGAGGAACACCGTGATCACCATCAGGTGGGCGCCCCATCGATGCAGGTTGCGCACCAACTGACCGAACGCCACGTTGGTCGACAGCGCGGCGATGTCGTTGTAGGCCTGCGGGACCGCCGGCGTGTAATAGAACATCAGGAAGATGCCGGTGATCGTCAGCAGGATGAAGAGGAAGAACGAGAGGCCTCCGAGGCACAGCGTGTAGGAGAGGCGCACCCCGTGCCGCTTCACCTTCACCGGGTGGAGGTGATAGAGGACGTTGTTCATGATCACGTAGGAGCGGTTGCGGGGGCTGTCGGCATAGCCCTTGCGGAATGGGGAACCGGGGCGGAAGATGGATTCCCACGCCTCGCTGCCCCGCACGCGTTCGCCCGCCTTGGCGACGCGGTCGCCGAGGGTGGTCTTCCCGTTGCCGCTTGCATTGGTCGGCACTTCCGCTGGTCCCTCCGTCCGTTCAGTCTCCGCCCCGGCCGGCGGCCGGGTCAAATCTCTCGCTCCGGCCGGGTCGGCTCAGAATCGCATCCCGTAGGCGTAACCGTTCTTGAAGTCGCGCTGCCCGCTGTCCACTTCCCACGGCGCCGTCACGCCGATCTGGCCGACCTGGTCGGTCAGTGAGCCCTCGAACTTGCCCAAGGAGATGACCCCCGTGGGGCACCGATCGATGCACAGGGCGCACCGGGTGCATTCGTCCTCGTCCACGACGAACAGGCCGAAGTTGGTCGCATCGGCTCGCGGATCGTCGACATTGGTGGCCTCGGCGATCGCGTCCATCGAGAGGTAGTGGATGCACTTCCATGGGCAGATGTCGACGCACCCCTCGCAGAGGATGCACTCCGCCTGGTCGATGTGGAGGAACTGCTTGGGCTTGACCGCGTTGATGAGGTAGGCGCCTTCGACGAGGGTCAGCTGGTAGTCGTCGCGGAACGGCGGCGTCTCCTGCCAGACGTCGGAGCGTGCCATCTACTTCGTCCCCTTGACCAGGGGTCGGCCGTAGACCGAGGTGGAGGGCGCCTTCGGCTGGCCGCGCCTGTGGGACCACACCTGTGCCTTGTAGGTGCCGACCAGCACGATCCCGAGCATGGTCGCCGCGTACCCACCGGCGATGGCGTCCTTGAGCACGCCGAACGAGATCGACACCTGGTTGTTCAATACCAGCCACCGGGGGATGTCGAAGGCAGTCCGCTGACCACTCCAATCGAGCTTTCCCTGGGTGAGGCCGAGCCATTGGTTGGGGACGATGCCGAAGACGATGATCATCTCGAGGGTGAAGAGAAAGGCGGCCACCGTGGCGCGCGCCCAGGTCAGCGGGCGGTCGAAGATCCAGCCGAACACCACGGCGGCGATGATGATCTGGCTGCCGAGGAACCCGGTGAGTTGGCCGACGGTGGGGAGCACCCAGCACGTGTTGGTGTTGTGCTCCGCCCAGATGCAGCGAGGCACCCAGGGGTAGATCTCCCGGCCGACCGTGTCGGTGGTCGGCAAGCCGGTGAAGTGGGCGATCGCGACGCCGGCCGCGAAGAGGAGAACGCCAAAGGTGACGCCGATCGCGCCAATCCGTTGCCGCTTTTGATCAGTCACCGGCCGGACTCCTCCTCCAGATCGGGTGGCATTGTATTCGGGAGCGGGTTGTGATGAAATCGTCGCCGGCCTCGGCCCGGCCGGCGTCCGTGGGTCGAGTTTCCCGGGAGGCGAGGGTACGACATCCGTGCGCCGCCCGACGGGACGTCGCCCTTCGGGGGGCTAACCTCCGCCGCGATCAGGGAGCACGGAGGGGTGCGGGGAGTGACCTCAGCGACAGGGACGAAGTCGGAGCGGGACCCGGGTCGCGCCGGCGGCTCGTTCCGCACCACGCTCGTCGTCCGCGGCCATGTGCTGATCGCGGTGGCGTTCCTCCTCGTCGGCGCCGCCCTCTACGCGTTGGCAGCGGCCAAGCTGGTGTGGCCCGACCTCGGCGCCGACCAGGCCATGCTCACCTACGGACGCGTCCTGCCCGCCGGTGCCGACGCCTTGTTGTTCGGTTGGCTCACGATCGGCCTCATGGGTTTCGCCATGCATGCCGTGCCGCGGCTGAGCGGGAAGCCCCTTGCCTCGCCACTCGCGGCCCTCGGCGCCCTCGGACTCGTCGCGGCGGGCACCGCCGGAGGGACCGTCGCCGTCCTCGCCGGGTACAACGCCGGCGGTCGGTGGCTCGAGTACCCACTCGTCGCCGATGGAGCGCTCATCGCCGGCGTGTTCATCGCAGCATCGGTCCTCACCGCCACCGCGTTGCGAGGTGATCGCGATCGGCTTCCGCTCGCCGGTTGGTACCTGATCGCCGCTCCATGGTGGCTCCTGCTCTCACTCGCCGCGGGAGCAGCACCCCTCGTCGACGGCTTGTCCTCCGGGGTGCAGGCAGCCTTCTCTGGTTCGGCGATCTTCGGTCTGTGGGTGGTCGCTGCCGCGGTCGGCGGCGCCTACTACGTGGTGTCGGTGGTGGTCCCCGAGGCCCGGTTTCATCCCCGGCTGGGCCGAGTCGGGTTCTGGTCGCTCGCCTTCGCGTGGGCGTGGACGGCGGGCCGGACGCTTCAGTACGGCCCCACGAACGACTGGTACGGGACGCTGCCCATCGTCTTCGGCGCGGGGCTCATCCTCGCCTCGATCACCATCGCCACCGACTTCGTGCAGGCGATGCGCGGCCGCTGGCAGGCGCTTGCCGATTCGGCACCCCTGCGATTCGTCACCGTTGGAGTCGGGCTCCTTCTCGTCACGACGGCGATCGGTTTCCTCGGCAGCCTCCACTCGGTGTCGGCGGTGGTCGGGCTCACCCAGTGGGAGGCCGGCTACGAACAACTGGTCCTGCTCGGGGTCGGCACGTTCCTGACCATGGGCGCCCTCGCCCACGCCCTCCCGGCGGAGCGGGGGCGGACGATCGGCACCCGCTCGGGTGCCGCGATCCTGTGGCCGGCGGTCGTCGGGCTGGTCGCATCCGTCGGCAGCCGGCTGGTGGCCGGGCTGCAGCAGGGATTCGCCTGGCTGGCGGGTGTGCAGACCGGCGCCTACCTGAACACCGGTGACGGGTTCGGTGAGTCGGTGCGTCCCTTGCGCGGTGCCGACGTCGTCCAGGTCGGCGGTCTCGCCCTGATCCTGCTCGCCGTGGTGCTGTTCGCCATGTTCTGTCTGCGCCATGCTCTCGGTGGCGCCGTCGACGATGCACCGAGGCTGGCCGAGCCGGGGGCGACCGCTCCGGTGCCGGCCGTCCTGCGGGGTGCGCTCGCCGTGTTCGTCGTCGCCGCCCTCGGAGCGTTCGTGTTCCCTGCGATCGACAGCAAGGCAGAGGCCTCGTTGAGCGCAGAGGCATCCCACGGCTCGGCATCTCCGGCCATCTTCGATCGTGGCCAGGAGCTGTACCGCACCGAGGGGTGCTGGTATTGCCACACCCGTGAGGTACGACCGATCATCACCGATGTCGGCCTCGGCGCGGTGTCGACCCCGGGGGATTACGCATACGACGCCACGGGACTTCTCGGTGCCTCTCGCCTCGGACCCGACCTGGCGCACTTCGGGGCGCGTGACGACGGGGGGAGCTCCGCGCTCGGCGAGCATCTCATCGACCCGACGGCGTCACGGGAGTGGTCGATCATGCCGTCGTATCGATATCTGAACGATGCCGATCTGGCGGCGCTGACGGCCTACGTGGCGGGAATGGAGTGACCATGGACGAACTGCTCGCCGCCGCTGCCGCCGCGATGAAGATGTCGGCGAAGATGGTGCAGCGCTCTGCGGAGGCGAAGGCCAAGGCGCAGGGGGTCTCCGTGGAGGCGATCCTGGCCGAGTGGGCGGGGGTCGACGCCCCTGCGGCTGCGGCGCCCCAGGCGGCGGCACCGGCCGCCCCGCCCGCCCCCGAGGCGACGGCCGCACCGGCCACGGCGGCGGCTCCGCCTGCGCCGGACGCCGGCGCGCTCCTCGCGGCGGCCGCGGTGGCGATGAAGATGCCGGCGAAGATGGTGGAGCGGTCTGCGGAGGCGAAGGCCAAGGCGCAGGGTGTGTCGACCGAGGCGATCCTCGCCGAGTGGGCCGGGGTTGAAGCCCCTGCGGCTGGAGCGGCGCCGGCCGCCTCCCCGGCGGCGAGCTCCGCCGTCCCGGTCGCCGCGGCGACCACCGGGCCGGCCGTCGAGGTCATCGGCGAGGTCTCCGAGCCCGTCGAACCGTCCCCTCCCCAAGCCACGCCTGCGAAGAAGGAGCGGATCGTCCCCGTCGGGGCACTGCCCCGGTGGCTGGCCGCGCTGTTCCTCGTGGTCCCGGCATTCGCCATCGCCTATCTCACCTTCCTGCCCAACGGGCCCAACTGTGGGGATGCCGGGCGGCTCGGCGTGGATCAGGTGACGGGTGAGGTCGCCAATTGTGACGGGTCGGCTCTTGGGTCGACAGGCGGAGATCCGTACACGGTGGGACAGACCGTGTACCAGACCGTCGGCTGTGCCGCGTGCCACGGCGCCGGCGGCGCCGGCGGCGGCAACTTCCCTGCCTTCACCGGCGGCGCCCTCCTCACCACCTTTCCCACCGGCCAGTGTGCTGCGCAGATCGAGTGGGTGACACTCGGAACCAACGGCTGGCCGGGTTCGACCTATGGGGCAACGAACAAGCCCGTCGGCGGATCGGGTGCGGTCATGCCGGCCTGGGGTACGGAGCTCACCGCCGATGAGCTACGCGCCGTCGTCGTGTTCGAACGCGTCGCGTTCGGTGGCGAGGATCTGGCGACCGGACTCGAAGATTGCCCGGGACCCCCAGACCCCGCCGCGTCGGCGCCTGGCGGTTAGCGGGCCTTCACCACGCCGGCAATCGCCTCGAGCGCACGCTCGACGTCAGAAGCCGACACTCCGAGGTGGGTGACCATGCGGATGCGCCCCGCCACCACGCTCGCTCTCACCCCCGCGGCGGCCAGTGCGGCGACGAACTCCGCGGGCGTCATGCCGGTTGGCGATTCGCAGAACGCCATGTTGCTCTCGGGCGGTGACACCGCCAGGCCGAGGTCGGCGAGACCGGCGGCGAGACGGGCGGCGTTGGCCTGATCGTCGGCGAGCCGGTCGACGTTGTGGTCGAGGCCGTAGAGCGCGGCGGCGGCGAGGAACCCAGACTGGCGCATCGCCCCGCCGAGCAGGTACATGAAGCGGGTTGCGGCGGCGACGAACCCGGCCGATCCGGCGATGGCGGCACCCCCCGGGCCGCCGAGACCTTTGGAGAAGTCGAGCCAGATGGCGTCGACCGGGGCCGCCCAGCGGTGAGCGGCGATGCCCGAGGCGGCTACCGCGTTGAGGACCCTGGCGCCGTCGGTGTACACCGATGCCCCGTGCTCGCGAGCGATTGCGCACACGGCCTCGTACTGCCCGATCGGCCACACCGTTCCACCGGCGAAGTTGTGGGTCTGCTCGAGACATACGAGTGAGGTGCGAGGCTGATACAGGCTCCCGCGATTCAGGACCGCCTCGAGTTGCTCGGGGGTGAAGTGTCCCTTCGGGGTGACGATCGGCTCGAACACGACGCCCCACAGGGCGGACGGACCCCCACCCTCGAAGCGGTACGGGTGAGAGAGGTGGTCGCAGACCACGGCATCGCCGGGTCTGGTCAGCGCGGCGATCGCCACCTTGTTGCACATCGACCCGGTGGGGAGGAACAGCGCCGCCTCCTTGTCGAACAAGGCGGCGACCCGCTCGGCGAGTCGACGGGTCGCGGCATCCTCGCCCATCTGGGAATCGCCCACCTCGGCGGCGGCCATCGCCCGGCGCATCCCCTCATCGGGAACGGTATGGGTGTCGGAGAAGAGGTCGATCACGGGGCGGACGATACGCGGCTCGGGCGGATCGCGCCGAGTCGACGGTTCGCGCCTCGATGACCTTGGACCTCGGACGGATTCCTTCTTTGGCGCATTGCGCAGAGCGCATTGCGAGAATGGGCTCCTTCCTGCTACTTGCCACTTGCTTCTTGCGACTGTCTAGCCTCCCTCACCTCATGTCCACCATCGACGTCCTCGTCGTCGGCGGCGGCCCCGGTGGGTCGGCGGCGGCGCACTGGCTGGCCCGGGCCGGCCACGAGGTCATGCTCGTGGAGAAGAAGGAGTACCCGCGGGAGAAGACCTGCGGCGACGGCCTGACCCCGCGCTCCATCCGCCAACTCATCGACATGGGCTTCGACTTCGGTGTCTCCGAGTTCCATCGGGTCGGTGGGCTGCGGGCGTATTCGAGTGAGTTGATGATCGAACTGCCCTGGCCGGATCATCCGACGCTTCCGGCGTGGGGCGGGGTGATCCGACGCGCCGACCTGGACATGCAGGTGGCCCGACTCGCCGAGAAGCAAGGAGTCGTGGTGCGAGAGCACACCTCGGCCCGGCCGCTCGTCGAATCGGGGCGCATCGCCGGGGTGGAGTTGACCTCCGACGACGAGATCGAGGTGATCACCCCCCGGTACGTCGTCGTCGCCGACGGATCCCTCTCCCGTTTTGGACGGGCACTCGGTGCGAGCCGCGACAAGCGCCGTCCCTACGGCCTCGCGGCGCGCGCCTACTTCACGAGCCCGCGATCAGACGACGGATTCATGGAGAGCCAACTCGACCTCCACGACCACAGCGGGGCGACGGTCCCCGGCTACGGCTGGGTGTTCCCGATGGGCGACGGCACCATAAACATCGGGGTAGGCGTGCTCTCCACCTTCCATCGGTGGAAGGACGTCAACACTACGACGCTGATGGCCGCGATGGTCGAGACCACACCGGAGCACTGGCAACTCACCGGCGAGTCGCAGGTGGCGCCTGCCCGGGGCGGCAAGTTGCCGATGGCATTGTCCGTGGGCCCCAACGTCGGCAGCAACTGGGTGGTCGTCGGCGACGCCGCGGGAGCCATCAACCCGTTCAACGGCGAGGGCATCGCCTACGCCTACGAGACCGGCCGCATCGCCGCCACCCACGTGGGCGCCGCTCTCGAGAAGGGGGATCGATCGCTGCTGTGGGGATACAAGGACGAGATCGACGACACCTACGACCTCTACTTCCGGGTGTCGCGGGCGTTCGTGCGTCTCATCGGACAGCCGGGAGCGATGCGTGTGCTCACCAGGACCGGCCTGCGCAGCCGCACGCTCATGGAGTGGGTATTGCGGGTGATGGCGAACATCCTCCGCCCCGACGAGCTGCACCTCGCCGAGACGGCGTATCGCATGGTCGAGAAGATCGTGATGGTGGGGCCGGATCCCTGGTGAGCCACATTCCCCCTCGATTTCGATGGGAGGGGGTAGGGGGAGGGCAAGACCCTCGAGCCACATTCCCCCTCCCATTCGATGGGAGGGGGTAAGGGGGAGGGCAAGACCCTCGATGAGCATGCTCGCCTGCCAGCTACCAGTAAGAAGGTCGCAGCGGGCCGCAACGCGAATGGGCCGGCCCGGGGCCGGCCCACTCCACTGCCGCGATGCTCGCTTCTACGCCATGAGTCCCTGTACGTAGATCCCGATCGCCGCCGACAGAGCGACGAACAGCAGGTCGATGAGGTAGGCGTTGGCCTTTTGGCCCTGCCAAACCACTGTCGAGTACATCAACGAGCCGATCAGCAGCACGCCGATCACGAGCCCTCCGAAAACGAGGGCGTGCTCGATGTCGTCGAGCGGGGTCGTGTAGGCGAGACCGACGTTGAACACGAAGGTGTAGATGATCGTCGCAATCAACTTGTTGGGTGCAGGCATCCCGGTCATCGGCGGTTGGCCGGTCGCCTTCGACCAGGCCTTCCCGAACAGCGGCCCGTACCACAACCAACCGAACACGACGAGCGCCACCGTCCCCACGATGACCGCCAGCCAGTCCAGCTCACCGAGTACGTCGAAGAAGTCACTGAAGGTCAAGGTCTTCTCTCCTCCGTTGGGGCGTTGAAGAGAATCTACTTGGCGAGCGCGGCGCGTGACGTCCCGGGTGCCGGCTACCCGCATCCCGGCGCTCGCGGTCCGCGGTCCGCGGTCCGCAAGGTAAACCCCCGCTCGCCTGTGGTCTGTGGTCTGTCGGCCGAGCCGAGACCGGTTTCGACCCACCTGGCGGGTGACCTAATCTCGGCCAGTCCGCGAGTCACGAGGGATATGTCGCTGAGCGCCTACCTGCCGATCGCCGTGATGACCCTGCTGGCACTGGGGTTTGCCGTGGCATCGATGGGACTGAGTCGACTGCTCGCACCTCACAACCCGACACCGGAGAAACTCGA
This sequence comes from Acidimicrobiia bacterium, assembly GCA_035286665.1. Lineage (GTDB taxonomy): Bacteria > Actinomycetota > Acidimicrobiia > Spongiisociales > UBA11373 > RBG-16-68-21. Next base: position 10,327 of record DATECY010000092.1, read on the forward strand.
CCCCTACGAGTGCGGCATCGTCCCCCTTCAGGAGCCCGTGCTGAGGTTTCCCGTCAAGTTCTACGTGGTGGCGATGCTCTTCGTCCTCTTCGACATCGAGATCATCTTCCTCTTCGCCTGGGCGGTCCGGTTCACTGAACTCGGCTGGTACGGCGTCTGGGCAATCGGCATCTTCACCTTGCTCCTCGCCGAGACGCTGGTGTACGCGTGGAAGCGTGGCGCCCTCGACTGGAACGTCGCCCACCGGAGTAGGTATCGCCCGGCCGCCGTGCCCGTGAACACCGAGGAAGCGGCATGACCAGACCGTCGGGACCGCCCAACATCCTCACCGCGGTGCTCGACAAGGCGGCGAATTGGGCACGGACCCGGTCGATGTGGCCGGCGTCGTTCGGCCTGGCGTGCTGTGCCATCGAGATGATGGCGACGGGTGCCGCGCACAACGATCTCGCCCGATTCGGCATGGAGGTCTTCCGAGCGTCACCGCGGCAGGCCGACCTGATGATCGTTGCCGGCCGTGTGTCGCAGAAGATGGCGCCGGTGCTCCGCCAGGTGTACGACCAGATGGCCGAACCCAAGTGGGTCATCTCGATGGGCGCATGCGCCTCCACCGGCGGGATGTTCAACAACTACGCCCTCGTCCAGGGCGTCGACCAGGTGGTGCCGGTCGACGTGTACGTGCCGGGTTGCCCTCCCGGCCCGCAGTCGCTCATGCACGGCATCCTCACCCTCCAGGCGCGGATCACCGCAGGGGAGTACTCGACGCGATGACTGACGAGATGAGGGAGGGTGGGTTGGAACTCGGTGCGGGATACCGCGAACTCGACGCCCGCTTTCCCGACGCCGTCTTCTCGGAATCATTCGGCCAGGTCGTGTGCCGGGTTCCCCGGGAGACCCTGGTCGCCTTCGTGGATGCCTCCGTCGAGCAGGGCTTCTCGCTGTTCGTAGATTTGTGCGCGGTCGACTACCTGCGGCGTGATCCCCGGTTCGAGGTGGTGGTGAGCCTCTTGTCTCTCGCTCCGCCGCGGCGGCTGCGGATCCTCGTCGGCGTCCCCGGCGACGACCCGACGGTTCCCTCGATCACCGGCGTGCTCCCCGGAGCCAATTTCTACGAGCGCGAGGCGTTCGATCTGTTCGGCATCGTCTTCACCGATCATCCCGACTTGTCGCGCATCCTCCTGCCCGACGAATGGGTGGGGCACCCGCTCCGCAAGGATGCACCAATGGGTTCGGTACCGGTGCAGTTCAAGGAAGCGAACACCGCCTCATGAGCAATCCGCCCGACGTCGTCACCGGGGACACCGAGGCGCCCGATGCCGCCGCGCAATCGGCGCCGAGCGCACCGCACGACGTGCACCCGGCCGGCGCTCGCAGGACCCAGCACGACCTGTGGCTCTCAGGGACGGAGGCGCCCGTCGACACCGGCCGCTTCACCGACGAGGGCGCGCAGGAGATGCTTCTCGAGGAGGACGCCGAGGTGCTCGCCGAGCAGATGGGCACGCTCGTGGCCGACGACTACGAGACCTCCACCGGCGGCCCGTCCGACGAGACCCAGATCATCAACATGGGCCCGCAGCACCCGGCCACCCACGGCGTGCTCCGCCTCCAGATCGAACTCGACGGGGAGACGATCCGCCGCGTCAAGCCGATCATCGGCTACCTCCACACCGGCATGGAGAAGACGGCCGAGGCGCTCACCTTCATGCAGGGCCCGACCAACGTCACCCGCATGGACTACCTGTCGCCCCTGCACAACGAGCTGGTGTTCTCCCTCGCCACCGAACGCCTGCTTGGAGTAGACGTGCCGCCGCGGGCCAGCGCGATCCGGGTGATGATGACCGAGTTGAACCGCGTGGCGAGCCACCTGCTGTGGAGCGCCACCACCGGCCTCGACATCGGCGCGCTGTCGATGATGATCTACGGCTGGCGCGAGCGCGAGCTCGTCCTCGCGTTCTTCGAGAAGACCACCGGCCTGCGGATGAACCACAACTACATCCGCCCCGGCGGTGTGGCCGCCGACCTTCCCGATGGATGGGAGGACGACATTGCAGGAGTCGCCTCTGGCGTGCGCGCCGGGCTCAAGGACTACGAGACGCTTCTCCTCGGCAACCCCATCTTCTTGGAGCGGACCAAGGGTGTCGGGGTGCTCACCGCTGAGGAATGCCTCGCCTTTGGAGTGACGGGCCCGATGTTGCGCGCTTCGGGGGTCGACTACGACGTGCGCAAGGCCTTCCCGTATTCGGGCATCGACCAGTACGACTTCGAGGTGCCGGTCACCACCAACGGCGACGTGTACGACCGGTTCATCATCCGGTTCGAGGAGATCCGCCAGTCGCTCGGAATCGTCGAGCAGGTGGCCGAGACCATGCCGTTGGGCGACTACCGCACCGAGGACCGCAAGGTGACTCCGCCGCCGAGGGCTCGCATCGACCAGTCGATGGAAGCCCTCATCCACCACTTCAAGATCTTCACCGAGGGGTTCCGGGTCCCCGAAGGCGAGGTCTACGAGGCGGTCGAGTCCGCCCGCGGTGAACTCGGCATCTACATGGTGTCCTCCGGCGGGGCCAAACCGTGGCGGGTGCACGTGCGCGGGCCGTCCTTCGCCCACGTCCAGGCGCTGCCGGCGATGCTCACCGACTCGCTGATCGCCGACACCATTGCCACGCTCGCCTCGGCCGATCCGGTGATGGGAGACGTCGACCGATGAGGGGCTTCGCAATTCGCAATTCGCAATTCGTTCCCGACCACCTCCGCGCTCTTACGAATTGCGCCGAGCGGGATAGGCAATGGCTTTCTCCCCCTCCCATTCCGATGGGAGGGGGTTGGGGGGAGGGCCACAACCCGCCTCCGGATACCGCCCCGGCGTGGCGAGGAAAGGCGGCCCGGCAGGAGACGCGAGGCAGGCTGATGCCGCGCC
>DATECY010000093.1:0-30050 GCA_035286665.1 Acidimicrobiia bacterium
GAGTGGGTGGAGCGCCTGCGCGCCGAGGTCGGCGACGGGTTCCCGGAAAAGGTGACCGCGTTCCATCCCGAGATGGCGGTCCACGGAAAGTTCGGACAGCCGTGCCCGGTGTGCGCTTCGCCGGTGCAGCGGATCGTGTACTCGTCGAACGAGACCAACTACTGCCCGGGATGCCAGACCGGTGGCCGGATCCTCGCCGACCGAGCCCTCAGCCGGATCCTCAGAGATGACTTCCCGAGGACCCTGGAGGAGTTGGAGTAGCCGGCCGAAGGCCGGCGTCGCAATTCGTCAGTCCCGCGGCTCGTCTCGCCGAGTGACTGGGAGGAGCCAGTGGTCTGGGCTGTCACGCCGCTCGGCGTCATTCGTCCGCATGAGCCGGTGTCCCGGTTGCGCATTGCGCATTGCTCATTGCGAACTGCGAATCGCGAATTGCGAATTGCTACTTGCTCCTGCTCCGATACCACTGCACCGTCTCGGCGATGCCGTCGTGGAGCGACGTCCACGCCTCCCACCCGAGGACCTTCTTCGCCTTGGAAGGGTTCACCACGGCGCGCTCGATGTCGCCCGGCTTGGGGTCGACGAACATCGGCGACCCGGTGAACCCGGTGACTTCGGCGACGGTTTCGTACAGGTCGAGCACCGAAACCTCCCGCCCGGTGCCGATGTTGACCAGTTCGCCGTCGCCGGTGTCGGCGGCGCGCAGGAAGGCGTCACACACGTCCTCGACGTAGACGAAGTCACGAGTCTGTCGGCCGTCGCCGAAGATCGTGGGGCGGCGGCCCTCGAGCATCGCCAACGAGAAGATCGCGGTGACGCCCCCTTCGAGTCCCGGGTCTTGACGGGGGCCGTACACGTTGGCGAGCGCACACAGCGTGTAGCCGAGCCCGTACAGGTCGCGGTACCAGCGGAAGTAGTCCTCGACGATCTTCTTGGAGATCCCGTACGGCGATTCGGGATGCTTGTCGGACGTCTCGGTGGCCGGGAGCTTGACGCCGCCGCCGTAGATGGCCCCCCCCGATGACGCAAAGCAGACCTTGCGCACCCCGCCCCTGCGAGCGGCGTCGAGCACGTTGATCGTGCCGAGCACGTTGACCTCGGCATCGTGACGCGGGTCTTCGACCGATGGCCGCACCTTGGATTGCGCCGCCAGGTGGAACATCACCTCGGGGCCGAAGCGGCCGACGACCTCAGCCAGTTCGGGGGCGTTCACGTCGGTCACGTGGATCGACACGGGACCGCGGGTGCGTGCTGCGGCGACGTTGTCGATCGATCCCGACGACAGGTCGTCGAGTACGAGCACCTCCCACTCTCGATCCACGAGCAGATCCACGAGTTGGCTCCCGATGAAACCGGCGCCGCCGGTGACGATTCCCTTTCTGGTCATGATCTCCTCACGGTGCGTGAACCGGCCCATGCTCCCACGCCGTCCGACGCGGACGCCGCTTTCATTCCGGTGGGCTGAACGTGATGGCCCCGGGCGGCAGCACGGCGCCGGGGGAGACCCTGGCACCGTGGTCGATCTCGCATCCGGCCCCGACCACCGCTCCGGCCCCGACCAGCGTGTCGCCCGTCACCACCGCCCCCTCGCCGACGCGAGCACCGCGGCCGATGACGGCACGACGCACCGTGGCACCGGCCTCGACAACGGCTCCGGCGAACACGACCGAATCCTCCACGACGGCACCGGCGGCGATCGACGCCCCGTCGCCGACCCACGCCCACGTGCCGCCGACGTCGGCTCCGGCGGGAGCGACGTGCGCCGAAGTCGGCCGGTAGACGCTGCTCCCCCCGGTCATCACGACGGAATGGGTGTCGAGATACCGCGTGGGGGTGCCGATGTCCATCCACCGGCCGTCGAGGACCACTCCCCCGAGGCCGCCCCGGGCGACGAGATCGGGGAACACCACTCGTTCGAACGAGAGCCTGCCCTCCGGATATCCGGCCAATGTCTCGCGAGTCAGCACATAGGCACCGGCGCTCACCGTCCGAGCCGGCGCCGACTCCCGCGGCGGCTTCTCCACGAAGCGTTCGACAAGGCCGTCGTCTCCAACGACCACCACGCCGTAAGCGCTCGTGTCGTCCACCTCGACCAGTCCGAGGTTCCCGAGGCGCCCCATCCCCGCCGCCACTGCGGACAGGTCGGCTTCGAGCACGACGTCGCCGTTGAGGACGAAGAACCGGTCATCGAGCGAGTCGAGCACGGCTCGGACGGGACCGGCGGTGTCGAGAGGCTCGTCCTCGATCGCCAGCCGAACGTGGACCCCGTCAGGCGAAGTGGCTGCGTACGCCTCCCACACCGACACGAGATGCCTGCCCACGGCGAGCACCACCTCGTCGATGCCGATCGCAGTCAACTGGCGGATCTGGTACTCGACGAACGGCAGGCCGGCGAGGGGCAGCAGGCCCTTGGGGATCTCCGCCGTGAGCGGCCACATGCGGGTGCCCCTGCCGCCGACGAGGAGCACGGCTTGGTGAGGTCTGGGTGTGGTGGTCTCAGCCGGCGGGTGCATCGAGTCCGACGATAACCACCACGTCGGCTCCCGACGGGGTACGCCCCACCGCAGCCCGGCCGTACCCGAGGAAGTCGACGATCGCCTGCGCCGCGGGCAGGTGGTTGGGTCTGGCAACCACCATGGTGGTCTCATAGTCCGAGCGCCCCGAGTTGCCGGAGGACACGACGTCGAAACCACCGGCGGTGAGCGCTTCGGTGATCGCGGCGGCGGTACCCTCCCGCCCGTTCCCGTTCTGCACGGCGACGCGGGCATCCACGCCGAGGGCCGGACTCATCGGATCGCCGGCGGCGAACGCGGCGATCGTGTCGGTGGCGTTGGGCTCCTGTGCGACCACGTAAGAGATCCCGTTCTCGTTGAGGTCGACGACCGGCAACGTCGCCGCATCGAGGTCGGCGGGCGACAGATCGCGCATCGCCCAGGCCAGTTGAATGATCTCGTCCTCACCGAGCGAGTCGTCGGTGGTGACGAAACCCCCGAGGGCGTCGAGCAACGTGGAGAAGCCATCGATCGACGACGGCCGCTGGATCTGGGTCAGGATGGACATCAACACGTCCTGCTGACGGCGGGTCCGCCCGATGTCGTTCGCCTCGACCGATACCCAGGTGCCATCCCTGTTCTCCTCGTAGTGCCGACTACGCGACAGTGCCAGGGCCGTCTTCCCGTCGAGCACCTGGGTGCCTGCGCCGATCGCGAAGCCCGACTTCAGGTCGCGGGCCTCGAATGGGAAGGTCATCTCGATGCCCCCGATGGCGTCGACGATCCCGGTGAACCCGGAGAACTCGACCTGGAGGTAATGATGGATCGGCAAGCCGGTGTACGCCGACACCGCAGCGACGATGCTCCCCGGCCCACCTCCGAAGGTCGCGTTGATCTTGGTCGACGAGCCGTCGTAGGGCACCTTCAAGTCGCGGGGCAGCGACAACATCTGCACGGTCCCCCCACGCGGATCGGCCTTGACCAGCATGATCACGTCGGCGCGCTGCCCACCGAAGTCGCCAAAGCCCTCCAGGTCGGTCAGGTTCGCCCGGCTGTCACTTCCGATCAGCAGGAAGGTGCGCGCATCCTGCAGGGTCGCCGGCTGCTGAGCAAGAGAGAGGTCGGTCGAGGGAATCGTCGAAACCGACGCGCTCACCTTGTGCGCCGCCAGCCAGATGCCGCCGAGGGTCCCGAACACCGCCAGGTTGGCGACGACGAGGAAGGTGATGATGCCGCGCTTCGCCCAGGTGCGCTTGGGCGCGACCGGAGTGGATGCGGGCGCGGCCGGCGGCCGCGGAAGGGGAAGTGTCATTGGCCCGAGTTTCTACCAGAGGTGACGGTTTAGGAGAGTCGCAGTGCTGTGACGCACCCTCAGCGAGCGAGGTTCCCGCTCAGCGCCGACGGTAGTCGTCCAACAAGCGGTCCCGGTCGCCGGTGGGCAGGTGCTTGACGGCTTCACGTATCGTGACACCCGAGACCCGGCCGATGCGCGGCTCGAGCCATGCGGTCACGTCTGCCGGTCGTTTCTTGCCGGCATCGCGCAACACCCATCCGATGGCCTTGCGGATGAAGAACTCGCGCTCCTCGAGCATCGCGTCGGCGAGTCGCAGGAAGCGATCGATGTCGCCCTCACCGCGACGCAGCGCCTTGAGATGGGCAAGCAGAGCCGAACGCCTGATCCACACGTCGTCGTCCGTGGCCCATCGCTCGATCGTGGGACCGATCCCCGGCGGCCGGCGGTCGAGGTCGCCGAGGGGGCCTGCGGCCAGTCCGTCGACCAGGGCCCACGTCCCGGCCCCTCGGAGCATCCTCTCCAGAAGCGGAAGGTCGGCCGTGGTCAGCATCGACGAGCCCATCTCCAACAGGTCCTCGGCCGCCATCCGGCACTCGAAGACGGCACACGCCCACAGGAGGTCGACCGTCGCCACCATCGTGTCGTGATCCAGCCCACCGTGCCTCCGCCACGACGCAGTGACGATGGCGTGGATCTGGGGCAGCGTGGCCCCATAGAACCGCAGCGGGGACTTGAGGTATGCCCGCTCCTTCTCGGCCCGCTCCGGGGTGCCGACCGCCTGCAGGTCCTGATCGATCTCGGCGGCGATCCGGTCGGCCGAGATCATTGCAGAGCGCGGCCCGAGCGATCGGGGGTCTTTCGCTCCCTCGGGAGGGGCGATTCGCAGTCGGCAACCGGCAATTCGATGGAGGGGCGTCGGCCGCGAGCCATCACGCCTCCACTCGTGTCAGCCGGCCGTCGAGGAACGAGACGAGTCGGCGGAAGGCATCCTCAGCCGAGGGACGGTCGTATCCATCGGCCCCGTCGTCGAAGAAATCGGGGGCAGCCGACCCGTAGACCACCCACTCCCCCCGTCCGACCGCGTCGCGGGCTGCGTGGACCTCGGGTCCGGTCATGCCGCCGACCAACGCCAGAAGCGGTGCCGGGGACGCCACCAGGGCATCGACGAGACCGTCGAACGACGCCGGGCTGATCGCCACCCCCCCGCCATCGCCCGAACCAAGGCGGACGGCGGCGGGCACGCCGGTGCCGAGCCCGAGCGCGACGAAACGCTGCGACCCACACCAATGCGACCACTCGTCTCGGGTCACCGACACCAGGTCGGCGAGATCGGTGTCGACGCGTCCCCCAGGGGCATCTGAGAGGGCTCCCGCAGTCTTGCCCCGGAAGAGGTCGGGAGCGAGCGCGGCGTATCCGAACCTGGAGAGACGCCGGCACAGCGCCTTGACGCTCGGCGTCACCCCGCCGTCGCCGGGCACGACGACCACGAGTGGATGTGCCCCGGCGTAGTCGGGTCGCGACAGGTACACGTTGCGGTCCGGCGGGATCGGCAGCGGCGACGTCCCGTACAGGATCGCCACCCGACCCTCGCCGTCGATGAGGCTCAACGCATCTCCCCGGTTCGCTGGGGTCCAGGCTACCCGGCGTCGGCCCGGTGGCCCGTGGCCCGAACCGTCCGGACCACCCCCGAATCGAGGACGACCCTTCCGGCGGCGGTGTCGACCATCAGGCCCCCATTGGCGGCGATTCCGACGGCGCGGCCGGCACCGCCCGGCTCCCAGGTCACATGACACCCGACGGTGGCGGAACGTCGCTCGAATTCGTCTCTCCCCCAATCGTCGGCGGGCCGCTCCAACCGGTCGAGCAGGTCGGCGGCCCATGCCACCGCGAGGCGCTCGCCGGCATGGGGACCGGGGTCGCTTCGGTACAGCGCCCCGGCACCGGGGATCGGCTCGGGCCACCACAGGTTGATCCCGATCCCCACCACCACCCCTCGCCGATCGGACTCGACGAGTATCCCGGCCACCTTGGCCCCATCCACCACCACGTCGTTGGGCCACTTGAGCTGGGCACCGTCGCCGACGACGCCGGCGACAGCCAGGCCGGCGACCGCGGCGATCACCGGCCATGAACCCTCGGGCCAGCGGGGCGTAAATGCCAGCGAGGCGGCGACGGCTCGATCGGCGGCCTCCCACACGGTCCCGGTGCGCCCTCTGCCGGCGGTCTGACGGGCGGCGGTGACCAGCAGCGGATCGCCCGCGAAGCGGCTCCGCGCCTCGTCCTGGGTGGACGAGACGACCTCGAGATGGACGGGGGTCGGGGGTGTAGCCATGGGGTGAGGGCGCGAGTCGAACCTTCTAGCCGACCATACTCCCCCGGGATGAGCACAGAAAAGCGCATAGAGCGACTCCGCAGGCTCCGTGAAGAGCACGCCAACGCCGGGAGCCAGCGCGCCGTCGACAAGCAGCACGAGGCGGGCAAGATGACCGCTCGCGAGCGCATCGACGCCCTGCTCGACAAGGGATCGTTCGTCGAGCTCGACATGTTCGTCCGCCATCGTTCTCGCGGCTTCGGGATCGAGGACAACCGCCCGCCGGGCGACGCGGTCATCACCGGATGGGGCACCGTCGACGGCAGAACGGTGTTCGTGTTCGCCGAGGACTTCACGGTGTTCGGAGGCTCTCTCGGTGAGGTGGTGAGCGAGAAGATCTGCAAGGTGATGGACCTGTCGATGGAGAACGGAGCACCCCTCGTCGGGCTGAAGGACTCCGGCGGCGCCCGAATCCAGGAGGGCGTGTTCGCGCTCGACGGCTACGGCAAGATCTTCCGCCGAAACGTCATGGCATCCGGGGTGATCCCTCAGATCTCGGTGATCATGGGACCGTGTGCCGGCGGTGCCGTGTACTCACCGGCGATCACCGACTTCGTGTACCAGGTCGAGGCGACGTCACACCTGTTCATCACAGGCCCCGACGTGATCAAGGCGGTGACCGGAGAGGACGTCACCTTCGACACCCTCGGAGGCGCCCACCCGCACAGTGAGGTGTCGGGCGTCACCCACTTCGTCTCCGCCGACGGACGCCAGGCGATGGAGGAGGTGCGCTACCTCCTGTCCTTCCTGCCGCAGAACAACATGGAGGCGCCGCCGTTCTTCACGCCGGCGGACCTCCCCGACCGGATGGAGGAGGGCCTGACCACGATCGTGCCCGACTCCCCCAATCAGCCGTACGACATGGTCGAGCTGGTCGAGATGGTGGTGGACGGCGGCGAGTTCTACGAAGTGCACCAGCACTTCGCTCGCAACATCATCGTGGGCTTCGCTCGCCTCGACGGCTACAGCGTGGGCATCGTCGGCAACAACCCGTCGGCCCTCGCCGGAACCCTCGACATCGACGCATCGGTGAAGGCAGCCCGCTTCGTCAGGTTCTGCGACGCGTTCAACATCCCCATCGTCACCTTCGTCGACGTGCCGGGGTTCCTCCCCGGCGTCGACCAAGAGCACGGCGGCATCATCCGCCACGGAGCCAAGTTGCTCTACGCCTACTGCGAGGCGACCGTCCCCCGGGTGACCGTGATCACCCGCAAGGCATACGGCGGCGCCTACGTGGTGATGAACTCCCGCGGCGTCGGCGCCGACATCGCCTTCGCGTGGCCGACGGCGGAGATCGCGGTGATGGGCGCCCAGGGAGCGGTGAACGTCATCCATCGCCGCGACATCGCCGAGGCGTCCGATCCCGACGACCGGCGGGCCGAGCTGATCCGGGACTACGAAGAGGCGTTCTCCAACCCATACGTCGCTGCCGAACGCGGGTTGGTCGACGAGGTGATCGAGCCGCGAGAGACGCGGCACCGCCTGATCCAGGCGTTGGAGATGCTGCGCCACAAGCGAGTGAATCTCCCGCCAAAGAAGCACGGAAACATCCCTCTCTAGGATGGCGCCCATGCGCTCCGTCCTCGTCGCCAATCGCGCAGAGATCGCGGTCAGGGTCATTCGCGGGGTCAAGGAGATGGGACTGCGGGCGATCGCGGTCTACTCCGAGCTGGATCGCGACGCCGTCCACGTCCAGCTGGCCGACGAGGCGTGGAACATCGGACCGGCGCCGGCGCAGGAGTCCTACCTCGACATCGACAGCATCATGGCGGTCGCCGCCGAGTCGAATGCCGATGCCGTCCATCCCGGATACGGCTTCCTGGCGGAGAATGCCGCCTTTGCCGCGCGGGTCATCGATGCCGGCCTCGTCTGGGTCGGACCGCCTCCTGCCGCGATCACGGCGATGGGCGACAAGATCTCGTCTCGCATCGTGGCGGAGAAAGCCGGTGTGTCCGGGGTGCCCGGGACCATGGAGCCGATCGCCACCGTGGACGAGGTGATCGCGATTGCCGCCAAGCTCGGATATCCGATCGCCATCAAGGCCGCCCACGGCGGCGGCGGCAAGGGCCTGCGGGTGGTGCGCGCCGCCGAGGAGGTGGCAAATGGATTCGAGGCGGCCCGTCGCGAGGCCGATGCGTATTTCAAGAACCCCGAGGTATACGTGGAGAAGTACCTCGATACGCCGCGCCACGTCGAGGCGCAGATCATCCTCGACACCCACGGCAACGGGCTCTTCCTCGGCGAGCGAGATTGCTCACTGCAACGTCGGCATCAGAAGCTGATCGAGGAGACGCCGTCGCCGGCGATGAGCGACAAGCAGCGCAAGGCCCTCGGCAAGGCCGCGCTGGCGGTGGCCAAGGCCGCCGGATACGTCAATGCCGGCACGGTGGAATTCCTCCTCGACCGCTCGGGCGACTTCTACTTCCTCGAGATGAACACCCGGCTCCAGGTCGAACACACCGTCACCGAGATGGTCACCGGCGTCGACCTCGTCCAGGAGCAGCTCAGGGTGGCGATGGGCGAAGAACTCTCGGTGACCGCGGTCGAGTCGCGAGGCCACGCCATGGAGTTCCGCATCAACGCCGAGGATCCGGCACGGAACTTCCTCCCCAGCCCCGGCCGCATCGTGGACTACCGCGAACCGGGTGGTTTCGGCGTTCGGGTCGACAGTGGGTACGGGCCCGGATCCGCGGTCAGCCAGTACTACGACAACCTCGTGTCGAAACTCGTCGTCTGGGGCCGTGACCGCGACGAGGCGATGGCACGGGCGCGGCGAGCGCTCAACGAATACACCATCACGGGCATCGCCACCACCATCCCCTTCCACCTGCTCGCCCTCGACGACGCCTCGTTCCGCGAGGGCACGCATCACACCCGCACCGTCGAAGAGGAGATGGACCTGAGCGCACTCGCCCACCCGAAGGCGCCGATTCTGCCCGGAGACGAGGAGCTCGCCGAGCGGCAGATGACCGTCGAGGTGGGCGGCCGGCGATTCGTGGTGCGGCTCTGGGCGCCCGAGGTGGCCGCCCCGGCGACCGCCGGTCGTCGCCAGGCACCGCGGCGTCGTCCTCCCAAGCTCACGCAGGCGGCACCGGTCGGAGACGGTGCCGGCGCGGTGACGGCCCCGATGCAGGGAACGATCGTCAAGGTGCATCACAAGGCGGGCGACCGGGTGGAGGCGGGCGAGCCTCTCTTCATCCTCGAGGCCATGAAGATGGAGAACGAAGTGAAGGCGCCGACCGCGGGCGAGATCGTCGACCTACGGGTCCGGACCGGCGACCGGGTCGCCGGCGGAGCCGTGCTGGCGATCGTCAGATAGCAATTCGCAATTCGCAACTCGCAATTCGCAACTCGCAACTCGCGACGGGCGACAGGTGACGGGCGGACGAACAACGAACAACGAACAACGAACAACGAACAACTGCCTCACGCCACCGCGATGAGAGACACCGCCCCCACGGCCAGGACCATGCCCATCGCTTGGATCCGCCCCACCCGCTCGCCGAGCACAACCCTGGCGAGGCCCACGGTCGACGCCGGGTAGAGCGACGTGATCACGGCGACGAGTGACAGCAGCTCGACGCGGACGGCGAGCAGGAACAGGACGTTGGCTGCGGTGTCGAACACCCCGGTGATGGCGACCAGACCCCGAGCGCCCCGGGACGCCAACAGGGGCCGGCGTGATCCCAACGCCACGATCGACATGAGCAGCACCGAGGCCGCCCGAGCGGCGAACAGGGGCCACACACCCGAGGACGAGCCGGTCCGGGAGATCAGGATCCCGAACAGGCCGAAGAACACGCCGACGGCGACCCCGTATCCGAGGCCGGCCAGCGACCGCCCACCAGCGGCGTCACCGCGGGCCGGAATGAGCAACAGCGCCGGCAGGGCGAGCGCCATGCCCACCCCTGCCAGGGATGCCGGCCGCTCGCCGGTGAGGATTCCGTACAGGACGGGAACGGCGGTGCCCACCAACGCAGCCACGGTCGCGGTGACGCTCATCGGGGTCCTGGCCAGGGCGTGATACAGCAGGGCCACGCCGATGGAGCCACCGAGACCGGCGAGAACTCCCCACCCCAGATCGCTCGCCGCCGGGCCACCGCTTCCGAAGAACGGGGCGACAACGGCCAGACCGAGGAGGCCGGTCAGATGGGCCCCGACCACCACGGTGACCGCAGGGACGCGCCGTGCAGCCATGCCGCCGGCGAAGTCGCCGACACCGAAGATCACCGAGGACAGAGCAGCGAGAAGAAGGGGCAATCAGCCTCCGGTCTCCAGCATCCGGCTTCCCGCAAGAGGCGCCAGGTCGGCTCTCGCCGAGTGCCGGCGGCTGGCGGCTGGTGGCTCAGTCGGCGGCATCCTGCAGGCTCTCCGCGAGCGAAGGATGCACCATGAGAGTTTCGACCAGGACGTCGACCCGGATGCCGCCCTGGGCGGCGAGCGCCAGCGTCCCGATCAGCTCCGAGGCATGGTGGCCGACGATCGTGCCCCCAAGCACCACGTGGGTCGCCGGGTCGCTGATCACCTTCACGAACCCCGTCGGGTTCCCTTGGATCAAGGCGCGCGGGTTGGCGGCAAAGGGGACCTTGGTGATGCGCACCTTGCGGCCTGCCGCTCTGGCGTCGGCCTCCTCGAGGCCGACCGACGCTATCTCCGGTTCGGTGAACACGGCCTGCGACACCTTGGTGTAGTCGAGCGGCTTGACCGCAAGGCCCATGGCGTGCCGGGCGATCTTGCGGCCCTGCATGGCGGCGACCGAGGAGAGCGGCATCTGCCCGGTGAGGTCGCCTGCGGCGTAGATGCCCGCCACGGAGGTGCGTTGATGCTCGTCGACGACGACATGCCCTCCTTCGGTGGCGACCCCGGCGACGTCGAGGCCCAATCCTTCGCTATTCGGCCTGGAGCCGACGGCGAGCAGCACGTGGCTCCCGGTGACGCGCCGCCCGTCCTCGCTGGTCACGACGACGCCGTCACCCTCGCGCACCGCCGAGTTGGCGCGCGAGCCCTTGAAGAGGGCGACGCCGCGCTCGAGAAAGTCCTCTTCGAGCACGGCGGCCACCTCGGGGTCGCGGTGCGGGAGTACCTGTTGGCGGCTCACCAGCAGCGACACCTTCGCACCGATGGCGGCGAAGATGTGGACGAACTCGACACCGGTGACCCCGGAGCCGATCACGATCAGGTGCTCGGGCACGGTGGGCAGGTGATAGGCGTGCCGGGTGGTGAGGATGCGCTCGCCGTCGACCGCCGCCCAGTCGGGCTCCCAGGGACGCGATCCCGTGGACAGCACCGCAACATCGAACACCAGAGGCAACTCCCCGCTCTCGGTCACCGCCACCGCACTGTTCGGGCCGGTGAGCCGGCCGCGGCCGGTGATGATCTGCACGCCCTGGGAGTCGAGCAGGTCGATCGTCCCGGCGGCGAGTCGGTCGGAGATGGCGTCGGCCCGGGTCGACAACGTCCTCATGTCCACTGCGGGCATTCCGACGCCGTCGATCCCCAGGCGGGAGGCGCCTCGCAGCGAATCGAGGCGCAGTGCCGACGCGACGAGCGCCTTGGACGGTATGCAGTCCCAGAGGTGGGCGGCGCCACCGACGATGTCGGATTCGACCAGCGTCACCGCGGCTCCCAGGGAGGCGGCGTGGGTTGCGGCGGTGACTCCTGCAGGACCTCCGCCGATCACGAGGAATCTCAGCGGATGGTCTTCGCTCATGACGGGGGACGGTAGCGACCGAACACGTCGGCGAGGGCTGCGGACACCTCGCCGAGGGTGGCGCCGGCCGCAAGCGCATCCTTCATCGGGAAGAGGAGGTTGACCGTGCCGGCGGCGGCGAGGCGAACGGCGTCGAGAGCAACGCCGACCCGGCCGCCGTCTCTGCGAGCCCGGAGGGCGGCGAGGCCGGCCACCTGAGTGTCCTCGACGGACCGGTCGACCACCGTCGTCGGCACCTCGGCTCCGTCGTCGTCGGCGAACCGGTTGACACCCACCACCACGGACTCGCCCGACTCCACCCGCCGGGCGTCGCGGTATGCCGACTCCTCGATGATCCTCTGGACGATGCCCGCCTCGATCGCATCCACGGCCCCCCCGGCGGCATCGACGTCCCGCATGATCCGGCGCGCCGCCTCTTCGATCTGGTCGGTGAGCGTCTCCACGTAGTACGAGCCGGCGAGCGGGTCGACGGTGTCGGCGACCCCCGATTCGAAGCCGATGATCTGCTGGGTGCGCAGGGCGATCTTCGCCGAGCGATCGGTGGGCAGTCCCAGGGCTTCGTCATAGGCATTGGTGTGCAAGGACTGGGTCCCCCCGAGGACGGCGGCGAGCGCCTGCAGGGTCGTCCGCACGATGTTGTTCTCGGGTTGCTGCGCGGTGAGTGTGCTGCCCGCGGTCTGGGTGTGGAAGCGCATCCGCCATGAGTCCGGATCGGCGGCGCCGAAGCGATGCCGCATGGTGTCTGCCCAGATCCGGCGGGCCGCCCGGTACTTGGCGACCTCTTCGAAGAAGTGGCTGTGGCCGTTCCAGAAGAACGACAGGCGGGGGGCGAACTCGTCGACGACGAGGCCGGCTTCGACCGCGGCCGCGGCGTAGGCGATCCCGTTGGAGAGGGTGAGGGCGATCTCCTCGGCGGCGGTGGCCCCGGCCTCGCGGATGTGATAGCCGCTGATCGAGATCGTGTTCCAGGCCGGAAGCTCGGTCCGGCAATAGGCGAAGAGGTCGGTGACGAGGCGCATGGAGGGCCGGGGCGGATACACGTACGTCCCCCGTGCCGCGTACTCCTTGAGGATGTCGTTCTGGACGGTGCCCCCGATGCGGTCGGCAGGCACCCCCTGCTCCTCGGCGGCGATCTGGTAGAGCAATAGCAGGATCGCCGCGGTCGAGTTGATCGTCATCGAGGTGGTGACCTCGCCGAGGGGGATCCCCGCCATGAGTCGGCGCATGTCCTCGATCGAGTCGATCGCCACCCCCACCTTGCCCACCTCGCCCGATGCCGACGGGGAATCGGAGTCCAACCCCATCTGCGTGGGCAGGTCGAAGGCCACCGACAGCCCGGTCTGGCCGGCGGCCATCAGCGAGTGAAACCGCTCATTGGTGGCTTCGGCGCTGCCGAAACCCGCGTATTGACGCATCGTCCACAACCGGCCCCGGTACATGGTCGGATAGGGGCCGCGGGTGTACGGATAGGCGCCAGGCTCTCCGAGCGCGACCGACGGGTCCCACGACATCAGGTCGTCCGGCCGGTACACCGGCGCGATCTCGATGCCGCTCGTGGTTCGGCGGGGGGTATCGGAGTCATGGGTCATCGGTACACTGAATGGTCGGGCGGATGCTACCCGGGGAACCGCCCTGCCTCCTTGGACGTCTCTAGAGCGCGGTAGGCATGGACATCTCCATCCACGAGGCCCAACAGATCGAGCGCCAAGGTAGGCGATTCGTCGCTTTCGCCGTGCTCGCCGCCATCGTCGTCCTCGCCGCGACCTGGGTGGGCTTGTTCGCGTTCCTCGGCGTGAACACGGCAACCGGGACGGTTGAGGACTTCCGCGAGGCCTGGATCCCCGACGTCGAGGGGATGACCCTCGATCTCCCCAACCTCTCCCGACTGTCCACCGTCTACACCGCAGACGGCGTCCAACTCGGCGAACTGACCGAGCGCAACAGTCGGCCGGTCACACTGGAGGAGATCCCCAACCTCGTGATCGGGGCCGTGCTCTCCGCCGAGGACGACAGTTTCATGACCCACGGCGGGGTGGATTACAAGTCGGTCGCCAGGGCGTTCCTCGCCGACCTGAGCGGCGGCAACACCCAGGGCGGGTCGACGATCTCCCAACAGGTCGTCAAGCAGAACTTCATCGGTGCCGAGCCGACCCTCAAGCGCAAGGTGGCCGAGGCGGCGATCGCCATCGAACTCGAGCGTCGATACACCAAGGAACAGATCCTCGAGTTCTACTTGAACTCCGTGTACTTCGGGAGCAACGCCTACGGCGTCAAGGCGGCGGCGCAGGAGTACTTCGGGAAGGACCTCGCGGACCTGACGATCGCCGAGGCGGCGGCCCTCCCGGTGCCGATCCGCAACCCCTCGCTCTACAACCTGCGTGACGCCGAGAGCAAGATCCCCATCCGGGCCCGCGACGCCGTGATCGACAACATGGTGGACAACGGGTACATCACGGCGGCCGAGGGCGCGGCCGCCAAGGAAGAGCCGATCGACGTCGTCGCCCACCAGGAGTTCCAGGACCCGGCGCCGCAGGTGCTGATCGCCGCCAGGGACACCGTCCTCAACGACGCCGAGTACGGGCTGGGCGCCACGTTTCTGCAGCGCAAGCGAGCGCTGTTCGGATGCCCGGCCGACGACACCGAGTGCCAGGGGGGAGGCGGCCTCAAGATCTACACGACCGTCGACTTCGCACTTCAGGAACGGGCGCGAGAAATCCTCCAGGATTGGTTCCCGCCCGAGAGCGGGCTGCCCACCGGGGCGATCGCCATGGTCGACAATCGCACCGGCGCGACCGTGGTGATGGCGTCCGGACTCGACTTCGGCACCGACATCGCCTCCGGGCAGCGGCAATACGACCTGGCCACCAAGGGCCGACGCAACCCCGGATCTGCCTTCAAGCCGTTTGGGCTGATCGCGGCCCTGGAACAGGGGATCCCCCTGAACTCGTACTGGGACTACAGCACCCCGCAGACCCTCGACTACGGCGGGATCGAGCCGTGGTCCTGCCGCAATGCCGGGGACAACGCCCCCGGTGTTCGATCTCTCGAGGAGGGCCTCTACCGCTCGACCAACACGGTGTTCTGTCAGGTCGCCATCGCCGTCGGCGCGCAGAGCATCGTCGACGTCGCCCACACCATGGGCATCAAGTCCCCACTCGCCGTCGTCCCCGCCGTCGTCCTCGGCGCCTCGGCGGTGAGCCCGCTCGAAATGGCGTCGGCCTATTCGACCATCGCCAACCAGGGCGCGAAGGTGGACAACTACCTCATCGAGCGCATCGAGGACTCCGACGGGAACGTCATCTATCAGCATCAGGTCTCCCAGGCCCAGGTCCTGGAACCGGCGTTGGCGGCCGCCGTGATCAACACGATGGAGAAGGTGGTCTCCCAGGGCACCGGCGGCAACGCGTACATCGGACGGCCGCAAATCGGCAAGACCGGCACCCATGAGAACTACCTCGACGCGTGGTTCGTCGGCGCGGTGCCCCAATTCACCACGGCGGTCTGGGTCGGCTTCCCCGACGCGCAGATCCCGATGGTGAACCTGACCATACAGGGGACGTTCATCCCCCGAATGTTCGGCAGCAGCGCACCGGCGCCGATCTGGAAGGAGTTCATGGACGTCGTCCTCACCGGCATGCCCGTCGAGGACTTTCCCGAGGATCCGCCGGGGACCGCGGTCTACTACGCAACGCCGCGAGTGAGGGTGCCCGACGTCGCCGGCATGGACTACAAGAAGGCAGAGCGAGAGATGCGCAAGGCCGGCCTCGACGTCGACATCAAGCTGGTCAACTCGGAGGTGGCGAAGAACACCGTGTCCGGGTCCGATCCGGTGGCCGGGGCGCGAGTCGAACAGGGCACCGTCGTCGAGATCGAGGTCTCCAACGGGCTCTCACCGATCGGGAGGGTGCCCAATCTGATCGGGTTGAAGAGGAACCAGGCGAACACCACGCTCTCCAACCTCAGCGCCTCCAGTCAGATCCCCTTCACGTGGGTGTTCGACGGTGAGGTCGCCACGTCCGGCCAGGGGCAGAACAACACCGTGGCCTCCACCGTGCCCGCCGCGGGAAGTTCCCTCACCGAGAACACCGTCATCCACGTCACGCTGTACGTCTACTCGCCGTAGCACGGGATCTTTTCGCGTTCCTTCGTAACATACTTGACTATAACTGCATGAATTTGCTATCAACCTGGCATGACCGTTGCGGTGTCCGGGAAACTCCGTCGAGATGATCGTCCTCCCATCGAGATGGATGCCGCGCCAGCCCCGGGCACCGTGACGGCCAGACCCACGGTGGTGCCCCGTCCGTGGATCGCCGCATTGCTCTTCGACCGGGACACCCCCGGCCACGCCCCCACCGACCCGGCGGTGCGCCGGTTCTGGACGGCGGTCGTCGGGCCCGGTGCCGTCGCCGACCTCCTTCGCCTCACCGCCGCGGCACGGAGCGGTCGCCGGGTACGCGAGCCGCTTCATCTCGGCCTGCTCGCCGCCGAAGGCCTCGTGATCCGTGACGGCGACGTCGTCCTCGTCCGCCCGCTGATCCCCTACCTCGGCGAGCGCCACCAACTGATGCTCACCCCGGCGCTGCGCGCCGAGTACCGCAGCGTCACCGGCGCCTGACGGCACCTACGATCGGCCGCGATGGTCGATCCGATCAAGGCCGCCGCTCGCGCCCTGGCAGGGCGAACCAACATCCTCGTGTTCACCGGTGCCGGGATCTCGACGGAGTCGGGCATTCCCGACTTCCGCGGGCCACAAGGGCTCTGGACCAAGATCGACCCGGAGGAGTTCGACATCGACCGCTATCGCTCGAACAAGGAGACCCGCCGGGCTTCCTGGCGGATGCGGATCGGGTCGGGGGTGGTCGGTGCCCGACCCAACGCCGGCCACCACGCGGTGGCGTCGCTGTGGCGCGGGGGCCGGATGGTCGGGTGTGTCACCCAGAACGTCGACGGCCTCCATCAGCGGGCCGGCCTCCCGTCCGAAGCGGTCGTCGAGCTCCACGGCAACGTGTCGGAGACCGTGTGCCTCGACTGCGGCGCTCGATACCCCACCCTCGACGTGATCCGCCGGGTCGACGCCGGTGAGGACGATCCGCAGTGCACTGCGTGTGGGGGCGTGCTCAAGGTCGGGGTCGTCATGTTCGGGGAGTACCTCCCGACCCGGGAGCTCGAACGAGCGGCGGACATGGTGGCGGGGGCCGATGCCGTCGTGGCGGTCGGCTCCACGCTGTCGGTGTCTCCTGCGGCCGGGATCCCGCTCGGGGTGGTGGCACGAGGCAAGCCCATGGTGATCATCAACACCGGGGCGACCGACCTCGATGACCTCGCCGACGTGGTGATCCCCGAGCAGGCGGGATCTGCCCTCCCCCGCCTGGTGAGCGCGCTCGGGGTCCTATTGACCGGCGACTACCACACAAAGTAGTCAACCTGACCACTATGTAGTCCGATGCGGAGAGTATGCGACATGCTTACTCTCCGCATTCGTCACCGGCATCGACCCGGCAACGGCTCCTGCTCGTGCTCACCGTGTTGGTGCTCGCCGTCGGCGCACTGCCCCTCACCGCGACCGCCGCCGCCGACCCCAGCATCACGCTTGCCGGTGGCGGCTTCGGCCACTCGGTCGGCATGAGCCAATTCGGCGCCTATGGGATGGCGCGCTCGGGCTACTCATGGCAGGAGATCATGGAGCACTATTTCACCGGTTCTTCGCCCGCCGAGGTCGATCCAGAACTGGCCTCCCAGCCGATTTGGGTCAACCTGACCACGGAGAAGGCGACACTCGGCCTCACGGTCACATCGATCGGGACACCGGCGGCGGCCGCCACGCTCACGTCGACGGCGGGACAGATCACCGCCCAGCCCGGAGAGACCCTCACCGTGACCCGGCGAGCCGACGGCACGTGCCGGACGACCACGCCGGCGGGCACACTCGACGGCCCCTGCACGATCGACCTGGAGTGGAATGGATGGGACGACTCCCCCACCAGCGCACTCGTGCTCGATGGCTGCAGTCTCGTCAACTGGAACCTTGCCTCCGGCGGACGGCTTCAGCCCTGCACCTACGCCCGCGGCGGGATGCGGATCCGCCCCGACAACAACACGAACACGGTCAATCTGTCACTCGAGATCGACATGGAGGACTACGTCCTGGGCGTCTCGGAAATGCCGAACTTCTGGGGGACCACCGGGGGTCAGGCGGCGCTCGAGGCTCAGGCGGTGGCCGCCCGGTCCTACGCCTATGCAAAGGTCATCCAGCGCGGCGACCCGGCGAACCGGCCGTGGTGCTGGTGCCAGGTCTTCGACACGACGGTCGACCAGAACTACGTCGGCTGGGGCCACGGCACCCAAGAGTGGGGGAATGCCGTCGCCGCCACCACCGGCCAGGTCATGACCCATCCCTCGCGCACGGTCGCCGGCAAGCTGGTCCCCATCGAAACCTTCTACTCGTCGAGCACCTTCGGCTGGACCGAGGACTCGGAGAACGGGTTCACCGCGTACGTCCCCTACCTGCGGTCCGTCGACGACCACTGGGCGATCCTGCCCGAGGTGGGGAACTCGAACGCCACCTGGACCCGGACGATGACCGGATCGGCCCTCGCCGCCGCCCTCCCGGGAATGGGCACCGTCACCGATGCGAGAGTCACCAGGTGCTCGACCACGGGAGCCGCGCTGGAGATCGTCTTCTCCGGGTCGGGTGGACCCCGCACCTACAAGACCCGTGACCTCAGGGGCCTGCTCTCGCTGCGATCGATGCAGGTGCTGTCGGTGACGTCACCCACCGGAACGACTTCATGCGCGGATTCCTCTGGAGGCTCGCCGACGACGACAACGACGGTTGCGCAGACCACCACGACCACCACGGCTCCGCAGACCACCACCACCACGACGACCCTGCCCGTGACGACCGGGGATGCATGCACCGCCATCGCGCCCGACAACCTTCCCAAGTTGCTGAGCTCCAACGCAATCCTTCGCATCGGATCTCGGGGGCAGGCCGTTCGCGAGCTCGAGCTGTTCCTCCTCGCCATGGGCTACTCGCCGATGACTCCCGATCGCACCTTTGGGTCGCGCACCGCGGGTGCGGTCAAGGCCTTCCAGGACGACCGCGGCCTCACCGTCGACGGCATGGTGGGGAGTCGAACGCGAGGGGAAATCGCCCTGATCGCCACCGCCGCCGCGCACATCGGGATCCTCGACGCCACCAACGAGCTCCTCGCCGCAGGGGCGAGAGGGTCAGACGTCCGTGACCTGCAGCACCTGCTCGCGTCGCTCGGCTTCGACCCCGGGCCCAAGGACGGGGTGTACGGGGCACAGACGACGAACGCCGTCCGAGCATTCCAGCAGGCCAAGAAGCTCCTCGTCGACGGTCTCTTCGGTGCCCGCAGCTGGAACGCCCTCGCCCGACAGTTCGGCCTCGACCCCACCGTCTGTCGCTGATGCGGTCCATTGGTCGGCGACGGCACGGCTCAGGGGACCCCGCCACCCACCGCTAGCCTGACCAGGCCTCGTCGCAATTGCGGAGGAGGCCGACACGATGGACGCACCCTCCCCCACTCCCCGCCGCTTCTGGCCCGCCCGGCGCGGGACGGGGACCGCGTACATGATCGTCGGGACGCTCATCGCCGCGATCGCCGCCTACCTGTTCCAACTGGTGGTCGGCCGATCGCTCGGCCCGACCGAATTCGCTCCGATCACCGTCCTGTGGACGATCCAGTTCCTCGTGTTCACGACGGTGTTCGTGCCGATGGAACAACTCACCATCCGCCGATTGAGCGCACACGAGCCGAGCGGCGGGCCGTGGAAGCTGTTCGTCGGCGTGATCATCGCCTCGTTGGTGCTCACGACGGCCTTCGCCATCGCAACTCGCCAACGCCTGCTCGCGGGAGGGTGGGTGTACATCCCGATCCTCGTCATCCTCATCACCGCCTACGGGGGCTTTGCCCTCGGACGCGGCGTCCTGGCGGGGCACCGTCGGTTCAAGGAGTACGGGCTCTCCACCATGGCCGAATCGGCACTCCGGCTCGCACTCGCCATCGCCGTCCTCGCTCTGGGGATGGGCACGATCGGGGTGGCGTGGACCCTGGTGGCGGGCCCGTTCGTCATTCTCGGGTGGCGCCCGTTTCGCCACGATGGCCCCGGCGACGGGTTGGCGGTGATGCCCGGGGCAGGCCAAGCCCTCGCAACCTTCATCGGTGCCAATGCGGCATCGCAGACGATCGTCGCTGCCGGCCCCCTCGTCGTCGGCGCGATCGGCGCCGGGCCCGCCGACGTGAGCATCTTCTTCGAAACGTTCCTGCTCTTCCGGGCACCCCTCACGCTCGCCTACGGGCTGATCGCCAGGGTGCTCCCGCCGTTCACTGCCATGGTGGAGCGGGGCGAGCGATCCACGCTGCGGCGCTGGGCGGCCCGTCTCGGCCTGGTCGGAGCAGCGACCGCCGCATCGGCCTACGTCTTCGGCCGGGTCGTCGGCCCGTCGGCGGTGGCGGTGTTGCTCGGCGCCGAGTACCGCCCGCCGGCGCTCATCGCCGGCTACGCCTCCGCCGGTGTCGCCATCGCCACGATCGCCTTGTTCGCACAGCAGATCCTCATCGCCCAGAAGGCGACCGGAGCCCTCGCTGCTTCGTGGTTCAGCGGCCTGGTGGCCGCGGCGGTCACCGTGTGGCTGAGCACCGGCGCCGAGGGGGCCCGGGTCGGCGCCGGATTCCTGGCCGGGGAGACCGTGGCCTTCGCCCTGATCGTGGCCTCGGTGGCCTGGGTGTCCCGACCGGCCTGATGGCGTGCGCCGATCGGCTCGCCATGAGACCCCAGCCCGTTCGCTCGAGCCCTACCGGGCCCCGAACCCTGAGAGCACCGTCCACACCGATCGGCCGAGCACCTCGAGGTCGAGCCACGGCGACACGTGTTTGACGTAGTAGAGGTCGTACGAGAGTTTCTCCACCGTGTCGGCCTCGCTGTCGGCATAGCCGAAGTTCACCTGTGCCCACCCGGTGATGCCCGGCCGGAGGAGGTGGCGGTGTGTGTAGAAGGGAATCGTGTCGGAGAACCGCTCCACGAACGGCCCCTGCTCGGGCCGGGGACCGACCAGGCTCAGATCACCGCGAAGGACGTTCCACAGCTGGGGAAGCTCGTCGACACGCATGCGACGGAGGACCCGTCCTGCCCGGGTGAGCCTGTCGTCCGCGAGCGAGGCGAACCGCGCCTTGTCGTCCGGCCCGTGGCGCATCGTCCGGAACTTGTACAGCGTGAAAGCCTTGCCGTCGCGGCCGATCCGGCGCTGACTGAAGATCACCGGCCCTTTCGAGTCGAGTCTGATCGCGACGGCGATGAGGAGACCGAGGGAGAGGGTCAGCGGCGCCACGAGCAGGACGAGCACGGTGTCGATCAGACGCTTGGTCTTGACGTAGGGACCGCGCCCCGAGAGGGGAACGGTGAGCTCCCACCCTTCCATCAGATGGACGATCGGCAACCTGCCGGTGTGCTCCTCGTAGGTGGTCACCAATGATCGGACCTCATACCCGGCGAGGTTGCACGAGGAGACGAATCGGGCCATCTCGTCGCTGAGCACCGAACGCAGGTCCACGGCGATCACCATCCCGGGCGGGAGCGGCCCGTCGGGTGCGATCCCGGCCGGATCGAGCACGGCGCTGATGGCAGCGTGGGGCGCCGCCATCAGGTGGTCGACCAGCGACTTCTCGGCGGTGACGAGCACCATCGACTCGGTCCAGGGCCGCCGCCGCCGCACGAACCGGTGGGCCAGCGCGATTCCAGACCACGCCACCGTGCTGGTCAGCACATACGGCCTCGACCAGTAGGCGCGGGAGAAGACGAGGACGGTTGCGGTGGCGGCAAGCATGATGAGGGGCATCGAAACAGCCCGACCGTACGACGGCCGGGTGATTCCCGAGCCGGCCGGCCGGTGGACCATGAAGAGCCCGAAGAGGGCGCCGCCCGCCAAGGCCGTCAGCATCACCGTCGATTCCGGGTGGGCGATCCACGGCACGGCGTGTCTGAACACGATGAGCGACGCCACCTCGAAGGCGAGGGCGAGCGATCCGAGGTCGAGGGCGACGGCCACCAGCAGCTTTCGGCGAGCCATCCCCTCAGGCTACTCCGCTTCGACGAACATCACTCCGCCATGTTCGTGGCCAACTGCACGATCGTGCGAACGCCGTACCCGGTGGCGCCTTTGGCGACGTAATGCTCGGCCTCGGTCGCCCGTGCCGGCCCGGCGATGTCGAGATGCACCCACGGCACCTCGCCGACGAACTCCTTGAGGAGGAGGGCCGCGTTGATGGCACCGCCGTAGCGAGGGCCGGTGTTCTTCATGTCGGCGACGTCCGAGTCGATGTTCTTGCGGTAGTCGTCGGGCATCGGCATCCGCCACACCCGCTCCCCGGCGGCATCTGCCGCCGCCTGCACGAGCGCGGCCGGTTGATCGGCTCCGAACAGTCCGGCGATCTTGTCGCCGAGGGCGACCATGCACGCCCCGGTGAGCGTGGCGAGGTCGACGATCAGATCGGGTTTCTGCTCGGCCGCCAGCGACAGGCCGTCGGCGAGCACGAGACGCCCTTCGGCGTCGGTGTTGAGCACTTCGATCGTCTTGCCGTTCCGGGCCTTGAGCACGTCGCCGGGGCGAAGGGCGGCGCCTCCGGACATGTTCTCGGTCAGCGGGGCGATGCCGAGCACCTTGATCGGCAGGCCGAGAGCGGCGATCACCTGCATCGCCCCGAACACGGCCGCCGCTCCCGACATGTCCGTCTTCATCGTCTCCATGGAGTCTGCCGTCTTGATCGACAGGCCTCCCGAGTCGAACACGATTCCCTTGCCGACGACCGCCAGGAACGCCTTGGGGTCGGCCGGCTCGTACCACAGCTCGACCAGCCGGGGAGGTCTGGCCGCTCCCAGAGAGACCCCGCGGAGCCCGCCGAGGCCCTCCGCCTCGATCTCCCCCTCGTCGAGCACTCGAACCCGCATGCCCGCCTCGCCGGCCATGCCCGTGGCGATCGCCGCCAGCATCACCGGGGACTTGTCGATCGCCGGGGTGTTCACCAGGTCCCTGGCAAAGGTGACTCCCCCGGCGATGGTCGCGCCGCGCCGAGCACCTTGGACCGCCGCCTCGTCGCCGCCGATGAGCACGACCGAGCGGATGGCCGACGGCTTCGGTTCGCTCTTGAGGCGATGGAATCCGTAGCAACCCAGGACGAATCCGAGGCCGACCGCCTCGGCGGCTCCCTCGATCGGGAACTCGTGGAGCGTCGTGGCGATCGTCGGCATCTTGTCCAACGCCTTCGCCGCCGATCCCGCCGCCCGACGAACCTGCTCGACGTCCGGGTCGGCGCCGAGGCCGATGAACGCGATCTGCCGGAAGGGCGCCCCCTCCCCACCGGGAACGACGACCACCTGGCCGACCTTCGCGGTGAACTCGGCATCGTCGAGATGCCGCTCCAACCAGGGCAGCCGTTCCATGAGGCCCCGACCGGTCTCGTCGAACCCACGGCCCAACGTCACCCCGAGAGCGACTCCGGCCGCGGCCTCTTCGCCTTCGACGTTCCCGCGGAACTCGATCATGCGCCCTCCTCGAATCTGCTCGGCACCCACGCAGCCTCTGCGGAGCGCGCCAGTACGTACAAGTAGTCGGCGAGCCGGTTCAGGTAGGGGACGACGAAGGAGTCGCCGACACCCTCGGCCCGGACGTGAGTGACCGCCCGACGCTCGGCCCGTCGTGTGATCGATCGGGCGAGGTCGAGCGCTGCGGCCGCAGGCGACCCGCCCGGCACCACGAACTCCGTGGGAAGTCCGGTCTCGGACTCCACGAGGTCGATCCGTTCCTCGAGCCTCGTCACCATCTCCCCCGTCGCCAGACTGGTGCCGGGGACGAGCATGTCGCGCTTGCTCGCCGAGGTCGCCAATTCGGCGGCGACCACGAAGAGCTCGCGCTGAACCTCGAGGATGCGATCGTGAAGGACACCGACGCAGGCCGCTCTCGCCACACCGAGGGCAGACACGGCCTCGTCGACGGTCCCGTATGCATCCGGCCCCGATTCGTCCTTGGCGACCCTGCCGCCGTGGAAGAGCCCCGTCGAGCCGTCGTCTCCGCGCCGCGTGTAGATCTTCACGGCCGGGATTCTAAGAGGATGCGCGCCGCGGCTCTCCTCCGGCGCGCTCATCCGGCGAGGATCCTGCCGACGACGGCGCTGCCGATCGCGGTGAGGACCGCCAGGTACGACAGGCCGGTCGCCGCCATCACTCCCGAGTAGCCCGCCTCACCGAGCGCCAACCAGACGGCGATCATCAGCACCATCGTCGTCACCGCGAGCAGCACGAACCCCACGCCGGCGACTGCGTCGGTCCCCGCCCATGGGATCGCCCCGGCGAAGGCCACCACCCCGAAGTCGACCAGCGCGCCGGCGGCCCCGGCGGCGGCGAGCGCTCGCAGCGACCGCCGCGGCAACCGTGGATCCACCAGATACCAGTGGCCGAGCATCATCGATCCGGTCACCCCGCCGAGGAGCAGCGCCCCGCTCAGGGCGTCGAGCACCCCGCCGTCGATGGAGGCGACCACCACGAAACAGACCGCAGCACCCCCCATCGAGACGACCACGGGGGCCCGGCGACGGGCGGCCACGAAGCCGATCGCCGCCAGCGCACACCCCAGCCACCCCCAGATGGTGCCCGAGGACAAGGCCGCCGGGACCCCGAGGAGCACCGTCACCCCCGACCCGAGCCACCCGAAGCCGGGGCCGACGATGCGCCACCCGGCCACGACCCCGAGGGCGGCGGCGACCCCGGCGGCCCACACGGCAAGCACGACCGACGGGGAGACGTCCACGGTCGGGCGAGTGTAGGAAGCTCCGGCCGGAGGGTCGCCCGCAAGCCCCAGGTAGACTCGCTGGCGCACCCCCCGGTGGAATCATCTCGATCTCGCCCCGGCGCGCCAGACACGCGCCGAATCCGGAAGGACTGACCGTGACCGAAAGCCTCATCGCGCCCCATGGCGGCACCCTCGTCGACCTCCAGGTCGACGACGCACGAGCAGCCGAGCTGAAGCAGCAGAGTCGCGATTGGCCGTCGCTGGACCTGACGCCTCGCCAGCTGTGCGATCTCGAGCTGCTCGGCAACGGCGGCTTCTCCCCCCTGACCGGGTTCCTCGGCCGGGCCGACTACGACGCCGTGGTCGCCGACATGCGCCTCGCCGATGGGACCTTGTGGCCGATGCCGATCATGCTCGACGTGTCCGCAGCAATTGCCGGCACGCTGTCGCCCGGTGCCGCGGTCGCCCTGCGCGACGACGAGGGCGTGATGCTCGGTGTGCTCCACGTCTCAGACGTGTGGCGGCCCGACCGCGAGCACGAGGCCCTGGCGGTCTTCGGCACCGTCAACCGGGAGCACCCGGGCGTGACCCACTTGCTCGATGAGACGGGCGACTTCTACGTCGGCGGCACGATCGAGCAGGTCACGGCGCCGCACCACTACGACTTCACAACGCTCCGCATGACCCCGGCCGAGCTGCGCGCCCGATTCTCCAAGCGGGGGTGGCGCCGCATCGTCGCCTTCCAGACCCGCAACCCGATGCATCGCGCCCACCTCGAACTCACCGTCAGAGCGGCTCGCGAGGTCGAGGCGAACCTCTTGGTTCATCCGGTCGTGGGCATGACCAAGCCGGGCGACGTCGACCATTACACCCGGGTCAGGGCGTACCAGGCGATCATGTCGCGCTACCCGACGAACACCGCCGAGCTGTCGCTGTTGCCCCTTGCCATGCGAATGGCGGGACCGCGCGAGGCCGTGTGGCACGCCATCATCCGCAAGAACCACGGATGCACCCACCTCATCGTGGGACGGGACCACGCCGGACCGGGGAGCGACTCTTCGGGCACACCGTTCTACGGGCCGTACGAGGCACAGGAGCTCCTCTCGGCCCATCAGGAAGAGATCGGCGTCGGGATGGTCGATTTCAAGATGATGGTGTACCTGCCCGACACCGACGAGTACGCCCCCGTGGACGAGGTGCCCGCCGGCACCAAGACGCTGTCGATCTCGGGGACGGAGCTGCGCGAGCGGCTCCAGAACGGACGGGAGATCCCCGAGTGGTTCACCTTCCCGGCGGTGGCCGACGAGCTGCGGCGCACCCATCCTCCCCGCAGCAGCCAGGGCTTCACGGTCTTCTTCACCGGGCTGTCCGGCTCGGGGAAGTCGACCGTCGCCAACGTCCTGCGGGTCAAGCTGCTGGAGATGGGCGGCCGGCCGGTGACCCTGCTCGACGGTGACCTGGTCCGCAAGAACCTGTCATCCGAGCTCGGGTTCTCCAAGGAGCACCGGGATCTCAACATCCTGCGGATCGGATACGTCGCATCGGAGATCACCAAGAACGGCGGCATCGCCATCTGCGCGCCGATCGCCCCCTACGCCGCGGTGCGTGCGCAGGTGCGGCAGCTGATCGAGCCACTTGGCGGCTACACCCTCGTCCACGTGTCCACCCCCATCGAGGTGTGCGAGGAGCGCGACCGCAAGGGGCTCTACGCCAAGGCGCGCGCCGGGATCATCAAGGAGTTCACCGGCATCTCCGACCCGTACGAAGAGCCGGCCGACGCCGACCTGGTGATCGACACCACCGAACTGAGCCCCGACGAGGCCGCGCAGCGGATCATCCTCCACCTCGAGTCCGAGGGATTCATCGACGCCGCCCGCGACTGATCGTCACGCCCCCGGGTCGTCCGACCCGGGAGTCTCGTGGTCCTCGTCGGCGGCCTTGCGGGCGCTGTCCCACGCCGACTTGACCCCCTCCATCACCAGGTGACCCACCTCGACGGCGAGTTTGGCCACCGCGTCGGCGGCGGCACGGGCGAGCTCGGCGATGTCTGGCTTGTCGTGATCCTGCTCATCGGCCATGGCCGGTTCCTTTCGTGGCGTCGACACCCATTCTCCGACTCCCCGCAGTCTTGTGCGAGTGGCGAGGCAGGCTCAGCGCTGCTCGAGCCACGCCGCCAGTCGAGCGGCGACGGCCCCGGGGGTGAACCCCCACTCGTCGGCGAGGCGCGCCGCGGGGGCGGATGCCCCGAAGTGGTCGATGCCGATCATGAGGCCATCGCAGCCGACGATCCGCTCCCACCCGAAGGTGGCCGCAGCCTCCAACGACGCCCGGGGGATGGCGTCGCCGAGCACCGCCGTCCGATATGCATCGTCCTGGGTGAAGAACGCCTCCCAGCACGGCATCGACACCACGCGCAGGTCGATCCCACGCCCGGCCAGCACCTCGGCCGCCCCGAGCGCCACCGCCACCTCCGACCCGGTGGCGACGAGCACGGCGTCGACGCCGTCGCGCAGCACGTACCCGCCTCGCGCCACACCCCCGGCGGGGCGGTCGAGCACCGGAAGGTCCTGACGGGTCAACACGATGCAGGTGGGCCCCTCGGTCCTGGCGAACGCCATCGCCCATGCCTCGACGGTTTCGGTGGCGTCGCCCGGGCGGATCACCCACATCCCCGGCATGGCCCGCAGCGACGCCAGCTGCTCGATGGGCTGATGGGTGGGGCCGTCCTCACCGAGGAAGACGGAGTCGTGGGTATAGACGAAGATGCTCGGCGCCCCCATCAGGGCGGCGAGCCGGGTGGCAGGGCGCATGTAGTCGTTGAACACGAAGAAGGTGGCACCGAAGGGCCGGACGCCTCCGTGTACCGCCATGCCGTTGACCGCGGCGCCCATGGCGTGCTCGCGCACGCCGAACCGGATGTTGCGGCCGGCCGGATCGTCCTGGAACTCCCCGCCGCCGTCGATGAGCGTGTTGGTCGACGGCGCCAGGTCGGCGGCCCCACCGACGAGGGCGGGAGTCTGCTTGGCCAGGGCGTTGATCGCGGTGCCGGAGGCCTTGCGGGTCGCCAGCGAGGTCCCGAGGTCGAACCTCACATCCGAGAGATCGAACCGAGCGGGGGACCAATGGGCGGCCCATCGCTCGCCCACCGCCGGGTCCGCCTCGAACTGGGCGTCGCGCCGTGACTCCCAGGCGCGGCGAGCCGCGGTGCCCTTCCCCATGGCGCTGCGGAACAATGCGGAGACGGCGTCGGGGACCTCGAAGGGGGCAAGCGTCCACCCCATCGCCTGCTTGGCTGCGGCGATCTCGGCGTCGCCGAGCGGAGCGCCGTGGGCCCCGGCGGTGTCGTGCTTGGTGGGTGCCCCGAAGGCGATGTGGGTGTGACAGGCGACCATGGAGGGCCGCGGGTCGGCCTTGGCGGCGATCACGGCCTCGTCGATGGCGGCACGGTCGTGCCCGTCCACCTCGAGCACGTGCCATCCGACCGCGCCGAAGCGCTTGGCGACGTCCTCGCGGAAGGTGATGTCGGTGTGTCCGGCAATCGAGATGCCGTTGTCGTCGTAGAGGTACACCAGCTTCCCGAGCTCGAGGCGCCCGGCGAGGGATGCCGCCTCCGAAGAGATCCCCTCCATGAGATCACCGTCACCCAGGAAGACGTAGGTGTGATGGTCGACGAGGTCGGGGCCGAAGATCGCCCGGAGATGCTCCTCGGCCATCGCCATGCCGACCGCGGTGCCGAATCCCTGGCCGAGCGGGCCGGTCGTCATCTCGATGCCTCGCTTCGGGTCGCGCTCGGGGTGCCCGGGCGTGACCGACTCCCACCGGCGGAATGACCTGATGTCGTCCATCGACAGCGCGAAGCCGGAGAGATGGAGCAATGAGTAGAGCAGGATCGACCCGTGCCCGTTGGAGAGGACGAATCGATCGCGATCCGGCCAGGTCGGTGAGGTCGGGTCGACCACCAGGTGGCGGGTCCACAGGACGACGGCGATGTCGGCCATCCCCATCGGCATGCCCGGGTGACCGCTGTCGGCTCGCTGGACGCCGTCCATGGCCAGCACGCGGAGGGTGTCGGCGGCGAGTTGGTCGTCTGTCATGGGGACTCAGGGTACCGGCGGCCGGTGCCGCGTTCAGTCGACGAGGTGGAGGCGGCGCGGTGACCGGTTGAGTTCGTCCACCCCGGCGTCACCGCAGACCACGATGTCCTCGATCCGCATCCCGAAGCTTCCCGGCTCATAGATGCCGGGCTCGATCGAGAACGCCATCCCCGGTTCGAGGGGCAGGCGGTTGCCTTCGACGACGTAGGGATGCTCGTGGACCTCGAGACCGATCCCGTGCCCGGTGCGATGGATGAACCGGTCGCCGTAGCCGGCGTCGGTGATCATGCGGCGGGCCGCCCGGTCCACCGCCTCGGCGGAGACCCCGGGCGCCACCGCGGCACGGGCCGCCGCCTGAGCCGCCTCGAGAACGGAGAAGGCGTCGGCAACGGGGCCCGACGGGGTGCCGGTGTGGAAGGTGCGGGTGGTGTCGGAGCAGTAGCCACGCAGGCGTCCCCCAAAGTCCACGACGATGGTCTCGCCCACACCGATCACCCGATCGCCCGCCTCGTGGTGGGGCGAGGCGGCATTGGGGCCGGAGGCGACGATGCCGAAGGCGGCGAGGTCGTGGCCCTCCTCGAGCGTCATGTCGGCGACGAGGCGGGACAGCTCGCGCTCGGTGCGTCCCGAGAACCGTTGGCCATCGAGTCGGGCGACGACCCGGTCGGTGGCTTCGGCTGCAGCACGCAGCCACCGCACCTCCTCCGGCTCCTTGCGCATCCGCAACTCCCGGGTGAGCCCGGTCGCCGACACGAAGGAGGTGTGCGCCAGCCGCTGCTGCAACCCGAGCAGGAACACCGACCAGGTCGGGTCACCCAGGGCCGCGGTGGACCGCGTACCGACCAGGTTGGCGGCGATCTCGATGGGATCCTCGGTCTCGTCCCACGCCCGGACCACGAAGGCATCGCCCCGGGGCTCCACCCGGGGTGCCTCCAGGCGGGGAACGACCATCGTCGCCGAGCCATCGCGCGGGACCACCAGCATCGTCAACCGCTCGAGGGGCATCGCCTCGTACCCCGAGAAGTAGGGCAGGTCGGCACCGACCGAGAGCATGAGGACGTCGATCCCCCGCTCGGTCATCAGCATCCGTGCCCGGTCGAGACGGGCGGCGTAGTCGAAGTCGGGGAACATCGACATGAGGGTAGTGAGGGCGCCCGGCAGCCACCGGGTGGAGCCCCGGGGCGATGCCTTCGTGGTCCGGGCGTGGGACGAGACCGAGGATCCCATCGAGATCGCCGCCAACCTGGTCGGTACGCGGTCCACCGCGGCCCTGGGTGACCC
>DATECY010000094.1:0-7394 GCA_035286665.1 Acidimicrobiia bacterium
GGTTCGCTCCCCGACATCCCGCTCTGGGTGGTGCTCTCTGCTCACGCCGCAATCGCCCTGGGGACCATGACCGGCGGGTGGCGCATCGTGCATACGCTCGGGTCGCGCATCACCAGACTCAGACCGGTGGGAGGCTTCGCCGCCGAGACGGCAGGCGCCACGACCCTCGCCCTCAACACCTTCCTCGGCATCCCGGTCAGCACCACCCACACCATCACCGGTGCGATCGTGGGCGTCGGCGCCACCCGCCGCCTCTCGGCGGTGCGCTGGGGGGTGGCCCGGCGGGTGGTCTGGGTGTGGGGACTCACCATCCCGGTCTCCGGCCTCACCGCCGCAGGGTGCATCGCGTTGGTCCGTCTGTTCAAGGGGTAGGCGGGGTTCGAGCTCAGGGCCCGACTGTGATCGCCACCGGTCGACCCGTCCGCTTGTCGGTCCTCAGATGGATGACGATCACGATGCTGGTCACGGCCGCCCAGGCGCACCAGAGCGAGACCACCCGCGTCGCCATCAACCACGCCAACACGATGACGGCAATGAGATTGAGGATCCCGAACACTCGTATCCGCAGGTTGCGGGACAACAGCAGTGGGACGCACGTGGCGATCACATAGAGCGCGGTGATTTGCCCCCCGTAGGACAGATGAACGTCGTATTCGATGGTGCGGGCCACGATGTGGGCGGTCACCGGACCCGAGAAGAGGTCCACGAACAAGACGATGGTGACTGCGGCCCCCAACGCGATGAACGGGATGATCTGACGGCGCTTGGCGGTGTCGGGCTCGAGGGAGAGGATCGCCAGCGGAACCACCACCGGCAGGGCGAAGGCGATGACGAGGTAGACCCACGCCGCGGCGTTCCCGAGCGATGCCGGCACCACGTCGTCGAGCCCCCACCACACGAGAGCCTCGATCATCTGGTGGACCCCGAAGAGCACCGGAAGGGCGGCGATTGCGACCTCCCGTCGGTGGCGAACGTGCCGCAGAGCGTCCACACCGACGCCGCCGACCACGAGGCCGCCGATCAGGTCGGCTTCAGGCGAGAAGCACATGGCGTCCGTTCTGTTGCCGACTGTTCGGCACACCTTATGGCACCACCGGACCCGCCATGGCGGCGGCCATGGTGCGGGTACCGATGGGATCACACCCGCAGATGGTGACCACGGCCCGGGAGCCCTCCGACCAGGTACGAATCCGTGCCGGCCATCCCCCAATGGCTACCGTTCCTGCGTGGACACGACGTCGGGGGACCGGGCGACGCCAACCGAAGACGACAGCTCCGTGGTCGAAACCGCCAATGGGTACCTCTCCCTGGCCAGCGGCATCCTGATCATCCGCACGAAGGCAAACCAGGGAACCGAGGCGAGCTTTGCCGAGGCACTCGATGTGATCGGGCGTCTCGGCGAAGGGGTGCCACGCCCGGCCCTGTGGGATGTCCGCGCATGGCAAGGCGCCACACCCGACGCGTGGGGTTACCTGATCCCGAGGATCGCTCGCCTCGTCAGCGCGGTTGCGATGATCGTGCGCGCCGATCGAGACCAACGAGTCGGGCCGTTTCCTGCGGCCATCGACAGGTTGCTCATTCCCTTCCGGATCTTCATCGACGAGCAGAAGGGCTTGGAGTTCCTCCGCGACTTCACGCCCGGTCCTGCTCAGACATGACTCGGAAGCAGCAGTTCTGAACGCGCCACAGGTCGATGGGACCCCCGGAGCGGTCGATCGTTGAACTGGGCGGTTCCGCACCTCACCTGATCACGTACGAGGCCAGCGTCTCCATGTAGTTGGCCCGCTCGAACGACTCGGGATCGGGGACGCCGGCCTGACTCATCGAGCCCTTCATCTGCTCCACCGACTCGTACTCGTGGAGGTCGAGCCACTCGATCAACCCGTCGTAGATCTCCCGCAGTCGGCCCGAGCCATGGCGGAGGAGGGCCGAGGCCATCATGGTGACGTCGGCACCGGCGAGGAGGAGCTTGGCCACGTCGAATTGATCGTGGACCCCGGTGGTCGCCGCCAGCGACGCGTCGACCCTCCCTTTGAGGATGGCGATCCACCGCAGGGGAAGGCGCAACTCGACCGACGAGGACAGGACCACGTTGGGCACCACCTCGAGGCGCTCCAGGTCGATGTCCGGCTGGTAGAAACGGTTGAACAGCACGAGGCCATCGGCGCCGGCCTCGACGAGACGGCGCGCCATGTTGGCCATCGACGAGAAGTACGGCCCCACCTTGACCGCGAGCGGGACCGTCACCGCGGAACGAACCGCAGCCACGATGTCCAGGTACCGCCGCTCCACCGCATCCGACGTCTCGTCGGGGTCGGTGGCGAGGAAGTAGACGTTCAGTTCGATGGCGTCAGCGCCGGCATCCTGCAGTTGCGTGGCGTAGGAGGTCCACCCTCCCGGCGACGACCCGTTGAGTGACGCAATCACCGGGATCGAGAGCGCCTCGCGGGCCCGGCCGATCAGGTCGAGATACCGCTCGGGTCCGGTGTTGTAGGCGACCATCTCCGGGAGGTACGAGAGGGCCTCGGGATAGGACTCGGACCCGTACTCCAGCACCGAATGGACCGCCATCGAATCGTGCTCGATCTGCTCCTCGAACAACGACGGGAGCACGCAGGCGGCCGCACCTGCCTCCTCCATGCGAACCAGCCGTTCGACGTCCTTGCCGATCGGCGACGCCGACACCACGAGCGGATTGCGCAACTCGATGCCGAGGTACCTCGTCTCGAGACGGGGCGTCATGTCGGCACCTCCTCTCCGGGCAGGCCTCGTTCCAGGCCGGCAAGTTGCTCGTAGAAGCGCCGGCGTTCGTCGATGTCCTCCTGGGCCGCTCGCATCAACTCCTCGGCGTGGTCCGGGTTGGCTCCGGCGAGCATGGAGAAGCGGGCCTCCTTGCGGGCGAATTCGGCGAAGGACATCGACGACGCCCGGGAGTCCAGCTTGAACGGATGCTCCTCGGCTTGGCCCATCCGCGGGTCGAACCGGTACAGCTCCCAGTACCCGCTGGCGGTCGCCTCCTTCTGATGCGACATCTGCTCGCCGAGGTCGTAGCCATGGGCGATGCAAGGGCTGTAGGCGATGATGAGCGACGGCCCCGGGTAGGCCTCCGCCTCGGCGAACGCCTTGACGGTCTGGGTCATGTTGGCCCCCATGGCGATCTGGGCGACGTAGACGTTGCCGTAGGCCATGGCGATCATCCCCAGATCCTTCTTGCCGGTGGCCTTGCCGCCGGCGGCGAACTTGGCGACCGCGGCGCGTGGCGTCGCCTTCGACGCCTGACCGCCGGTGTTGGAGTACACCTCGGTGTCGAGCACCAAGACGTTGACGTCGCGCCCGGTGGCGAGGACGTGGTCGAGGCCGCCGAAGCCGATGTCGTACGCCCAGCCGTCGCCGCCCACGATCCACACGCTCTTGCGGATCAGTGAGTCGAGCATGGGGAGCGTCGCTCGCGCCTCGGGTGAGTCGACCGCCTCCAGTCGCTCGCGAGCGGCGGCGACCCTGGCGCGTTGATCTGCCAGTCCGGCCTCGGATGACTGGTCGGCTTCGATGAGCCCGGTCACCAGCTCGTCGCCGAGCACGCCGCCCAGGCCTCGAAGCGCGGCGCGGGCGACGTCACCGCGGATGTCCACGGCGAGGCGCATGCCGAGACCGAACTCGGCGTTGTCCTCGAACAGCGAGTTGGACCAGGTCGGGCCCCTGCCGTTGCCGTCGACCGCCCACGGGGTCGTCGGCAGGTTCCCGCCGTAGATCGACGAGCACCCGGTGGCATTCGCCACCATCAACCGGTCGCCGAACAACTGGCTGAGCAACTTGAGATACGGGGTCTCCCCGCACCCGGAACAGGCGAGGGAGAACTCGAAGAGCGGCCGGAGCGCCTGAGATCCCTTGAGCGAGGCGACCTCGACCTCCCGCCGATCGATCTCGGGCAGGGAGAGGAAGTAGTCGAAGCGTTGCCGCTCGGCGGCGAGGTGCGCCTCCTTCGGCTCCATGTTGATCGACTTGTGCTTCACCTCTTCCTTGCTGCGGGCGGGGCACACGTCGACACAGATCGAGCAGCCGGTGCAGTCGTCGGGCGCCACCTGCACGATGAGGCGCTTGTCGGGGAAGTCCTTGCCCTTCGTGCCGGCAGTCAGCACCCAGTCGGGGGCGCCGACCAGGGTGGATTCGTCGACGTACTTGATGCGGATGGCGGCGTGGGGGCAGACAAGCGCGCACCGGGCGCAGTCGATGCAGATCGACGGATCCCAGATGGGGATCTCGAACGCGATGGAGCGCTTTTCCCACTGGGAGGTGGCGGTGGGGAAGGTCCCGTCCACCGGCAGGGCGCTCACCGGGAGGAGGTCGCCACGGCCGGCGATGATCTCGGCGGTGACCGATTGCACGAAGGCGGGTGCCTCCACCGGGACCGGTAGACGCATGCGGGCATCTCCCGAAACCTCCGTAGGCACCTTCACCTCGAACAGGGCGGCCAGAGCGGCGTCGACGGCGGCGAAGTTGCGGTCGAGCACCGCCTCGCCCCTCTTGCCGTATGTCTTGGCGATCGAGGCCTTGATCTTCTCGATGGCCTCGTCGACCGGAAGGAGTCCGCTCAGAGCGAAGAAACAGGTTTGGAGGACGGTGTTGACCCGGCGGCCCAGGCCGGCGTCCATCGCCACCTGCGTGGCGTCGACGATGAACAGGCGAAGATGCTTGTCGATGATCTGGCGCTGCACCTCGATCGGGATGTGCACCCAGACCGTGTCGAGCGGATACGGGCTGTTGAGCAGGAGTGTGGCCCCGTCCGCGGCACGATCCAGCACCTCCATCTTCTCGAGGAGGTCGAACTGGTGGACGCCGACGAACGATGCGTTGGCGATGAGATAGGTGCTGTTGATGGCGGTGGGCGAGAAGCGCAGATGCGAGACGGTCGACCCACCCGACTTCTTGGAGTCGTAGACGAAGAACCCCTGGGCATGCAGCGGCGTGCTCTCCCCGACGATCTTGACGGTGTTCTTGTTGGCGCCGACGGTTCCGTCGCTGCCCAGTCCGTAGAAGAGTGCCCCGATCACCCCGAGCGTGGACGGGCGGAAGGAATCGTCGACCGACAGGGAGAGACCGGTGACGTCGTCGAGGATTCCGACGGTGAACCGCGGCCGGGGGGACTCCTTTCCGGCTTCGTCGAGCACCGCCTTGACCATCGCCGGCGTGAACTCCTTCGAGGAGAGCCCGTACCTGCCTCCGATCACCCTCGGCATGGTGCGGCCGCTAGCCGCGGCGTCGGCGAGGGTGATGACGACGTCTCCGAACAAGGGCTCCCCGGTGGCGCCCGGCTCCTTGGTCCGGTCGAGCACCGCAACCACCCGGGTCGTCTCGGGGAGGACGTCGAGGAAGGCGGCGGTGTCGAAGGGCCGATACAGCCGCACGATGAGGAGTCCCACCTTCTCACCGGCGGCGACGAGCGCTTCGATCGCTTCTGCTGCGGCACCGACCCCCGAGCCCATGAGCACCACGACCCGTTCGGCCTTGGCGTGGCCTACGTAGTCGAACAGCCGGTACCGCCGCCCGGTGAGGGAGGCGAGTTCCTCCATGGCGTCCTCGACGTGGCCCGCCACCCCGTCGTAGAAGGGATTGGCGGCTTCGCGAGCCTGGAAGAACACATCGGGATTCTGTGCGGTGCCCCTCAGCACCGGATGCTCCGGATCCATGGCGCGGCGGCGATGGGCGGCGATCGCCTCCGGGTCGATCATCGCGGCGAGGTCGTCGTCGGTGAGGCGTTCGATCTTGGCGATCTCGTGAGACGTCCGGAAGCCGTCGAAGAAGTGGAGGAAGGGCACGCGAGATCGAAGCGTCGCCGCGTGGGCGATGGCGGCGAGGTCCTGAGCCTCCTGGGGTGAGGCGGAAGCGAGCATGGCGAAACCGGTGGTGCGCGCCGCCATCACGTCGCCGTGGTCGCCGAAGATGGAGAGGGCGTGGGTGGCAACGGTGCGCGCCGCGACGTGGATGACTGCCGCGGTCAGTTCCCCGGCGATCTTGAACATGTTGGGGAGCATCAGCAGGAGCCCCTGCGACGCGGTGAAGGTCGTGGTCAGCGCTCCGGCCTGGAGTGCGCCATGGACCGCGCCGGCCGCTCCGGCCTCGCTCTGCATCTCGATGACCGTCGGGGTGGTCCCCCACAGGTTGGGCTTCCCGATGCTCGACCACGCGTCGGCCAGCTCGCCCATGGGCGAGGCCGGGGTGATCGGGTAGATCGAGATGACTTCACTCAGCCGGTGCGCCACATACGCAGCGGCCTCATTGCCGTCGACGGTGACGACCGGACGTGTCACGAAGCGTCCCCTCCTTGCTCGCGTCCCCCAAGAATCCGCCTCGGGCATGGCCCGGACTAGGGCGAAAGGGCCTTATGACAGGGTCGTCCGGCCGGGTTCCACCTCGGCGACAGGTTCCACCGGTTGGTCGGAGGAGATGACGAACAGCCCGAGGGCGACGAGAACGATGCCCCCGACCGTGGTGGCTCGAACCGGCTCGCCAAGGACGGTCATCCCCAGGATGGCGGCGGTCAACGGCTCGGACAGGGACAGGGTGGCGGCGGCGGCGATCGGCGTCCCCGACAAGCCGAAGGCGAACAGCACGTACGACAGGGCAGTGGTCACCACGAACCAAGCGGCCACCAGGGCGCCCCTGCCGGAGAGGATCCACACCGGGTGCGACACCACGAACCAGGGAGCAAGCACGATCGCTGAGGCGCTGAACACGACGGCCACCACGAAGATCGGCGGGAACTCTGCGAACAGCGCCTTTGCCGCGACCAGGTACACCGCCCAGGCCAATCCGGCGCCGAGGGCGAACACGAGCCCTCCTCCGTCGATGCCGGCGGCGGCGCCGCCTGAAGCGATCAGCACGGCACCACCCACCGAAAGGATCGTGGCGATCGCCCACCGGCCGCCGACACTCTCTCCCCTGACCGCCCACCCCAGCAGCCCGGCCAGGATCGGCCCACTGCCGATGGTCACGATCGTCCCGACCGCGACCCCGGTCTTCGCCACGCCGGTGAAGAACAACGGCTGAGACGAGGCCATCGCCGCGATAGCCGCGAGCAACGCAGGACCGAACAGCAATCGCACCGAGACGGTCTCCCGACGCAAGACGGCGTAGAGGAGGAGCGTCGATCCTCCGGCCATGCGCACCGCGGCGACGGTCCCCGGTGTGATCCCGTCGGGCCCAAGTGCCTGCGCGGTGCCGGTCGTCCCCCACAGGGCTGCCGCAGCCAGAACCAGAAGGGGACCGGTCGCGGTGCGGCGCATCGGAGGAGGGTAGGTGGGAAGGGGTCAGGAGTCAGGAGTCAGGAGTTAGGCAGCTTGCAGCTTGCAGCTTGCAGGCGCGCCAGACGTCGCCCGGCTGGCAACTGGCAACCGGCA
>DATECY010000095.1:0-7010 GCA_035286665.1 Acidimicrobiia bacterium
TGTCGACGTAGAGATCACCAACCGCCGAGCCCAAATCGGCGGCGAGTCGACGGCAATCCTCGACCTGGCGATCCACCCCCAGACGGGTGTCTCCAGGGTCCGACGAGATACGGGCATAGACGCCGACGGTGCGCACGGGGAGACACTACCAACCTCGGGTGACATTAATGAACCCTGGCCTCACCCAGTGTCACCCCACCGGACGCCTCGTAGCCCTAACTCCCTGCCCCCCGGTCTACAGCCTCGTTCCCTCCGCCGCTCGATCTCGTCCGCGGCCGATCTCCCTCCGTCCGACGGGCGTCCCGCCGGCGGGGCGCTGACCCTCAGCCGTCGAACCCGATGGGGATGAGCCTCACCTCGATGTAGTCGTCGAGCGTGACCACCTGTCGGGCCGAGTTGCGGATGTCGATCCGGGTGGCGGCGATCACCCGGTCGTACCTCGTGTCGATTTCCGTCAGCAGTTCGTCGGTGTGGAACGCGGAGAAGACCATGGCCTCGGCCAATTGCAGATTGTTGATCAGCTCGTAGTTGCGAAACACCTGCTCCTGGGCGATGGCGAACTCGTCGTTCGTGGGGCCATTCCGCGTGAGATCGGTGAGGTCGGCCAGCAACGCTTCCAGGACGACGTCGAGCCCGGCGGGATCGCCGTCGATGCGGATAGAGACCTCGACGCCGTCTTTCGGTTCCTCGATGAGGTCGATCGAAACCCCCGGCGAGTACGAGGCCGACAGCTCTTCGCGGATGTGGGTGACGAGTCGCAGCTCGATCACCGCCTCGAGGATGTCGAGGCGCACACGGTCGTCCGGGCTGTGGCTGCGTTCGGTGCTGAACAGGAGCGTGACGGCTCCCCGTTCGCCCGTCCCGGCCTCGACGATCCTCGTGACGACACCGTCGGGCGCCGCCGGGCGCTCGTCGATGAACCCCTCGCGGTCCCCTCCACCGGAGATGGTGCCGAGATAGCGGCTGGCGAAGTATTCGGCCGTGGCGGGCTCGAAATCGCCGACCAGGACGAAGACGAAATCGCCGGGATTGCCGAACCGGTCGTCGAACACCGCGGCCGCCCGGGCGAGGTCGAGTGAAGCCAGCTCGTCCGCCGACGGCAGGGGTGAGAACCTGGGGTCGCCCGAGAACCGGGCATCGGCGATCTCCAGCTCCAGTGCCGTGTCGGCCAGCGTCTCCGGCGACTCCACCTGCTGTCGGAGCCGATTCTGCACGATGGGCACGGCCACCTCGTCGAAGCGCGGTGCCGTCATGTACAGATGGATCAGTTGGAAGAGCGTCTCCAGATCCGTGGTGTCGACGCTGCCGCCGAACCCCTCCCACACCTCATCGATGTACGGCTCGAGGTAGACGTCCATGCCGACGAGGGCGCGCTCCAGGCTCACCTGGTCGAGTTCACCGACGCCGCTCGCCAGCATCAGGTCACCGAGCAGTTGGGCCTCGGCGACGTCGCTTCCGTCCAGGGTGACCCAGCCGCCCGGGCTGGCCGCGATCAGCTCGGCATGACCCTCGTGGATGTCGGTCGGCCAGGCGATGAAGCGAAGGCCGTTCGCGAACACCAGATCGGGCACGACCGAATCCGAGAGCTCGGTCCGGGCGACCACTTGTGCCGGATCCGGTACCTCCATCAGCGCCTCCACCTCGGTGGTGTCGTCCTCCCGGGGTTGCAGGTCGGCGGCAGCGACGGCGTCGACGATCGCGATCAACGCTGTTTCATCCGGAATGGCGTCGGTCGAAGCCTCGGGTCCGGCCACGATCACCAGGGGCTGGGTGGCCTCGATCGTGGCGGCGAAGGTCGCGCCGACCTGGTCGAGCGTCATCTCGTCGATCAGGCGGAGTTGGAGATCGCGCCACTCCCGGGCCTCAGCAGCCGGGGTGCCGCCGAGGAAGTGCTCGACGTAGTCCGCGGCGAACTGGCCGTCCTGTTTGGTCCGAAACTCGTCGTACTCGCTTTCGACGTCCGAACGCATGGCGCGGATCACACGATCCAGTTCGCCCTGGTTGAAGCCGAATCTGCGGACCCGCTCGACCTCGGTGAGGAGCGCCTCCGCGGTGGCGGCCAGGTCATCGGGGTTGGCGGAGGCGCCCACACCGTCGGTTCCCTGGGTGCGGACGAGTTCATTGGTGGCACGCGACGGATCGAAATAGGGGGTCACCCCGCGGAGTGTGTCCTCATAGAGCCGCGTCGCCAGCATGTCGAACGCCGCGCTCAGCGCGAGGTCACGACGCAGCCCTCCCACGGTGGCGGTGG
Source organism: Acidimicrobiia bacterium (assembly GCA_035286665.1). Classification (GTDB taxonomy): domain Bacteria; phylum Actinomycetota; class Acidimicrobiia; order Spongiisociales; family UBA11373; genus RBG-16-68-21. Next base: position 2,252 of record DATECY010000095.1, read on the forward strand.
GGCCGTGGTGGGGAACGGGATAATTCAGCTCGACGAACGAATCGGCCGCCTCGGGATCGGCGAGGACCAGAAAGGCCGGGTCGGCAAAGGGGTTGGTGAAGAGGTCCGGGCTCTCGAGAGGATCGGCGGGCCCGGCGACGTCGGTGAAACGGTCCCGGATCAGCTCCTCCACGAGCGAACTGTCGAAGTCGCCGACGGCGACGATCGCCATGAGGTCGGGTCGGTACCAATTCTCGTAGAAGTCGGTGAGGTGGTCCGGGGTGGTGTCGTCGAGCTGATCGGGGGCGGCGAGTGGGAGGCGATTCTCATAGGGCGTGCCCGCGAGAAGGATGTCCGTGACGCCGGCGAAGTAGCGCCCCCAGAACCCCTGGTCGCGGATTCGCCACTCCTCGAGCAGCACACCGCGTTCCCGGTCGACCTGTTCGGGGTCGAGGGTGGCCGCCGTCGCCCATTCCAGGAGGACGTCGAATCCGGTCTCCAGGGTGGCGGGATCGTCGGTCGGCAACTCGAGCATGTAGACGGTTTCTTCAAAGCTGGTGTAGGCGTTGATGTCTGGTCCGAATTCGGCGCCGAACCGCTGCAGCACCGTGACCAGTTCGTTGGCGGGGAAGGAGGCGGTGCCGTTGAACATCATGTGCTCGAGGTAGTGAGCGACACCGGCCTGCTCGTCGGACTCGTGGACCGACCCGGCCTTGACGACCAGCCGCAGCTGGGCGCGACCGCCCGGCGCAGTGTTCTCCCGGATGTAGAACACGAGCCCGTTGTCGAGCGTCCCTACGGTCGCGGCGTCGTCCACCACGATGAGGTCGGCGTCGTTGGGGAAGGTCGGCATGACCGCCGGCCCTCGGGTGGTCGTGGTCGTCCCCGGAGTCGTCGTCGTCACCGCGGTCGTGCTCCCAGTGGACGAGCTGTTGCAGGCCGGGGCAAGGATCAGGGTCCAGACCAACCACAACCCAAGGCGACGGACTCGCTGCTTCCCCCACACCCGCATGCTGTCTCCCGGTTTAGGTGGGCGAGCCTACCGATCCATCAGACGTGCCTTTTCTCCCCCGCAGGGGGAGTACCCCGACGGGGGAGGGGAGAGACAGCCGACAGGTCGGGCGTTGGAGCCGGCCGAGTCGATCCGCGTCGTTACGATCCTGGCGGTGTCAATCACCTACGAGTGGCGCGGAGCCTTCGACAACGCCGAACTCAACGCGCTCCATGCCGAGGGGTTCGATCATGCTCCCGTCGATGACGATTGGAGAGCGCAGGTCGATCGACACAGTCTCGGATGGGTCTGCGCCCGAGACAGTGGAGCGCTGATCGGGTTCGTGAATCTGGCGTGGGACGGCGGTGTGCACGCCTTCGTTCTCGACACCTTGGTCACAGCCAACGCCAGACGGCAAGGCGTCGGAGCCCGAGTCGTGAAGTTGGCCGTCGATGGCGCTCGGGCGGCGGGTTGCGAGTGGGTCCACGTCGACTTCGACGAACCGCTCACATCGTTCTACTTCGATGCCTGTGGGTTCGAGCCGACTCCGGCGGGTCTGATCCAGTTGTAGAGATGATGTCGCCATCAACCAGCGTGCGGGAATGTTCTCCGAGAGTCCTGGGCTACTGGGCCCGCCTGGATGTTGTGAAGCACCGGCTCGCGAGAGCGTTCTGAGCAGCGGATTGGTAGCCGGGAAGGTGGGCGTCCGGTCCGACGCGATGAAGGGCGGCGCCCCCTCCGACCCTTCGGGCCAGGAAACGGTCCCCTCGGCCAGCGTGCGGGAGTGTCACCCGCGATCAGGGACGGTCTGGTACCTGCTGGATGACGTACGTGTTCCCGTCTGCCGCCTTCACAAAGAACCAGCTGTACCCCCTCCAGATCGGGCGATTCGAACGCCTGAGCGGCCCACACCATCGGGCTCGACTGCATCCCCGCTCCCACCACATCGGCATGCGCACCGTCCAGGTCGTCCACGACGAAGGCGACCATCAGGCCCGCGTGGGAAGGACAGAGGCGCTCGTCATCGAAGTCCGCCCAGTAGACCTCGACGTAATCGTGGGGGCCGGTGGGGAGCTCCAGGATCGACCACTCCGGGGTGTCGCGCACCGTCTCGAGGCCGAGAACGTTACGGAAGAAGGAGGTCATCGCCGCGGTCTCGGCGGTGCGCGTCCCCACGAAGCCGACGCGTAGGACTCTCATCGGAATCTCCCTCCAGAGAAACGACCAGCCACGCTACCTAGGCCAACCGCTTGTCGCTCCCGCCTGGTGAGAGACGGTCCCCTCGGCCAGCGTGCGGGATGTCTTAGGTATGGTGCTCCATGGATTCGTGGGGATCTCGTCGGGTCGCAGTGGAGTTCGAGTCTGAAGGTGCTGCTCTTCGGGGATTCCTGTATGGAGCAGTGAAGGGTGAGCCTCCGTTCCCTGCGGTGGTCATGGCCCACGGCACCTCTGCCACGATCCCGATGGCGACCGACCGCTACGCCGAGGTATTCGCGGAGGCCGGTGTATCGGCCCTTCTCTATGACCACCGGAATCTTGGGATCAGTGGTGGTGAACCGCGCCAGGAAATTAATCCCTGGACGCAATGCCGCGGCTACCGAGATGCCGTCACCTTCGCATCGAAGATCCCAGACCACGACCCGAACCGGATCGGAATCTGGGGCGACTCGTTCTCGGCGGGAGAAGTGTTCCTTGTGGCTGCCTGCGACCCGCGGGTCAAGGTGGTCGTGGCCCAATGCCCGACCTTCGGTGCCGCCCCACCCCTCATCGAACCGTCGCGCGAACTGCTCCGAGCGATCCGGACGACATTTGAATCTGGTGATGTCTCAGGCAGACCGGAAGACGTGGTTGGCCCGATCCCGGTGGTGTCATCCGACCAATTGGGCACTCCCTCGCTGCTACAGCCGATCCAGGCGTATCGATGGTTCATCGACTACGGCGGCAGGCACGGAAGCGAGTGGCACAATCGGGCCACCCGGGTCATCCCATCCAATACTGCCCCGTACAGCCCATATCTGTGTGCTCCGTATGTGACCGCCCCATCGCTGATGATGGTTGCACCTGCCGACGAAATGACCGGTGCCAATCCGGACGTCAGCAGAGCAGCGTTCGATCTCCTGGCAGGCGAAAGGGACTGGTACGAAATAGGCGGTGGGCACTTTGGTCTCCTCCACTACCCCAGCGACTTGTTCGGTGAAGCAAGCAGAGTCCAAGTCGACCACCTCGCCCGGCACCTGCTCCGCTGACGCAGATCCGCACATGGCGAACCTGACTGGATCACCGTGGTCTCGGCCAGCGTGCGGGAGTGTCACTTGAGTCCCCTGGGCGTACGATGACCGACGATGAAGGTGCAAGGGATCAGAGGAGCTATTCCCTTCACAGCTCTGACGCTTCTGTTGAGTGCGCCTGCCTGTGGCTCGGCCGTCGGAGACCGGGTTGAGGTGCGGACTGGCCTGGGGGCCATGGACTGCCCCTCTGACTTGTGGAGTTACTCCACTGCAGAGATCTCCCTGACTGCTGAGGGATCTGAGTCAGCCGATGAGGCGTTGGCGCTGCTGACCCCGGAATTGGGACGCCCCGCTGGTGACCCAGAGGTTGAGTTCGAGACGCCCGACCGCGTGGTCTACTTGTTTGGCGACGCCGAAGGATCCAGGTTGGGCCGAGTAGTTGTCATCCGCATGCCAAACGGCTGGTTCATGGTTACGACCGAAGGCTGCGCGCCGTAGATCCGGCTTGACGAGGGATCACCAGGCGATCCGGAACGGCCCCGCTCGAGCACTTCCCGTCCCCTCGGCCAGCGTGCGGAAAGCACACATGAGGAGGGGTCGGGTCGGCCAGCGGACGTGAGTCACCCGAGGGAGGCGGGGCTCGGGATGGCGTGTTCGGGTCAGGCCTCGGGCAGTCGGGACGCCAGATGGTGCCCTAGGACCAAGCGCTCGTGGGCTTCCAGCGCCCCCGGTCGCATGGTGTGTTTGACGAGGCCTCGCGGGCCGGTCACGTGGACGTCCCCTATCTGGAATGGGCCGGAGAACAGGTCCCACTCACCGTCAACGAAACAGATCACCGGCATGACAGCAACAGGCAGGTCGGCGCCCAGGTCCTCAACCGCGGTGCGCACCGTCGAGACCTGCCGAGCCATCGCCTCAACCAGCTTGGTCTGGTCCCGCCCACCCACGAACAGGCGAGGCGGCATGACCACTTCTGCTCCGCGGCCATCGCCAGACCAATATGAGACGCGCTGACCATCGGGAGCTAGACGGACAATCCCCGTTGACAATCCCCAATCGAGGACTTTGGGTTCTGCGCCGGAGACATTGGTTAGGGCGATCTCGATGTCTCCACCCGTGCGATCGAGAAGGTCGACAAGCAGGATGTCGCCGGTGGCTGCGACCTGTAACCCCTGTATCCCCAGACGCGGGTGGGGACTGGCACGGTTCCAGACCGGGGAGCCGTCGGGAGCCAGGAGTGACAGTGACGGCGACCCGCCCTCGTCGAGATCAGCGATGAGGAAGCCCCATGTGTCCCAGGCGAGAAGCGAAGAGAACTCCGAGCTGCCGGGGAGAGTTGCAAGGGGCGGCGAGGGGACGAGGACGCCGTCATCACCGACCTCGCCCACCCGCAATGTGAAGGGTTCTCCTCGCATCTGGAGCTCTTCGGGGGTGTCGCCGTCGGCAACCACCGGCCGGGTGTGGCGACCCGACGCCCCGCTGAGATCGAACACCATGTCGAACATGGCGAATGCGGCATTCTCGAAGACCTCTTCCAGAGTATCCCCGTATGCGATGAAGG
>DATECY010000096.1:0-14640 GCA_035286665.1 Acidimicrobiia bacterium
TGGGTACCAGACGAGGATCAGTGTAGGGGTCGGGCCTTCGGCCTCCCGCAATTGGCAATTAGCAATAGCCAAGACCCCGGGAGAGCAGCGAGAGGCGAAGAGCGAAAGGGGAAGAGCGGAGGCGAGGGGCGAAGGGCGGTGCCGCCGTGGCCGGCTGCTGCGCATCGCTCATGAACACGCGACTGTCGTTGGCGGTGGAAACCCTCCTCCCCCGGCTCCTTCAGAGCCGGGTACTCCTCCCTAAGGGAGGAGAGTGAGGAAGCCGGAGGGCCTCTCCACTTTCGGCGCGGGAGGCGGCCATGCAGAGCAGTGGAGAGCGAAAGGCGAGGGCCGGGCCTGGAGCTCCTACTCGCCCTCAGTGGCGAGATCGTCCCAGTCGAGGATCTGATACAACCCGAGGCGCCCGGGCATCGGTCGCAGAAGGCAGAACACGATCTCGACCGCGGTACCCGGAACCGCGTACACGTACGCCTCCCCGGTCGAGTCATGACCGAGGTACGGCCTCAAGGCCAGCCCATACGGATCCTCGGCAATGAGGTCGAGGGCGGCCAGCACCACCGCCGCATGGTGGGGATGTGCCGCAAGCCACGGATCGCGGATGAACAACAGCGTTCGCGCAACCCACTCGTGACGACGTTCCGTGGTGTCATCGGCCACGCAGCGGAGTGTATGGCGAGGTGATGACAGGAACCAGGGGGCGGTGGGCTACGAGGGGTCGTCCGCGATGGCCTTGCGGAACGCTTCCGCATTGCCCGCAAAGTCGGGGTGGCTGCGCAGACGGGCGGTGAGCGCCCAGTCCGCCAGTAGACCCCGGACCCGCCCGAAGTCGACCACCGGCTCGTCGATCAGGCCGGACAACCCTCGCACAAGATCGTGCAGCTCGTCATCGGTGAGGGCTGTCAGATCGGCGACCGGAGCACGCTCGTCTGCTCGGCGAGCAGTGGATTCATGCGGCACAACCAGGAAGGTACCCGGCGTGTGTGACGGGTAACGGTATCCGGGCATGGTGGATTTCGTACTCTCGCCCTGGACACAAGCCCAACCCCCGAACTCTTCGGCCACGGCTACCGGCGGGCCCATGACACTCTTTGAACACGCCCCCATCGTCATCGCCAGAAGGCGAGGTCATCGAACTCGCCAACGAGGAAACCAAGACGCCGGGAGGGGGATCACACCACCGTGCTTCGCCCGCTCCTGAGGGCGGCGTACTCGTCTCGGCACGCGGCAGAGCAGAAGGAGACGATCCCGTCGGCGGTCTGCAGGTGGGGAGCGCCGACGGGGCTGACGGACATGCCGCAGACGGGGTCGGTTGCCATCTCCTCGAACGAACCAAAGGCGCCGTCTTCGAGCCAGAGGACCCGGTCGGCGGCGTCTTTCAGCCGCGCATCGTGGGAGACGATGACGACGGCACGGTGCTCGTCGGTGGCGATCGCCCGGAGCAGACGCGCGATCTCATGGCCGGTTTTGGACTCGAGGTTGGCGGTGGGTTCATCGGCGAGGACCACCGGAGGCTGATTGGCCAAGGCCCGGGCGAGGGCAACCCGTTGCTTCTCACCACCGGAGAGCTTGTCGGGTCTGAACTCGAGCCGCCGGGAGAGACCGAACCCGGTGAGCAGCTCCTCGGCGCGGAGACGGGCGGGACGACCGGTGACACCGGCCAGGTTGAGGGCGAACTCGACGTTCTCGCGGACGGAGAGAGCGCCGAGGAGGTTGAAGTCCTGGAAGACGAACCCGAAGGTGGTGGCCCGCAGTCTGGAGAGGCGCGAATCGGGAACGACGGCAAGATCGATGCCGTCGACGAGGATCCTCCCCGAAGTCGGTCGGAGCATCGCTCCCAACATGGAGAGCAGGGTGGTCTTGCCGCTGCCCGAGGGTCCCATGATCAGAACGACCTCACCGCGGCGCACTGTGAGGTCGACGCCGCGAACGGCGCGGACCGCGATGTCCCCATCTCCGAACGTCTTGTGGAGGTCTTCCGCTGCGAGTGCGATCTCGTTCATGATGCGCTCCTGAACACTGTTGCGGGGTCGACCCTCCACACCCTCAAGAGCGGGAGGGCAGCGCCGGCGAGTGCCACCACGAGGGAACCCACCGCCGCCCGGATGAGGGAGGCGGACTCGATCACGAGGTCGATGTCGGGGGTCAGCCGTGCCACACCGGCCCCGAGCCCAACGGTGAGGCCCACGGCGAGCACGAATGCGGCCGCGACCGTCGCCAGGGCCTGACCGAGCACGAGGCGGGTGACACCCGCCCGGCCGAGGCCGAGTGCCTTCATGATCCCGATGTCCTTGAGCCGGGAGAGGACGGTGGCGGAGAGGACGAGAGCGATGACCGCCAGGCCGACCACGAGAGAGGCAACCGCCATCACGTTCATGAGGTCGGTGCTCATCTGCCGGACCAGAGAGCGCTCCTCGGCGGATAGTGAGGGCCGCGTCTGCGCGGTGTGGCCGGTGGCACGTTCGATGTCGGCAGCGACCTCGGCGGGGCCTCCATCCGTTCCGACCAGGACATAGCTCGCGGAGCTGGGGCGCCCGAGCACCGTGCCGAGATCCTCGTACCGCACATAGACGATCGTGTTGACGATGCTGGTCATGCCGGTGGTAACCCCCGATACCGACCAGCTGCGGCCCATCACGTCGACCTGATCGCCGATCCCCACCCCGAGCATGGCGGCGGCCCGGTCATCGATGACGATTTCACCAGGTCCAGGCTCGGTCCCCTCGACCACTACCGGAGGTCCCCCCGGCTCACCCGGCGAATAGCCGATGACGTAGGCGGGGCGGCGAACCCGAGACGCCCTGACGCTGTCGCTGACCAGGAGGATCGGCTCGCTCCACGCCACGCCGGGGATCGCCGCGATCTGATCGACGACGTCGGCGGGGAGCACCGAGATCGACATGTGGATGGAACGCACCCCTTTCTGGGAGACGAAGACGTCGGCCGGGGAGGTGTCGATGTAGCGGGAGATCTGGCGGGTGGAGCCTGCGGCAATCCCTTCGAGGGCGAGCACCATCACGAGAGCGACGGCCACCCCGGCCACACCCAGCAGAGCCCGACGACGGTCGGTGAGGAGCATGCGGCGGGCGATCGGCACCATCGTCATCCCCGGTACACCGCGGCCGGGTCGAGCCGGGCGAGTCGGTGCGACGGCAGCACCGCCGCCACTGCCGCCATGGCGAGCGCTCCCCCCGACACGACGAGGAGGTCGCCCGGTTCGATCGAGAACCAGAACTGGGGGCGGAGCCACCGGATCAGCCGGGAGCCTCCGAGATAGACGAACCAGCCGAGGACGGTGCCCCCGATGGACACGGTGACTGCCTGCCCGAGCACGATGCCGATCAGCCGGGAGCGACCCGCGCCGATCGCCTTGAAGACGCCGTAGTCCCGGATCCGCTCCACGACCGCCGAGTAGACGGTCAACGACACCACCAGCGCGGCGGCGGCCAGTGTGACGGCGATCATCAGGCGCACCGGGCGAGCCATCACCCCGGCCAGCACCCGCCGGTCGTTCGCCGCCAGGAGGTCGGGGGTGAGGGCGTCGAGGCCGCTCGACTCGCCGATCACGGCCGCCACCGCGCCCGGCTGGTCGGTTCGCACCAGGATGAACGACGCCACCCGGCCGCCACCGGTGAGGTCGGCGGCGGCATCGGCGGTGATGAAGACCAGACTGGTCATCCACGACCGGGTGCCCTGCGACAGGCCCACCACCACGAGGTCACGGCCCAACATCGTGACCCGGTCGCCGGTAGCCAGGCCGTGCTGCTCGGCGAGGGTGCGGTCGAGCACCACCTCGTCGCCGGATTGCGCCTGCCGACCCGCGGTGAGCTCCCAGGGCCCGCCCAGGCCGTCGGGTCTCGATCCGACGAGGAGCACGAACTCCCTGGCGCCGTGGAGGTCGAGCACCGTGTAGTGGATGTGGACCGGGTCGGCACTGATCACACCGGACATCTCCCCGATCTCGATTGCTACCGCCAACGGAACGACCGAGGCGTCGCCGACCATGCTCTCGGTGCCCTTTTGAGCAACGAAGAGATCGGCACCGGCGTGATCCTCGTAGGCGGTGAGCTGGACCAGTTGGCCGCTCCAGAGACCCTGAACCAGCAGCACCAGACCGATGGCCGCCCCGACTCCGATCAGGCTGACCGCCAGCCGGCGTCGGTCGGCGGTGACCATGCGGCGGGCTACCGGGACCCTGCTCACGAAGTCCCTCCCATCACCGGCGGCCGGCCATCCGGTCCATCTGACGCTGGTCCTGCTCCATCAGCCGAACCATGCGAGCGTCCAGCATTTCCCGCATCGGGTCGCCGGGCATCCTCACGGCCATTCCCCGCACCACCGCCGTCCGCATCTGGTCCATCATCGGGCGGTGGCTCTGCAGCATTGCGGTCTGGCCGAGATCCTCCACCACCACCCAGCGATCAGTGGTGACCGCAGTGGTGCCGTCCGGAGTGGTCGCCACCGCCAACAGGGTGACAGCGGTGAACGACAGGATCAGGACTGCGATCAGGGCTTTCATCCCGTACCTCCTCAGATGGTGAACCAATCCCATGCGCGACGGGCTCTCCGCCCTCCGATGGTCTGCTCACGATCCGATCGACGAAGGCGGTGGTGTCCCGGTCGGTCCTCCTGCCGATGAAGAGGGACCCGAGACACAACGCCATGCAGGCAATCACCACGACGCCGGCGGCGACACCGATCACACCCTGATCGAGCCGCAACGCGGCGAGACCGATGAACGCGCCCATCGCGACCAACATGCCGATATGCATGACCCCGTGGCGGTGCGTTCCGTTGTGTGGGTTCACTCCATCCTCCTTCCCATGACGCGGGCTGCTGCGATCTCAAAGGCGGCCGGGTCGGCGACGAAACGGCGGTGGCACCCGTGCGAACAGAAGGAGAAGGTGGCACCGGCGTGCTCCACGGAGGCGGCGGCGGTCGACGGGTCGATCTCCATCCCGCACACCGGGTCGCGAACCACGGCGGGAGCCGGGGGTCGGTGGGCGGTCTCGATGGCGGGATCGGCTTGGGGGTGAACCGAACCCGATACCGATGCAAGGGTCGGTGGGCGGTAGCGGCGGAGCCGGTTGGCGTTGCCGACCACCGACAGCGATGACAGCGCCATGGCGGCGGCGGCGATGATCGGGCTGAGCAGGATCCCGAAGAACGGGTAGAGCAGTCCGGCGGCGACGGGAATGCCGAGGCTGTTGTACGCCCAGGCGAACACGAGGTTCTGCCGGATGTTGCGCATCGTCGCCCGGCTGAGCGTGACGGCGGTGACGATCCCGCGGAGCTCACCGGAGATCAGGGTGATGTCGGCGGCTTCCATCGCCACGTCGGTCCCGGTGCCGATGGCGATGCCCACGTCGGCCTGCGCCAGTGCCGGGGCGTCGTTGATGCCATCGCCGACCATGCCCACCGACTTGCCCTCGGCCTGGAGACGCCGGACCTGGGCCACCTTGTCCGCGGGGAGGACCTCGGCGACGACGCGGGTGATCCCCACCTGCCGCGCGATCGCAGCGGCGGTGCGGGGGTTGTCGCCGGTGATCATCACCACTTCCAGACCCAGGCGGCGCAAGGCGGCGATGGCGGCGGCCGAATCGTCCTTGACCGTGTCGGCGACCGCGACAATCCCGGCGGGACGCCCGTCGAGGGCGACCAGCATCGGGGTCTTGCCCTCCTCGGACAGCCGGGCAGTGTGCTCGGCAAACGCGCCGATGTCGATGCCCGATTGCTCCAGGAGCCGGGGATTGCCCACGAGGACCCGGCGCCCCTCGACGGTACCGCGGAGACCCTGGCCGGTGATCGAATCGAACTCGCTGACCTCGGCGAGCGCCAGGTCGCGGTCGAGGGCGCCCCGGACGATGGCCTCTCCGAGTGGGTGCTCGCTGGAACGTTCGGCAGAAGCGACCAGTCGCAGCAGCTCGGTCTGGTCGATGCCGGCGAGTGCCACCACGTCGGTGAGGTCGGGCCGGCCCCGGGTGATGGTGCCGGTCTTGTCGAGAATCAGCGTGTCGAGCTTGTGGGCGGTCTCCAACGATTCGGCGGAGCGGATGAGGACACCCGCCTGAGCGCCCTTGCCGGTCCCGACCATGATCGACAGCGGCGTCGCCAGCCCCAGAGCGCACGGGCAGGCGATGATCAGCACCGTCACCCCCGTGCCCAGCGCGAAGACCAGCGCCGGCTGTGACCCCACCACGAACCAGATCACGAACGTGGCGATGGCGATGAAGATCACCGCCGGCACGAAGTACGAGGCCACCAGATCCACCAGTCGCTGGATGGGCGCCCGGGACGCCTGGGCCTGCTCGACCAGACGGACGATCTGGGCGAGCATCGTGTCGCTCCCCACCTTGGTGGCCCGCATCCGGAATGCCCCGGTCTGGTTGATCGTGGCTCCGATCACGACGTCCCCGACCCCCTTGTCCACCGGGATCGACTCACCGGTGACCATCGACTCGTCCAGCGTGGAGTGGCCGTCGACGATCTCGCCGTCCACCGGCACCTTCTCCCCGGGGCGAACCAACACCAGGTCACCCGGGATTACCTCTTCGATCGGAACGTCGGCCTCGACGCCGCCCCGGATGATCCGGGCGGTCTTGGCCTGCAGCCCGATGAGCCGGCGAATCGCCTCTCCCGTCCCCGCCCTGGCCCGCACCTCCACCAGGCGCCCGAGCAGGATCAAGGTGATGATCACCCCGACCGCCTCGTAGTACACCTCGCGCAGCTGTTCGGGAATCACCCCGGCGGCGACGGTGACCACCAGGCTGTAGAGATAGGCGGCCGACGTTCCCAACGTGATCAGGGTGTTCATCTCGGCATTGCGATTGCGCAGCGCCGACCACCCGACGCGATGGATGGGCCAGCCGGTGATCGCGAATACCGGGGTGATCAGGGCGAACTGCGCCCAGGGATCCTGCAGCCACGCGGGAACCGGAAGACCCACCTGATCGGCCATCACCGCATAGAGGGCGGGAATCGTGAGAACGGCCCCGAGAAGCACCCGCCGGCCCAGGTCGCGGATCTCGGCGCGTCGGGCCCGGGACTCGACGTCGATCTGGTCGGCGACGTCGGCGGCGCGGTGTGGCGCCGATCCGGCGCCCTCCGGCTGCACACCGTGGGCGTGGCCGGTGGCGATCGTCGGAGAAGGTTCTCCGGCCCCCGACTCCACCCGCAGGGTGCCGTGCACCATGTTCATTCCGCAGGCGAACCCGAACTCGCCGACCCGGTCGGGGGTGAACTCGACCGCAGTCTTGGTGAACGCGGGCAGAGCCTGGCTCACCCCGAAGTCGGGGAAGACCACCCGGGACGTGCAGTCGCCGGCTTCGCGGCGGTCGAACACCAGCCGCAGGGGCACCCCGCGGCGAACCGCGATCACACTGGGTGAGTAGCCGCCCTTGACGGTCACCTCGATCTCTTGCATTCCGGCCACGAGCCCGGCCCGTCCCGCCGGCTTGGGACCGAAGAAGAACCGGGCCAACGCCGCGATGAGCCCCGCCCCGCCGACCGCGACAAGGATCTCGGTCAGTTCCATGGCAACAGGACCTCCTCCCCTTCCATCACCGACTCCAGCGAGGCCGGAGCCTCCGCTGCCGCGTCCGAGCGGTGGCGACGACCAAGCCACCACACCATTGCCAGCCCGCCCATCCCGGCGACCAGTCCGCTCAGCTGGTTCCAGGTGATGGGGCCGATCGAGGCGTCGCCGCTGCGGAGGGAGTCGAGCAGGAACCGCTGCAGCCCGTACCACGCCATCCACAGCGCGAACAGCTGTCCGGGGCGCAGCGAGACCCGCCGCACCACGATGACCAGGGCGAGGAGCAGCACCGCGGCTCCGATCAGGTCGTACGCGGCCACCGGTTGGTAGACGCCGCAGAGACCGTCTGCACCCGCCTGGGCGGCGGTGCACTCGAGGGCGGTGTGCTGCGGTGCCACGTCGAATCCGGGCTTGACGCCGTACCCCCAGGGCAGCGACGTCGGCGTGCCCAGATGCTCGACGATGGCCAGGCACCCGAGTCGTCCGATCACGGTACCCAGGGCGAGCCCGGGGGCGGACGCGTCGAGTGTGGGCCAAACCGGCAGCCCGAGCGCGCGCATTCGCCACCACCCGGCGAGGATCCCCCCGGTGAAGCCGCCCAGGATCGAGAAGTTGCCCGCCAGGGGATTGAGCGCCCCCCACCCGGCGCCGTCGAGCAGTGCCGCCGGGACCGTCAGGAAGCGAGCCCCGATCAGCGCTCCCACCACCGCATAGGTGAGCACCGCCTGGAAGGCGGCGACATCGCCGCCGGCGCGCTCGACCCGACGAGACGCCAGCCATGCCCCGGCAAGGATGCCGAGGCCGATGAAGACGCCGTGGATCGACAGGTGGAGCCCACCGAGATGAATCATCGGAAACGGCGGGTAGGACACGCTGGCGAAGATCATGCGGGCCACCCCCGGTGAGACAGAGCAACTACGCCGGGTGACGGTGTGAGCGGCAAGTGGTACTCCCTGGTAAGAGACAGCCGGACATCAGTGCTGGTGGCCGTGAACGGTGGTGGTGACGAACGGAGCCCCATCGGAGCCGCCGGTGTCTGCACCGCTGATCAGCGGTCCCAGCACCAACGAGGAGACGGAATAGGCGACCGCAAACAGAACGATGGCCACCGCCGGGGCGGCCCACGTGCGGAACCGCCGGTGGAGACGCCACAGCATCGGGGTGGCGACGCCGAGTCCGACGGCGAAGAAGAGAAGCCGGCCACCGGTCCCGGCGAGAATCGCCGCCCCCGCCAGCGGGCCGACGTGGTGCAGGACGTGGGGCGCCACGCCGATCACGGCGCCCCACACCGCGGCAAAGGCCTGCCGGATCCGGGCGCCGGGACCGCGCCGGAGGTCGACCGAGCCGGGGGACGTCGACATCACCCGGCCGCAGCGCTCAGATTGGCGTCCATCTCAGCGAAGAGGTCGACGGCGGGTACGAACATCTCGGCGTAGTGCCGCACCCAGCCGACGGTGCCGTCCTGTTCGACGAGGGCAAAGCTGTGGCTGGGGCGGTCGCCGTGCCCGTAGACCCCGAGCATCCCGTACGCCTCGGCAACCCTGCGATCGCCGTCGATCAGGATCGGGGTGGAGATACCGAAACGAGCGGCCTCGGCGGCGACCATGGGGGCGGGGTCCACCATGATCGGGAGGAGCGCCACGCCCCGTTCGGCAAGGGCGGCTTCGATCTCGGGAATCTGGAGGAAGCACCCGTCGCAACCCACCCCCATCGAGAAGTAGAGCAAGGTGTCGCCGCGGGCGAGGCTCTCGTCCAGGGAGATCACCTGCCCGTTGGTCGCAGCCAACTCGAAGGAGATCGCCCGCTCCGGTCCGGAGGCGGGAGCCTCGGTGATGGCGGCGTAGGCGACGAGGCCTCCCAGCAAGAGGAGCGGTGCGAAGAATCCGATCCACCGCCACGGGGTGAGGCGCGGCTTCGCAGCGGCCCCGGAGTGTCTAGTGGTGCGCGTGGTCATGGCAGTTCCTTTCGGCTTGGTCTTCGACGACGGAGTGATCTGCGTCGGGCCGGCGGCGCCGGGCCGAAACCACCACGGCACCGACGGCGATGCCGACCAGGACGGCTCCGATCACCGGGTCGGGGATCCAATCCAACCGGCTGATGATCGGCGCCAGGGTCCTTTCGATCCGGGCGGCGAGTGCGGTCTGGAACGTGGGAGCGAGGGTTGTACCGGTCACGCCTGCCACCATCAGCACCACCCCCATCAGGGCGAACAGGGCGGCCGAGATCAGCCCGGTCACCGTCGTCGTAAAGCGACGCGATCCGAGGCCCCAGGTGACGGTGCGAGCCCCGGACGTGAACCTGTCGGGTTTGCTGCGATCCCAGACGAGCGTGAGCACGACGAGGGGAAACACCATCCCGAACACGTAGGCGAGCCCGATCGCGGTGCCGGCGAGCAGGCCGGGCGACACCGCCGAGAGGGTGAGGACCCCGGCCAGGACCGGGGCACAGCAGGCGCTGGCCGCCCCGGAGAACACGCCCAGCGTGTACACCCCGGCGGAGTCGGTGCGGGACAGGTCGGGGGCGCCCCGGAGGAAGGGCAGCGACCAGGTGCCTCCGGTGGCGGCGACGCCGGCCAGCACCAGGAGGAGCAGCCCGCCGCCGGCGTAGATCACCCCATGGAACCTGAGGAGGCCTTGGGTGAGGACGGTGAGCCCGAGGGTGACCGGCACCAGGACGGTCGCCACCCCGGCGGCGAACACCAGGGTGAGCGGCACCAGCCGCCACCGATGGTTGCGGACCGCCGCCGCCAGATAGGCGGGGAACATCACCATGATGCAGCAGGGGGCGAACAGCGCCACCGAGCCGGCCACGAAGGCGGCGAGCAGCGAACCACCGAGGAACACGCCCTCCATCACTCCACCGCCACTTCTGCCCCGGTGAGTTCACCGAGACGGCGCTCCAGCTTGCGGCGAGAGATGCGGCCGTGGCCGAAGAGCACCCCGTCGATGATCAGGATCGGCGGGAACGGCACCCGATGACGGACGGCCAGCTCCCGGCCCTCCTCGGAGGTGAGGGAAACCACTCGGACCGCGAGCGGCACCGACCGGCCCAGATCCTCGAGGAGACGGGTGGCGTCCTCGCAGAAGTGGCAGCCGGAGGCCGTCACCAGCGTGACCTCGATCGGCGCCGTTCCCGTCATCCTCAGCTCCCGGGGTGGGCGTGGTGGCGGCAGTGGTGCTCATCGTCTCCGGGGGATCGGGGCGCCGATCCGAGAGTGGCCGCCACCAACTCGTCGACAACCTGGCCGATGCCGCCCTCGGCGACGGCCTCGGGAACACAGCCCCGCAGGTGCGATTCGAGGACTTCGCGCCGGATCCTTTCGATCGCTCCCTGCACCGCCGACAGCTGGTGGAGCACGTCGATGCAGTAGCGGTCCTCCTCGACCATGCGGATCACTCCGTCGAGGTGACCCTGCGCCGATCGCAGCCGGAACCCGACCGTTGCACCGTCGGCCCTCATCGCCGCGTCTCCAGAAGCCGGCGCCGCTCCTCGTATTCCTCGCGGTCGATCTCGCCCGCGGCGAAGCGCCTCTCCAGGATCTCCACCGCGCTCGCCGCCCAACCGCCACGGCCGGCACCGCTGGAGCGGACCGCCCACACGATCAGGGCGACGACCCCACCCCAGAAGACGATGATCATCGTCCATGCCCAAAAACCCATCGTTCCGCCGTTGCACCACATGGTCTGTCACCTCCGAGGCGAGGCTATCCCACCCCCGGTGGGGTGGGATAGGGCCGAACGGCCCTCCAGCCGGGGAGAGCGCTCCGGTTGTCAGGAGACCGGGAGCGAAACGGTGAAGACGGCTCCCCGGCCGGGACCGTCGGAATGTGCGGTGACGTCGCCCCGATGAGCGCGGGCGATCTCCCGGGCGATGGTCAACCCGATGCCGGTGCCGCCGGAGCGGTTGGAGTCGGCCCGGTAGAAACGCTCGAAGATCCGCTCGAGATCGTGCTCGCCGATACCGGTTCCGGTGTCGGCGACCGTCACCACGGCCTTGCCGTCGCGGAGCCGGCCGCCGACGGTCACCCGGCCTCGTGAGGGCGTGTGGGCCAGGGCGTTGCCCAACAGGTTGACGATCACCTGGGTGAGCCGATCGGGATCACCGATCACCGGAAGTGGCGGGAGTTCCACCGCCAGCGCCACCTCCTGGTCGTCGAACTGAGGCCGGAGGCGGTCGGCCGCCTTCCGCACGACGTCCCCGAGGTCGAGGGGGTCGTGTCGGAGAGCGGAGGGCTCGTCGACTCGAGAGAGAGTGGACAGATCGGCGGCGAGACGCTTCAACCGGGAAGCCTCCTCGGCCACCGAGGCGAAGGTCTCGGCCTCGGCAGGAATCACCCCATCGATGAGACCCTCCATGAAACCCTCGATGGCAGTGAGCGGGGTGCGCAGCTCGTGGGAGACATCGGCAATCAACTGCAACCGGCGGCGCTCGGTGGCGTCGAGCGAGGAGGCGAGTGCGTTGACGTCTGCCGCCAGGGCGGCCAACTCCTCCTCGGCGGGAAGTTCCACCCGGTCGGTGTAGTCACCGTCGGCGAGGCGCCGAGTGGCGGTACGGATCCGGTCGAGCGGCCGCAGGATCCGCCGGGCCACGAGCGGGGCCACCACCAGCGCCGCACCCACGCTCACCACCACGGCTACGAGGAGGGCACGGCGCAGCGATGAGTCGAAGGCCGCCTCGACGTCGGCAGTCACGCCGTTCATCATCCCGGCTCCGTGACTCATGTCGACGACATGGCCGTGGAAGAACGTCGGCGCCGCCAGTCCGGCGACGACCACGAGGGCGACCGCCCCCACCGCAACCACGGCGAGATAGGAGATGAGCAGTCTGCCCCGGAGCGTACGGGCGATTCTCACGCGGGTTCCTCCACCAACTTGTATCCGACGCCGCGAACCGTGGCCACCACCGTCGGGTGCTGGGCGTCGTCCCCGAGGCGGTTGCGCACGTTGCGGATGTGGACGTCGACCACCCGTTCGTCCCCGAAGAAGTCCCAGCCCCAGACCCGCTCCAGCAGCTGGCGACGGGTGAAGACGCGCCCCGGTGCCGAGGCGAGGGCGGCCAGCAGGTCGAACT
This sequence comes from Acidimicrobiia bacterium, assembly GCA_035286665.1. Taxonomy (GTDB): domain Bacteria; phylum Actinomycetota; class Acidimicrobiia; order Spongiisociales; family UBA11373; genus RBG-16-68-21. The sequence continues at coordinate 12,602 of DATECY010000096.1, forward strand.
CGAGGGCGGTCAGCTCCACTCCGGCGCCCCGAAAGGTGACCGTGCGGTGCCCCCCGTCGATGCGGAGCACGCCGGCCTCGATCACATCGCCTTCGGAGACCGGCCGCCTCGCCCTGCGGAGAACGGCCTTGACCCGGGCGGCGACCTCCCGGGGACTGAACGGCTTGGTCACGTAGTCATCGGCGCCGAGCGACAGGCCGAGGAGTTTGTCGATCTCCTCCGCCCGGGCGGTGAGCATGATCACGTACACGTCCGAGGTCCGGCGGAGCTCGCTGAGGACCGCAAACCCGTCCCGTCCCGGCAGCCGGACGTCGAGGACCACCACCTCCGGGTGGAGCCGTGCGGCGAGAGCGAGCGCCTCGTCGCCGTCGGCGGCTTCGGCGACCTCGAATCCGTCGGCGGCGAGGTACCGACGGAGCATCTCCCGGATCTTGGGCTCATCATCGACGATCAGCACGCGGGCATCACCCATGGCTGAGACGCGATGCTACGGGGCCCGCAGGGGCCCCGTAGCGATCGAACTCCGGTGTAGGGGTACCGGTCAACCCTGCGTGCTCATCATCGAGCCCATCTGCTGATGCATCCCGGCATGGCCCGGCATCCCCCCGAGACCGGACATGCCCCGCATGCCACCACCCGGGATCATCGTCCCGCCGATTCCGTGCATCTGGGAGTGCAGGCCGGCGTGGGCAGCGTGGAAGGGGCACTCCACCGGCGTGGTGGCGGGACCCGGGTCCGAGCTCTGGGCGAGGGCAATCGCGGGGACCGCGGCAAGGGCCGCGACCAATCCGATTCCGGCCAGTGTGATACGACGCATGGTGATCATCTCCTCTGGAGAGCGGCGAGCCGCTCCCCGTACTCATCGCGGTCGATGTCGCCGCGGGCGAACCGTTCGTCCAGGATCCGGCGGGGAGTGTCCTCGGAACGGCCGGTGCCGCGGGCGACGCCCATCACCAGCCAGGCGAGAGCGACCAGCGTCAGGACGCCGGTCAGCCACATCCACCAAGGGGACCATCCGTACATCACTCCAAGCCTCCTGCTTTCGATGGCCCCATCACATCACAGCCGAATGAAGCCACACCCGTCGCCACCATGAAGCTTTCGTGAAGGTCGGGGGGGCCGGCGACACGCCGGTTTAGTGGCTCCGAGCGGCCCGACGGGCCACTGCGACCGCACCGGCTACATTCGGGTCCATGAAACTATTCGAACATGCCCAGATCGTGATCAGCCAGAAGGCCAAGGTCATCGAACTCACCAACGAGTACAAGATCAGCGACCCGGAGGGCCGCGAGGTCGGCGTGATCCGTCAGGAAGGGCAAACCGCCCTGAAGAAGGTGGCCCGATTCGTGTCGTCACTCGACCAGTTCATGACACACACCCTGGCGGTGTACGACGAGACCGGGTCCAAGGTGATGCAATTGACCCGGCCCCGCAAGATCGTGAAGTCGTCGCTGAAGGTGACGGACGGCACCGGGGCCGATGTCGGGTCGATCCGCCAGCAGAACGTCTTCGGCAAGATCCGCTTCGGCCTCCACGATGCCGCCGGCAACGAGATCGGTCAGATCCAGGCGGAGAACTGGCGGGCGTGGAACTTTGCCATCGTCGACACCACCGGCACCGAGGTGGGGCGGATCACCAAGACGTGGGAAGGGTTCGCCAAGACCCTGTTCACCACCGCCGACAACTACCTGCTCGACATCTCACCCAAGGCGACGGGAACGCTGCGGCTGTTGGCGTTCGCCTCTGCGGTCGGTGTGGACACCGCGCTGAAGCAGGACGAAAGAGGATTGAACTAGTACCGAGTACGCGCCGGTGGTCATCGCTCCCACAACCGCGTCGCGCCCATTAGGTGGAGACCCTCCTCCCCCGGCTCCTGCGGAGCCGGGTACTCCTCCCTGAGGGAGGAGAATGAAGGAGGAGGGGGCCGCCGGCTTCGGCGGCGACAGAAGACAGGGGCGCCGGCTCCGGCGGCGACAGAAGACAGGGGCGCCGGCTTCGGCGGCGACAGAAGACAGGGGCGCCGGCTTCGGCGCCGACAG
>DATECY010000097.1:0-10959 GCA_035286665.1 Acidimicrobiia bacterium
GCGCCAGATCGGGTTGAACCGGTCGGGGTCGAAGGTGTTGCGTCCTGGGGTGGCGGGGTTGACTACCAGGTGGTCCACGACGATGCGGATGATGGCGGTTTGTCGGGTGAGGGGCAGATCGGCCCAGGCGTCTCGGAGGGCGGTGGAGCGTCCGGCGTAGTCGTCGATGCGGTGGGTGGCTGAGATGCGGGACAAGCGGCGTTTGGTGGCGTCGATGCGGGCCTGGATGGGTTTGCGGGCGGCGAGCCATTCCCGGTGGCTGATGGTCTTGGCGGCGTAGTCGGTGGCGAGCTGGTCGAGCATGGCCTCGTCCGAGGTGACCTGGGAGGCGAGCTGCTCGTGCTCCTGGTTGGCTTTACGGGCGTCTTTGAGTGCCCGGGCCAGTTGGGGGGTGTCGAGGCGGTAGAACACAGCATCGGCAACGAAACCCTCCAACGGTTCGGCTGTCACCGCGATGCGTCCGCAGCCTCCGAATCCGGGGCCGGAGGCACACACGTAGCGGCGGGTGTGGTCGGCTTTGGGCCGCGAAACCATCGGGGTGTCACAGCGGCCGCATCTGAGGAGGCCTCCGGTGAGCAGGTAGCGGCGGGGGCTACGGCCCGAAGGGCCGGAACCCGCCGTCCTGTTCAGGAGGCTCCGGAGCCGGTCCGAGTTCGCCACCGTGATGATGCGGGGCCACACCGCTTTGGCGACAATCTCGTGGTGGTGCTGGCGGCGTCCCGAGATCCGCCCCCCTACCAGGATGCGCCGCAGGGTCTGGATCGACCACGGCCCTCCCGTCGAGGTGGTGATGCCCCGCTCGTTGAAATCGGCGCACACCGAGCGCAGCGATTCCCCGGCAAGCACCCTGCGGGCGGCCTCCCGAAGATGAGCAGCCTCTTCGGCGACAACCTGGCGCCGGTCCTGGGTGTACCCGTAGGGGCGGGTGCCACCCCCAGAGACCTGGCCCTTCGTCGCCAACTCCAAATGCTTCCGGCGGATACGGGCAGACTTGTCGTCGGACTCTTTACGCGCCACGGCCCCGAGTATGCGTGCCACCGCCCTCCCCGTCGAGTCCCCCAGGTCCAAATCACCCGCCGTCACCGTGCGCAGATCGAAGTCCCCCGCCGCCTCGATCAGGATGATGAAGTCCTCCAACTCCCTCGGATGCCGATGCAGCCGGTCGGCATGCCACACGATCAGCCCGTTGACGGTGCCGCCTTTGATGTCCTCACAGAGCCGCTCGTACTCCGGACGCACCTTTCCAGACCACGCCGAGGTGTCGTTGTCCACGTAGAGGTCGTGAACCGTCCAGCCCAAGTCAGAGGCGAGTCGCTCACAGTCGGCGATCTGACGCTCCACCCCCAAACGCTCGCCCCGGGGGTCCGAGGAGATACGGGCGTAGACGCCGACAGTGCGCACCCCCGGACACTACCAACACCGGGTGACATTAATGAACGCTCCCCTCGGGGAGGGCAATCACACCCGCGTTCCTGTCACACCCGCCCGGTACCTTGTCGTAATGGTCACTCTTGTCGACCGGCCTGTTCTCGACATCGACGATCTTCCGATGTTCACGGAGGATCTCGTCGAGCGCCTCGTCGAACGTCGGCGTCTCGCGGCTTCGATCGAGGCGGAGTGCATCGCCTTGGTCGGCGAGTTGGTTCGGCGGCAGGCCCATGACGATCTCGGCTACCGATCGGTGGTTTCGCTGCTGATGGATCGTCTTGGAGTGTCCGCGGGTGTGGCCCAGGGCATGATCCGGTTGGCCACTGCTCTCGCCGACATGCCGCACACCCGGGTTTCCCTCGAGGGGGGTCGCATCGACCTCACCCGGGTGCGGCACCTGGTGGCTGTCCGCGACGCCAACCCGGCGCTCTTCGCCGAGCACGAGCAGGCTCTCATCGACACGATCGAGGGTCTGGCAATGGATCACGTCGGCCGGGTACTCGGCTATTGGCGTCAGCAGGCCGACCTCGGTTCCGCAGAACAGGATGCGACAGCACTGCGCGAGCAGCGCCGCCTCTTCGTTTCCGCCGTGGGTGGCATGGTTTATGTCGACGGCCGGTTCGACCCCGTGGCCGGCCAGATCCTGATCACCGCACTCGACAGCCTCACCGACCCGGGGAACCTCGACCCCGCCGATCACCGCACCCCTGCGCAACGCCGCGTCGACGCCCTGACCGACCTGTGCCGCCACCACCTCGACCACGGCGACCTCCCGGTTCAGCGCACTGAGCGGCCCCACGTCGTTGTTCACCTCTCCCTCGACGCCCTCGAAGGACGCGCCGGGCGGCCCTGCGAACTCGACGACACCGGGGTGATAACACCAGAGACTGCACGCCGGCTCGCCTGCGACGCCAGGATCACCCGGGTGATCACCGGTCCCGATTCCCGGATCCTCGACGTCGGCGGCACCACCCGGGTGATCCCTCACGCCCTGCGCATCGCGCTCGCTGTCCGCGATGGCGGCTGTGTGATCTCGGGATGCGGTGCACCGCGCCGCTGGTGCGACGCCCATCACGTGGTGCATTGGGCCGACGGCGGACCCACCAGACTCGACAACCTGGTGCTGCTCTGCTTTCGCCACCACACCCTGATCCACGAAGGCAAGGTGCGATTACCGCAGCAGGAATGAAGGCCCCAGCAGCGCCGTCACCCGGAATCCGGCAACCGAGGTCAACCGCCAGTCCGACTCCACTCGATCGTCTTCGCCAGGCCCTGTGGCAGCGTCGTCCACGCTACCCAACCGAGCTCCTTCTTGGCGCGAGAAGGATCGACCACGGAGCGGTACACGTCACCCGGCTTTGCCGGGCCGTGGTCGGCCTTGGTGGCATAGCCGACGAGCCGGGCCATCGTGTCGTAGAGGTCGCTGATCGAAATCTCCGTGCCGGTCCCGATGTTGATCATGAAGCCGTCGCCGGCGTCGGCGGCCCGGACGAAGGCATCGCACACGTCGCCCACGTACACGAAGTCGCGGGTCTGGTTCCCGTCACCGAAAATCACCGGTCTCCGCCCTCCGAGCATCGCCTGGGCAAAGATGGCGATCACGCCTCCCTCGAGGCCGGGGTCCTGACGCGGCCCATACACGTTGGCCAGGGCGAGGAGCGAGTACTCGAGCCCGTGGACGTCGCGGTACCAGCCGAAGTAATCCTCGACGATCTTCTTCGAGATCCCGTACGGGGAGGCGGGATGCTTGACCGCGGTCTCCTTGACCGGGAGCCGGGCACCGTCGCCGTAGACCGCACCCCCCGATGATGCGAAGCACACCTTGCGCGCCCCGGCCCGCCGAGCAGCGCCGAGCACGTAGAGGGTGCCGACCACGTTCACCTCGGCGTCATGGATCGGATCCTCCATCGACGGCCGCACCTTCGACTGGGCGGCGAGATGGAACACGACCTCGGGTGCGAAGCGGGAGAAGAGGTCGACGAGTTCGGGCGAACGAATATCGGTGACGTGCACGCTCACGCCCCGGCGCCTGGCGTCGCCGAGGTTCTCCATCTTCCCCGACGTCAGGTCGTCGACGACGAGCACGTCCCAATCGCGGTCGAGGAGCACTTCGGTGAGGTGGCTGCCGATGAATCCGGCACCGCCGGTGACGATGGCCCTGCGTTTCATGGGTTCCTCAATTCGGGGGACGGAAGGTGACGCCGCCGGCTTCGATCGTGGCGCCGGGGGCGACGCGCATCCCGTGATCCAGCTCGCACGCGGCTCCCACCGACGCACCCCGGCCGACGACCGCCGCTCCGCCGACGAACGCCCCCGGCCCGACGCTGGCGTCGTGGCCGATGATGCCTCGCCGGATCACCGCGCCGTCGGCAATCCCGGCCCCCGACATCACCACCGACTCCTCGATGATCGCGCCGTGGGCGATCCGGGCACCGGGGCCGATCCACGACCACGACCCCGCCAACCGCCCCGACACGGCGGCACCGGCGTTCTCGTGTGTGGCAGCCGGGCGATGGAGGACGGAACCCCCGGCATACACGACATCGTGCGCAGCCAGGTACAACGACGGGGTCCCGATGTCGATCCAGCGGCCGGTGAGGAGCACGCCCCGCAGCGCATTTGCCGCCGCCAGCGCCGGGAACACCACTTGCTCGAAGGACAGCGGGCCTTCCGGGTAGCCGGCGAGGACGGCCCGGGTGAGGGCGTACATCCCGGCATTGACGGTTCGCGCCGGGGCCTGGTCGGTGGGAGGTTTCTCGATGAACCGCTCGACCAACCCGTCGGACCGAGTGACGACCACCCCGTACGCGCTGGTGTCGGCCACCTCCACCAGACCCAGCGTCGCCTCCCCGTGATCACCGACGAGGGCCGCCAGATCCGCCTCGACCACCACGTCACCGTTGAGCACGAGAAACCGGTCGTCGAGCAGGTCGAGCACGGCCCTGACCGGCCCGGCAGTGTCGAGCGGCTCCTCCTCGACGACGAGGCGAACCGCCAATCCCCCCGGCGAGGTGGCGGCGTACCGCTCCCACGCTCCGAGGAGCTCTCGTCCGACGGCGAGGAACACCTCGCTTATCCCGGCCGCGGCGAGCTGGCGGAGCTGATACTCGACGAAGGGGACACCGGCGAGCGGCAGGAGGCCCTTGGGAACGTCGCTGGTGAGCGGCCACATCCGGGTGCCGCGTCCGCCGACGAGGAGTACCGCCTGGCGGATCGAAACGGCGTCGCTAGCCGGTCGGGGCATCGGCCCCGACGATAACCACCACTTCGACGTCGGCCGGGGTTCGGCCGACGATCACCTCGCCGTATCCGAGGGCATCGGCGACCGCCTGCGCCAGCGCCAGGTTGGCGGCACCGGCAACGATCTCGGTGGTCTGGTAGTCGCTCCTGGCCGAGTCGACGGTGTCGAGCACATCGAACCCGGCTGTGGCGAGCACCGTCGCCACCGCCGCCGCCGACCCGGCGATCCCGCTGCCGTTGTGCACCTGAATCCGGGCTTCGGCATCGACGCTCATCGGGGCTCCCGCGCCAAAGGCGTCGATCACGTTCGACGCCTCCGGCTCCACCCGCACCACGTACGACGTTCCGTTCTCCTCGAAACCCTTCACGGGAAGCGTCATCGATTCGACATCCGAACCGCTGATGCTCCGCATCGACCAGGCGAGCTGAATGATCTCTTCAGCGTCGAACCCGCTGTCGGCGACGACGAACCCGCCGAGCGCGTCCACCAAATCCTCGAACCCGGAAAGCGAGGTGGGACGATCGACCTGGGTGAGGATGGCGAGGAGCACGTCCTGCTGTCTCCGCGTCCGGCCGATGTCGTTGGCGTCGACGCTCACCCATCCCCCGTTGCGCAGTTCCTGATACTTCCGGCTGCGCGCATAGGAGAGGGCGGTCTCGCCGTCGAGCAGCTGGGTGCCTGCGTTGACCGCGAGACCGGAGGACAGATCGCGAGCCGGATAGGGGAAGGTGAGCCGGATCCCGCCGATGGCGTCGATGATCGACGCGAACCCACCGAACTCCACCTGCAGGTAGTGGTGGATCGGCAGCCCCGTCTCCTCGGCAACCGCACCGACCAGGTCGGCGGCACCGGAGCCGAACGCGGCGTTGATGCGTCCCACCCTGCCGCCGTAGTCGACGCGCAGGTCGCGCGGGATCGAGAGCAGCTGCATCCGGCTCGCGTCGGGGAGCACCTGGAGCAGGATGATCACGTCGGCACGCTGGCCCCCGGCGGCGCCGAAGTTGGTGAGGTCCTCGAGGTTCTCCCGGCTGTCGCTTCCCACGAGCAGGAACGTGCGCGGCTCGGAGACGTCGGGCGTGCCGGCGAGAGACAGGTCGGTCGACGGAATGGTCGACACCGATGAGGACACTCTCTGGGCGGCCCACCACACGACGCCGAGCGCCCCGAATACCAGGACGTTGGCGGCGATGAGGGAAACCACGATCGTCCGCTTCATCCCCTTACGCACCGGAGGCGGCGGCTGTGGAACGCGGGGATGGGAAGGCATGGTCATGGCGCCGTGTGGTTATAGCACCGACCGCGCCATGTGCAGCCGAACCGGCGGGCGGTCAGGCGGCTGCCGCCACCCCGAGGTGCCGATCGAGGAAGCCGACGAGCCGTTGCAGGGCGTCCGTGGCGGCGGGCAACGAGTAGTCCGCGGAGGCGTCGTTCCAGAACCCGGAGCCGAGCCCGCGGTACACCACCCACCGCCCCGCTGCCCCGCGATGCGACGACGTCGTCTCCGGATCTGTGGAGAGGACGAGCACGGGCACGTTCGACGGCACCACCGATCCGGCGAAGGACGGCGAAAGCAGGACCAAGGGGATGTTCCGCTCGGCGGCGACCTCTGTCGCCGAACCTGCCCCGCCTCCGATGCCGAGCACTGCGCGCCGATCGGCGCGAGACCAATCGCCCCAGGCTCCGCCGAAGGCGTCGACGGCGCCGGCGAGGTCGCGCTTGGTCCCCGGGGGCACCACCGCGGCGTACCCGAAGCGGGCGAGGTGGCGCGCCAGGGTCTTGAGCGGTGGGGTGGGATCGACCGCGTCGGTGAGGGCAACCCCGGGGTGCCGGTCGACGGTATCGGGACGAGCCAGGTAAGCGGAACGATACGGCGCGACCGGCATCGGATGGCCGCCGTAGAGAATGGGCACCCTTCCCTCGCCCGGGATGACGCTCACTGGTCCACCTCCGTCGCCACGCTAGTGGCGGCACCCTCAATGCTCGGCGGACCGCACGACGCGCACCGCACCCGATTCGAGCACGACCTCCCCTGCCCCCGTGACGACGATGAGCCCGCCACCCGGGGCGATGCCCACCGCGACTCCCTCCCCGTCGGGCTCCCAGGCGATGCGACGACCGATCGTGAGGCACCGCGCGCGGTACTCGCTCCGACCCCATTCGTCGGGACCGGCACCGGCCCGCTCCAGCACCCGGACACCCCACGCCTCGGCGAGGTGCGCCGCGGCCGCGGCACCCGGATCGGTCTCGTGCAGCGCTCCGTAGCCGGGCGGTGGCTGTGGCCAGTACAGATTGGCGCCGAGTCCGGTTACGACGACGTCGCCGGATCGCTCGGTGAGGATGCCCCCGACCTTGCGGTCTCCGACCATCAGGTCGTTGGGCCATTTCACGCCGACATCGCCTCCGAATCCGTCGAGGGCGGCGAGCGCGGAGACGAGGGTCAACCGGGCTACCGCCTCCGCCGGCCAGGTGGGCCGCCACGCCAGCGACACGGCCAGGGCGCGGGGTGCGGTCTCCCACCCGGCTCCGGTCCGACCCCGTCCGGCGGTCTGTGTCGCGGCCGAGACCAGCACGGGACGCCCTGCAAACCGTTGCCGCGCCTCATCCTGGGTCGAGGAGACGACATCGAGGTGAACGGCAGTGAGAGGTGTAGCCATCGTGGTCATCCCGCGAGTCGAATCTGAGCGACCATACTCCGGGGAGCCCATGAGCACCGAGGAGCGAATCGAACGACTGCGACGACTCCGCGAGGAGCACGAGCACGCCGGAAGCCAGCGGGCGGTCGACAAGCAGCACGAAGCCGGGAAGATGACCGCCCGGGAGCGGATCGACACGCTCCTCGACAAGGGCTCGTTCGTCGAGACGGACATGTTCGTGCGTCACCGGGCGCGCGGTTTCGGTATCGAGGACCGCCGGCCTCCGGGCGACGCGGTGATCACCGGCTGGGGAACGGTCGACGGACGCCCGATCTTCGTGTTCGCCGAGGACTTCACGGTCTTCGGGGGATCCCTCGGCGAGGCGGTGAGCGAGAAGATCTGCAAGATCATGGATCTCGCCATGAAGACCGGCGCCCCCCTCGTCGGTCTCAAGGACTCCGGCGGCGCCCGGATCCAGGAAGGGGTGTTCGCCCTCGACGGGTACGGGCGGATCTTCCACCGCAACGTCATGGCCTCCGGCGTCATCCCCCAGATTTCGGTCATCATGGGCCCCTGCGCCGGAGGAGCGGTGTACTCGCCGGCGATCACCGATTTCGTGTACCAGGTCGAGGGCGCGTCGCACCTCTTCATCACCGGCCCCGATGTCATCAAGGCGGTGACGGGGGAAGACGTCACCTTCGACACCCTCGGCGGCGCCCTTCCCCACAGCACGACATCCGGGGTGACCCACTTCGTCGCCGCGGACGGAAGGCAGGCCCTCGAGGAGGTGAGGTTCCTGCTCTCGTTCCTCCCCCAGAACAACATGGAGGCCCCGCCCTTCTTCACTCCCACCGATCGGCCCGACCGCATGGACGAGGGACTGACCACGATCGTGCCCGACTCCCCCAACCAGCCCTACGAAATGCCCGAACTCATCGAGCTCGTCGTCGACGACGGTGAGTTCTACGAGGTGCACCACAACTTCGCCCCCAACCTCGTCGTCGGCTTCGCACGACTCGACGGCTACAGCGTCGGGATCGTGGGCAACAACCCGGCTGCGCTGGCGGGCACCCTCGATATCGACGCCTCGGTCAAGGGTGCCCGTTTCGTACGGTTTTGCGACGCCTTCAACATCCCGATCGTCTCGTTCGTCGACGTGCCCGGGTTCCTCCCCGGTGTCGACCAGGAGCACGGAGGGATCATCCGCCACGGCGCCAAGCTGCTCTACGCCTACTGCGAGGCCACCGTGGCGCGGGTGACGGTCATCACCAGGAAGGCGTACGGTGGCGCCTACGTGGTCATGAACTCGCGCGGCGTCGGCGCCGACATGGCCTTCGCGTGGCCCACCGCCGAGATCGCGGTGATGGGAGCGCAGGGTGCGGTGAACATCATCCACCGCCGCGAAATCGCCGAGGCCGACGACCCCGAGGCCACACGCTCGAAACTCATCACCGATTACGAGGGGGCGTTTTCCAACCCATACGTCGCCGCAGAACGCGGGCTGATCGACGAGGTCATCGAACCCCGGGAGACCCGACACCGCCTCATCCAGGCGCTCGACGTGCTTCGAACCAAGCGGGTCGCACTCCCGCCCAAGAAGCACGGGAACATCCCTCTCTAGCATGCCGCCCATGGACTCCGTGCTCGTGGCCAACCGCGGCGAGATCGCGGTCCGGGTGCTCCGCGGAGTGAAGGAATCGGGGTTCCGGGCGATTGCCGTGTACTCGGAGATCGACCGCGACGCGGCGCACGTCCGGTGCGCCGACGAGGCGTGGAACATCGGACCCGCCCCCGCCGCCGAGTCCTACCTCGACATCGACAGCATCCTGCGGGTCGCTTCTCAGTCGAAGGCTCGCGCCGTCCACCCCGGCTACGGGTTCCTCGCCGAGAATGCCGGATTCGCCCGCCGGGTGATCGAGGCGGGCTTGGTCTGGGTGGGACCGCCCCCCGAAGCGATCACCGCCATGGGTGACAAGATCTCGTCGCGAAAGGTGGCGGAGAAGGCGGGGGTAGCCGGCGTTCCGGGCACGCTGGAGCCACTCAAGACCGTCGACTCGGTGCGAGCCGCGGCCGCGAGGTTCGGCTACCCGATCGCAATCAAGGCGGCGCACGGCGGTGGCGGGAAGGGCATGCGCATCGTGCACCGCGAGGACGAGGTCGCACCGGCGTTCGAGGCGGCTCGCCGCGAGGCCGACGCCTACTTCAAGAACCCTGAGGTGTACGTCGAGAAATACCTCAAGAGCCCACGTCACGTCGAGGCGCAGATCATCATCGATCGCCACGGGAACGGGGTCTTCCTCGGCGAGCGCGACTGCTCCCTGCAGCGCCGACACCAGAAGCTCATCGAGGAGTCCCCTTCGACGGCGCTCTCCGAGAAGCAGCGCAAGGCCCTCGGCAAGGCGGCGTTGAGTGTGGCCAAGGCCGCCGGCTACGAGAACGCCGGCACCGTCGAGTTTCTCCTCGACGCCGTCGGAGACATCTACTTCCTCGAGATGAACACCCGCTTGCAGGTGGAGCACACCGTCACCGAGATGGTCACCGGCATCGATCTCGTCCGTGAACAGCTCCGGGTCGCAATGGGCGAGCCGTTGTCGTTCTCCGAGGTGAACCCGCGGGGCCACGCGATCGAGTTCCGTGTCAACGCCGAGGACCCGGCCTCCGGATTCCTCCCCAGCCCGGGTCAGATCGTGGACTACCAGGAGCCGGGTGGGTTCGGGATCAGGGTCGACAGCGGCTATGGCGCAGGCTCGGCGATCAGCCAGTACTACGACAATCTGGTCGCCAAGCTCACCGTCTGGGGCCGTGATCGCGACGAGGCGATCACGAGGGCGCGGAGGGCGCTGCGCGAGTTCACCATCACCGGGATCGCCACCACGATCCCCTTCCATCTGATCGCCCTCGAGTCACCCTCCTTTCTCACCGGGACGCATCACACCCGCACGGTCGAGGACGACATGGACCTCGGCGCGGTAAAGCACCCGACTCCCCCCCAGCTCCCGGAAGAAGAGGAACTGGCCGAGCGACAATTGACGGTCGAGGTGGGCGGCCGGCGATTCGTGGTCAGGGTGTGGACGCCCGACACCGGATCCGCCCCGGCCCCATCGGGGAGGCGCCCCACCCCGCGGCGCCGACCCCCCAAGCTCGCCCAGGTCTCGGCGGCGGGCGCCAACTCCGGTGCCGTGACCGCCCCGATGCAGGGAACGATCGTAAAGGTGCACCACAAGGCGGGCGAGCGGGTGACGACGGGAGAACCCCTCTTCATCCTCGAGGCGATGAAGATGGAGAACGAGGTTCGCTCGCCCGTCGACGGTGAGATCGTCGATCTGCGAGTGCAGCCGGGCGACCGGGTGGCCGGCGGAGCGGTCCTCGCCATCATCCGCTGAGCCTCAGCCGAGAGCGATCAAACCCACCGCACCCGCGGCCAGCACCAGCCCGAGGATCTGGCGTCCCGCCATCCGTTCGCCGAGCACCACGCGGGCGAGCGCGATGGTCGAGGCGGGGTACAGCGACATGATCACCGCCACGAGCGAAAGCAACTCCTGCCGAACCGCGAGAAGGAACAAGACGTTGGCGGCCATGTCGAGCAGAGCCGCCACCGCGATCAACGGCCACGCGGCGCGCGGCGCCACCAGCGGCCGGCGAAGGACCGGGGCGGCG
>DATECY010000098.1:0-2575 GCA_035286665.1 Acidimicrobiia bacterium
CCAGGTGGGCGCTCAGGTCGCGTGCATCGTCGGCGGCGCCGTCGATGAGACTCGATTTGCGGCGCCGCAGAAACGGCAGGCCCATGAGGTACATCCCGGGAGCCTCGACGACACCGCCGTCATGGCGGACGCGGCCCTTGCGATCGAAGACCGGCACGTGGAGCCACGAGGTGTCGGGACGGAAACCGGTCGCCCAGAGGATCGTCCGGATTCTGTCACGGGCAAGGTCGAGACCGAGCGGTGGTGAAGCTTCGACCTCGGTGGGCTCGAAGCGATGCGGTGGACCCACCTTGTCGTCGAATCCGTTCTCCGTCGCCCATTGGTCGATCCGGTCGAGCAGACGGTTCATCTTGAGGTCTGCCAGCGCACATTGGTTTCGAAGCGACCCCGAGAACTGCGCCTTGCCGTCGTGAAACCCGACGAGACGCCCCACGAGCTTTACGCCGATTCGGGTGAGCGCGTTGAGATCGACGGTCCGTCGCTCGGGGCTCCCCGCGAGCTGCAGCGAGGGCACGTTCCGAGCCCGGACGATGTCGTCGACCTGGTCGTAGCGCTCGTCGAGGACCCCGGCCGCATCCATCCACCACTTGATATCGCGGCCCCGATAGACGCGAGGGACGCGGACGTGCTCGCCCACCGCCAGGGTCACGGGCCGTCCCGAACGCTGAATTTCCTCCGCGATCTGCGTACCGGTGGCCGAGGCGCCCACGACGAGCACGCCCCCTTCCTCGAGCTGCGCAGGGTTTCGGTACGAGATCGGCGTGAGCGTCGCGATCGTCCGCGGCACCGCCTCGGCGACCGCTGGCACCAGCGGGAGGTTGCAGGCTCCGCTCGCGAGCACGACGGTGCGGCTGTGCCAGTCGCCCTGGCTGGTGGCAATTTCGTAGCCTTCCCCGCGAGAGCGCACCGAAGTCACCTGGGTGTGCGTCCGGACGGGAGCCGAAATCACCCGGGCGTAGCGCTCGATGAACTCGATGGTCTCGGGCATCGTCCGGAAGCCATCCGGTTCGTCCCCCTCATACCCATAGCCGGGGAGACGGCTCTGCCAGTTGGGCGTGAGCAGTCGCAGCGAGTCCCAGCGCTCGGTCTTCCACGAGTTCGCGACTTCACCCCGCTCGAGGACGACGTGATCGATGGAGCGATCGGTGAGGCACCGACTCATGGCCAACCCGGCGTGGCCTGCCCCGATGATGACGGTAGTGACGCGGCGGCTCAGACGACCTCGACGGTCACGTTCGTCGGGTTCGTGATGATGTCATAGACGGCCGAGCGCTTCTGCGACTGGGCCACGATAGCCTCGATCTCCTTCGGCGTCGCGTCGGCGTCGATGTGGTAGGTCACCTTGATGCCGTCGAAGCCGTTCCGCACGTCGCTGTCGATTCCGAGGATGCCCTGGATGTCCATCCCGGCCTCGAGCGTCGCCGAGACCGAACGCAGCTGGATCTCGCGCATCTGGGCGACGGAGGCGACGCCCGCGGTAAGGCAGCCGGCGAGGCCCGCCAGTACGAGCTCGACCGGGGTCGCTGCCTTGTCCTCTGAGGCGAAGATCTCGGGATGATCGGTCTCGAAGGTGAACTCGGTCTTGTGTTCCTGCTCCTGGCCGAGCCCGAAGAATCTCTTGATGGTGGAACGGCTGTGGGTCCCGTACACCCATTTGCACGTCGCCCGCCATTTGAACTGGGCGCCCTCGGGCGCCTCCCTCAACGCTTCCCGGGCCCCGAGAAGCGCCTGGACGTTCACGCCGTTATCGACCGGGGTTTTGGTGGTAGCCATGATCTCCTCCTCTCGGGACAAATCAACGACCTTCCAGGGAAAAACGCCAGTGTACCCAATTCCCCTGGGGCGACGCGAGCCAGGGACGCAAGGATGTCACCGATGTGCCCTCGCCGATGCCTCCTCCCACCACTTTTTCAGACCGGCGAGCGCCTCCTGATTAGGCGGTTCACCGACGTTTTCTCGGATCTCGCAAGCTTCCTCGGGGGTGATGGACCAGGTGAGGGCCGCCTCCTTGTTCAGCTCGAAGACCACCGTAGTGAAGAAGTTTTCGGTGCCGCCATCGAGGACACGGGCGAGGGCGGCGACCGCGGCGTCGTTGCGAAACCAGGTGGCGGAGCCCCAGGCGCGGAGCAGACCGGAGATCGGGGTGAGGGCGCCATCGAGTCCACGCTCGAAGCACGAACGCTGCTTGAAGGGGAGTCTCTGGCGGTCGATCGTCGAGGACCTGTCTCGGTTCTGCACCAGCACGACGCCGGCAGTTTTGGCCTTCAGCCATTCTCGGTGTCGGAAGATCCAGAGACAGGCCAAATCGACCCCGGACTCATCGTAGTACCCCGCGTCCACGACGCGCAGGCGCGGCGCGCCCTGGTCGAGCGGGGGGATCTCGGTCGAGGGCAGCACCCAGGGAAAGTTCGCCTGGAGTCGGACCGCCGTGCTCGAGCGCAACTTCTCATGGGCCGCGGGAAGCTTCTGAAAGAGCTGGACTCCGCCGAGCGAGTACTGGCCGTGGCGGTTCTCGAGCGGTCCCTCGTTTTGGAGCAGGTGACCGAGGTCGAGGTTCGCGATCAGCAAGCGCCGC
>DATECY010000099.1:0-2307 GCA_035286665.1 Acidimicrobiia bacterium
CCCGGATTCAGCGCCTCGAGTTTGGCGACGAGGTTGCCGGCAGGGTGGAGCCGGGAGAGCCGGACCATGGGCGTGTTTCCGATGGCGGCGATGATGTCGGGGCGGATGTCCATGGGTGCGAAGAGTAGGTCACCAGTCACCCGACGCCCGTCGCCCGTTGCCCGTTACCCGTTACCCCGACGCCCGAATCTCTGTTTCTCCCCCCGCAGGGGGGAGTACCCCAAAAGGGGGGGAGGGGGGAGGCCAGGCTGCGCGCCTATCGCCGTCATCATCAACCGCGTATCACCAACTCACTCAGGTCTGCCCCCGACCCGAATCGCGAAAACCAGTGAATCCTCGTGGCAAGCCGAGACCTGTGACCAGAGATTCCCACGCCTCATCGACGACCAGCGGTGCGAGCAGGCGGGACCGCACCGGGTTGTGGAAGCGGTAGATGAGCAGCCACTGCTCCAGCGGCGCCAGCGGGATCACCTCTCCGCCGAACATCCACTCCCTCCCCGCGGAGAACGGAAGCCGGACGACGAGTCCGCCGTAGTCGAGGGTAATCCCTGCGGTGACGTCGAGCTCGACGCCGTCCCACTCGTGGCGGCCGCGGAAGCCGCTCACGAACCCGTCCTCCTGGCGGGCGGTGAATGTCGGCTCGACCCCGGTGTGTTCGCGGAGGACCACGGTCATTGGGTCCATCGCCTCGGGCGGGAATACGACATCGAGGTCGCGCACGGTGTCGACCAGCCCCATGGCATGCAGCAGACCCGACCCGCCCAGCTGCCAAGGGATCCCGGCGGTACCAAGGGCCCGACCCAGCGAAACCAGCGCCGCGCCCACCCGACTCTCCACCAGGTCACGGTAGAGCGACGGCCTTCAGACTCCCGGTCTCCGGCATCCGGTGTCTGGCATCTGGCACCCGGCATCTGATACCTGGCTTCCGTGCAACCCGGGACAACGTTGCGGGGTTCTCACCCCCGTGACCACCTCCCGGGGCTACCGCACCCTCCTCGGCGCCTCCACCGTGTCCAACCTCGGCGACGGGGTCCTGCTCGGGGCCCTCCCCCTGCTCACCGCTCAGGTGACCCGCGACCCCCTGGCGGTCTCGGGTGTCACCGCCTTCACCTGGCTCCCCTGGCTGCTCTTCTCCCTGCCGGTGGGGGTGCTCGTGGATCGGATCGACCGCCGTCGATTGATGGTGGCCATGGACGCCTTCCGGGTCGTGGTGGTGGGTGCCCTCGCCGCCGCCGTGCTGATGGAGGCGGCCAGCCTCCCCCTGCTCTTCGGCATCGCCTTCACACTGGGTGCGGCCGAGACCCTCTTCGACAACGGAGCGCAGACCATCCTCCCCTCTGTCGTCGCCGCCCCCGATCTCCCTCGGGCCAACGGGCGGCTGTTCGCCGCCGAGGTCACCGCCAACCAGTTCGCCGGGCCACCGCTGGGGAGTGCGCTCTTCGTCGTCGCCGCCGCCGCCCCGTTTGCCCTCGATGCGGCGTCCTTTGCTCTGTCCGGTCTGCTGCTGGCATCGATTCCGGGTGGATTCCGCGCCGAGACCACCCGTCCCCGGGCCCCGATCCGCGTGGAGATCGCCGATGGCCTTCGCTGGCTGTGGGGACACCGCGTGATCCGATCGTTTGCCCTCGGTGCCGCAGGACTCAACGTCGCCTTTACGGCCGGGTACTCGCTGCTGGTCCTGTTCGCTCAGGACGAGCTCGGGATCGGAGAGGCCGGGTTCGGATTGCTTCTCGCCGGAATGGCAGTGGGAAGCACCGCCGGCAGCCTCGGCGCCTCCCGCGTGATCGAGCGCCTCGGATCGCGGTCGGCCGTCCTCGCCGCGGTGACCGTGATCGGCATCTCGCTGCTCGGCGTGGCTCTCACCCGGAGCGTCGTCGCCACCGGGATTCTCCTCGCCCTCACCGGTTTCGCCCAGATGGTGTGGAACGTCGTGGCGGTCTCGTATCGCCAGACCGTGGTGCCGAACGAACTGCTCGGTCGAATCAACAGCGTCTACCGCCTCGTCGCCTACGGATCGTTCCCGATCGGGGCGCTGTTGGGCGGGGTGATCGCCAAAGGCGCCGGACTGGGCGCCCCGTGGGTGCTCGGCGGAGCCGGGACGCTGGTCGTCGTCCCCCTGTTGGCCGGACCACTTCGTGCACTGGATCGCCCGTCGGATTGATGGTGACCCCACCCCCGGTGGGGTAGGGCGCGGAACCTGGTACGCTCCCCGGCCATGGAACGCCGGCACCCGATGCAGCCCGACAAGAAGACGTCGGCGCTCAACCGTCTCAAGACGGTGCGCGGACACCTCGACGCGGTGATCGC
>DATECY010000100.1:0-4442 GCA_035286665.1 Acidimicrobiia bacterium
GTAGCCGTCAGGTACTCGTCGAAGAGCCTCTTCCACGCGGTGAAATGGACCCGAGCGGTGTCGGTGATGACGCCGTCCAAATCGAAGATCACCGCGTCGAAGCGGCTCGTCGAGATCGCGATAGAAGGTCTCGGAAGCATCATCGGAGACCCCCACTCTGGCAGAGCGGAAGGTCGCCCGGGCACATCACTGCCTTGGTCGGTCGTGACCGAGGGCACATTGCCCGGTGGTCGAGGTATCTTGGAATCCACGAAGCCGAACTCGACACCCGTCGAGGCGGGGGACCCAAACGACGGTTCGGAGCGCAGGCTCCGAGGCCGCCATGGGGCGAATCTCGACCGTGACCAAACGGTCGAGTAGGGCACCTTTCCAGCCCGAGCCCGACAGCTCACCTCGCAGGCATGAGGAAAGGATTACCGGATGTCACACCATCCTGGTGGAACGGTTGGCTGCGTTCTTGCGCTGATCGCGGTGCCCCGACGCGGATCTGGGGCGACACCATGCGGCTGACCTACCCATTTCAGATCGAACGGCTTGGGGCGGTGCGAATCTTCGGGCTGCAGCGCGTGTTCGAGCTCGAATCGGGTCCGACCAATGGCGTCGGGGACTCCGCTCTCTCATGGGGGACGACCGTTTGCCACGTTCCGGCGTCGGCGCTCGAATCGGTGCAGCGTCGCATGGCCATCGTCGTGCCTTGCAAGAACGAGCGGTTGAGATTGCTCGAAGGCGTGCTCTGCGGGATACCGCACGAGTGTCTGCTCGTGTTTGTCTCCAACAGCGACCGGGAACCTGTCGATCGGTTCGCGATAGAGCGCGACACCATTGAGCGGTTCTGCCGATTCAACCAACGGACCGGCATAGTCGTCCACCAGCGCGATCCAGTCGTCGGAGAGGCATTGGCGGGCGCCGGCTTGCCCGAAGTCGTCGACTCCTCCGGGGCCATCCGTCACGGCAAGGGTGAGGCGATGATGCTCGGCATTGCGATCGCCCGACTCGCCGACCGGGATCTCGTCGGGTTCGTCGATGCAGACAACTACGTCCCCGGATCGGTGACCGAATACGTGAACGCGTTCGCAGCCGATTTCCAGCTCGCCAACACCCCGTACTCCATGGTGCGGATCAACTGGCGGTCAAAACCGAAGGTGGTCGACGGTGCGCTCTTCTTCAGTCGATTCGGCCGAGCGTCCGAGAGCACGGACCGCTACCTCAACCTCTTCCTGTCGAACCTGACCGGGTTCGGAACCGAGGCGATCCGCACCGGAAACGCCGGAGAACATGCGATGAGCATGGATCTCGCACTCGACCTGCATTTCGCCACGGGCTTCGCGGTGGAGCCATTCGAGCTGATCGAGATCTTCGAGCGATTCGGCGGTCTCGCCTCCGAATCGGGCGAAAGCGAACGGACGGTGATGCGCGCCGGCGTGGACGTGTTCCAGGTCGAGACTCAAAACCCGCATTTTCATGAGGACAAGGGCGACATCCACGTCGCCGAGATGCGTCATGTCGCTCTGGCGGGAATCCATCGATCGGCACTGTGCCCGTCGAGCCTGCGAGCCGAGATCGAGGACTCGATCCGTCGGGAGGGTGACTGTCCAACCACCGCGTTGTCGACCGTGACCTCCTACCCCCCGTTGTCCGTTTTGGATTGGGAGCGGCTCTCTGCGGAATTGCGCCGCGGCACCGGCAGCCTCGAGGAATTCACGTACCCGAACATGAAAGGCATCGTGCCCGCCCAGACATCCTCGAGCAGGCGAACCCCCGTCATCTCAGGAAACGCACGGCGAACGGGTCGTGTCAAGCCGGCGGGATGAGCCGCGAGGTCAAACCGATCCCTCTGAACCCATGCGCGCCTCCACCACGGCCATGATCCGTGCCTCCTCGGCGGCGGCGGCGACGACGATCGAGGACGCCCGCTGCAGATAGTCGTCGCGTACCGCAGCGTTGCCAAGTCCCGCGGCGTTGATCGCCACGTTCAGGTGAGCCCCGCGCACTGCGGCGCGGGCCATGAGCGCCCCGACACCGGCATCGCTCACCGAGGTGGCGAGGCCGGTGGCGGCCATCGCCGCGATCACGGCCATCGCGTCGAGCGACGCCGCCATGACGTCCAGCGGCACTTCGATGGCGCCACGGGTCGCCGCTTCCACCGCGTCGGCCCTGGCGGCCGTTTCGGCCTCTGAAGCGTGGGGCATCCGATGAGCTGCCATGAGCGCATCAAACGCGGTGGTGTCGTCGTCGACGAGGCGGAGGAGTCGGGTGTGGAGGTCCTTGCCCCGCTCCGCCCAGTCGGAGAACTCCTCCCACCGATCGTCCCAGCCGCGCTTGTGGGCGGAGAGGTTGGCGACCATCGTTCCCAGGCCGGCGGCGAGAGCGCCGGCGAGTGCCGCCACCGATCCTCCGCCGGGCGCGGGAGCCTCTGACGCGACGGCGTCGACAAATCGGGCCACCGTCAGATCGACGAGTCCCAGCCCCTCGTCCGCGAGCCGCCATTCGATGATCCGCTCCCTCGGTTCGAACGGCGCCACGTCGTCGAGGCCGAGCGAGCGCACGGCGATGTGGACGATCTCCTCGTCGGGGATGCCGAGGGATCGCTGCTGGCGCGACAAGTAGTGCTTGCCGGCGTCGAGCATCGCCCGCAGCGGCACCAGCCCGACGATCTCGGACCCGGTCGCCCGCATCCCCCGGGCGGCGGCATGCTCGGCAGCGGCATCGAATGCGACATGGATCGGAGTCACCGAGATGTCGGTGAGGTTCATCGATACCTGACAGATCCCGTATTCCTCGATGAACCATCCGATCGCCTTCACCCCCGGCAGCATCCCCGGCTCCCACTCGGGCTCGCCGTCGGCACCGCGCACCACCTCGCCCGTCAACGGATCCCCCAGCCGCCTGACCCGACCCCGCTCCCTCACGTCGAAGGCGACGGCGTTGGCCCGCCGGGTCGAGGTGGTGTTGAGGTTCACGTTGTAGGCGACGAGGAACTCCCTGGCGCCGACCGCGGTCGCCCCGCTGCGAGGATTGAAGGTGGCCGGGCCGAAGTCGGGCTGCCACTCTCGATCGGTGAGTCTGGCGGGGAGGCCTTCGTACTCCCCGTGACGCACGTCGGCGAGGTTCTTACGGCCGGGCGACGTGGCGGCCTGTTCGTAGAGGAACACCGTGAGCCCGACTTCGTCGCCGAGTCGCCGGCCCGCCTCCCGAGACAGTTCGACGACCTCGGCCATGGTGATGTCTCGCACCGGGACGAAGGGGCAGACGTCCATTGCGCCGAAGCGCGGATGGGCGCCGTGATGACGGGACATGTCGATGTGCTCCACCGAGGCCCGGCCGGCACGAACCGCAGCTTCGACGACCACGTCCGGAGCGCCGACGAAGGTCATCACGGTCCGATTGGTCGATACGCCCGGATCGACGTCGAGCAGCGTGACGCCGTCGACGGAGGTGATGGCGGCGGCGATGGCGTCGATGACCTTGCGGTCACGCCCGTCGGAGAAATTCGGAACGCATTCGACGAGCGGGGATGGCATGCCGATCAGAGGGTACGCGAATCACCAGGCGGTCAGATCATCGCCCGGTTCGGAATCGCGATCCCTCGCGTCAGGGGAGCGGCCGTAGCCGCTCCCCTGGACGACGAACCGCTCTCGGCTAGCCCTTGTACCCCTCTGGATACTCGGCGACCCGGTCCTGCAATTGCGCGCCGTGCCCGTCCAGGGCGTTGACGGACACGAGGATCAGATTCCCCCCGCCCGGCGAGGTGCCAACGCCGTCCTCGCAGTAGGCGACCTGGTTGGCCAACGGCATCCCCTCTGTGTAGGCGACCGATGGTTGTACGAGATATCGGGAACTGTCCCACCGACTTCGATCAACCGGTCGGCGGCGAGCACCGCGTCGAGACGCTCGCAACGCGCGCTGACAACCGACTCGATCCCCGAAGAAGGCATCCTCGTACCGATCTCCTCCCGGAGTCCGGCTGGCTCAAGCCTCAGCCGGCCGCCACGACGCCGGCGTGCCACCCCGGCGCCCGGCCACCCGCCGGTGGCTCGATCGACTCCGGTTCGAGCCCGGCGCGGGCGAGCAGGAACGAGATCACCGAGTTCGAGTTCCACATCTCCCCCGCACCCAACTGGTCCCGGCCCCAGATCCGGACCGGCACCGTCGGCGCAAGGTCGAGGATGTGCTGCGCCACCACCGGATCACGGGCGAGCACCTGTGGGCTCGCCACCGCGTCGGCGGCGTCGGGGATGATCCCGTCGCGCCACCGATGGATCTCGTACCTGAGCGCACGAAACCGGAAGAGGCGGCGGCTGAAGACCGGCCCCTCGACCACCACTCCCCGCGACGCCGTGTCTCGATCGGGTATCGGCCAGGTGTTCTCGATCACGAAGCGAGCATCGCCGACGAGTACTTCGAGCGCGGTGTGATACAGATCGCATCTGGGTCGGCGCTCG
>DATECY010000101.1:0-3500 GCA_035286665.1 Acidimicrobiia bacterium
TCGCCGCCGAACGCGTCAAGCAGGCCGTCCCCTGGGTGGACCGCCTTCGATTCACCAACACCGGAACCGAAGCAACCATGCACGCCATCCGGCTGGCGCGGGGGATCACCAACCGGGACGTGATCGTCAAGTTCGAGGGCGCCTATCACGGGGCCCACGACTACGTGCTGTTCACCACCGCCTCGTCGCCCGCCGACGCCCTCGGCTCACCGCGCAGCCCTGTTCCCCATCAGGTGTCGTCGGGGATCCCGGAGTCGATCCGGGGCTACGTGCGCACCGTGCCGTTCAACGATCTGGATGGTGTGCAACGCCTGTTCGATTCGGAGGGCCACGACATCGCCGCCTTCGTGGCGGAGCCCCTGCTCGGGAACGTGTTCGGGATCCTGCCCGAGCCGGGCTTCCTCGAGGGCCTGCGCCGCATCTGCGACGAGCACGACACCCTGCTCATCTTCGACGAGGTGAAGACCGGCTTTCGGATTGCCCTCGGGGGTGCCGCCGAGGCATTCGGGGTCGTCCCCGACATCGCGACGTTTGCCAAGTCGATGGGCAACGGATTCCCCGTCGCAGCCATCGCCGGCAAGGACGAGTTCGTCGGGGCATGGGAGGGCGGCGGGATCACGCAGGCCGGGACCTACTCCGGCAACGGGATCGCCACCGCCGCCGCCGCGGCGACGATCGGCGAACTGCTGTCGGGCGATGCCCATCGCCAGATCGGCAGGGTGGGGAGCGCGCTCATGGAAGGGCTCGCCCGGGTGTCCTCCGACCGGGGAGTTCCCGCCCATGTGATCGGGCACCCGTCGATGTTCAGCATCTACTTCGGGGAGGACGAGCCCCGCGATTTTCGCGGCGTCAGCGGCCACGACCACGAGCTCTATGGGAAGGTGATCCGGGCGATGGTGCGGCGCGGCGTGATGCCGTGCGACGACGCCCGCGAGCCGTGGTTCGTATGCAGCGCGCACACCGACGACGACGTCGCCGAGACGCTCGAGGTGTTCGAGGCGGCGTTGGTGGAGGTGACGGCCTAGGGGGTGCGCGGATCGGCTCGCCTCGGGATCGGCGGCCTAGTGGCCGTCGTGATGGGCGGGAGCCTTGGGCGTGCTCGACGCTGCGGTGCCCGGCTTCTTGGGTGCCTTCGATGCCGCGGATCCCGACTTCTTCTTCTTCTTGGGCGGCCGGGGGGGCGCAGTGCCTGGGGTCTTGTTCGATGCCACGGGCGTCTTGTTCGGCGACGTCGTCGGTGCGGTGCGGGGCTTGTGGGGTGTCCTCGATGCCGCGGAGACCGGAGTGGTCTCCTCCTCTGGCTCGTCGGGCTGGAGTGATTCGGCGGCCGCGTCGATGGACTCGGGGATGTGCCCGCCCGGGGCCGGTCCTCCGTCTGGCGGCGTCTCGGAGAGGGCGTCGGGGGCGGTGCCTGCCGGTCGGGGCCGGGCATCGACGGCAACCGCAACCGATTCGGCCCGGTTGTGGTGAACGACCCCGAACCCGGGGTCTTCGGTGGCCACGGCGAGCATCCGGGCCTCGGGTTGGCTATCGCCGGGGTCGTCGGCCTGGTCACGCGCTGGGTCGATCTTGGGGCGGGGTTCCTGCTCGGCCGCCAGAGGGAGCCTCACCTCGAGTGCGGTTCTGTCGTTCTCCCGCTCGTAGGCGATCGTCCCGTGCATCCCCTCGGCCAGCACCTTGCAGATGGCCAGGCCGAGTCCGACGCTGCCGACGATGAGGGGCCGATCTCCCTGATGGACGAAGCGTTCGAAGAGGCGCTCCTCGATCTCGCGAGGGATTCCGGGGCCGTCGTCTTCGACGCGTATGACGTACTCGGTGCCGACCGGGTGGGCCAGAAGCACGACGTTGGGGCCTCCGTGCCTGATGGCGTTGGAGACGAGATTGCGCAACAACTGGCGGAGCCGCCCGGGGTCGGCGGTGATGTTCGCATCGCGGGCCCTCACCACGATCGGCGGTCCGAGGCGGGCCAGCTCCTTGGAGACGCTGTCGATCTGCGCCCGGGCCGCGGTTGGAGCGAGGTCGAAGGTGAGCCGTCCTGCATCCGCCTGGGCGGAGACGAGGAGGTCCTCGACCATGCGGTTGAGGTCGGCCGACTGGTCCACGATCATGCCGTTCAGCTCGAGGGCGACGTCCGGATCGGAGAGCCCGATCTCCTCGATGGCCAGGGCCGACGTGTAGATCCCCGTGAGCGGGGTGCGCAGCTCGTGGGACAGATTGGCGATCAGCTGGTCCTTGGAGCGACTGATCTCGCGTTCCCTGGCGAGGGCGGCGTCGAGCTGCTCGCGTCGGCGTCGGCGCCTGGTGGCGATCACGACGAAGAGGACGGCCAACGCCGGCACGAAGAAGGCGACCATGAATCGGCTGGCTGTGGCCACCGTCCCGGCCTGAGCGGCGGCTGCGGCGATCGCCGTGGTCGCCGTGTCGCGGACTCGCACCAGGTCGGTGGTGAGCACTTCGAATGCTGCGGTGGCATCGCCGGCGGCAAGAGTTCCGGCCCCTTCGACGTCTCCCGAGGAGAGGAGGTCGAGGACGCGTCGACCGAGAGCGAGGGCGGGGTCTGCCGCGGGTGCGATCGAGTCGTCCCCGATCGACGCGGTGACGGCGACGAGGCGCTCTTCCAGCGCGTCGAGCACGAGCGACGCCTCCTCGATCGCCGCTCGTCCCAGCGACTCGTCGAATGAAGCGGGCGCGTTGAGGATCAGAGCCTGTCCAAGCGCATTGCGTGCCGTGGCGGTCGCCCCCAGGGCCGACTCGGCCGCTTGTTGAGTACCGGCGCGTGCCGCCACGTCGGTGACACCCGTGGCGTTGGTGTACACGAGTGCCAGTGACGCCAGCAGCCCGGCGAGCGCCACGGCTCCTCCGGTGAACACGGCACGACCTGTCGGTCCTCTGGTTCGGTCCGATGTCTCGATCACGGTGACTAGACCAATCGGCGCGATCCCTTTGATCCTTGAGCCAATGGCACCCGGTTGCCGAAAAAGGGCTCATGGAACCCTCATTGAGGCACCGGTTGCGTCGCGGATCGCTGATGTTCCTGGTGGCGTTCGTCGTGGCGTCACAGTCGGGTGCTCTCGCCGCCGTCGCTGCCCACACCGCCCCCCGAACCCATGACGGGCTCTTGGTGCTCGCCGGCGTGATCGTCCAGGCGCGAGACGAAAGCCACGGTAATTCCTGCGGCGACAACGGCGACGGCAACGGAAACGGAAACCATGGGGTGGGGCAGGGGAACGGGGCATGTGCGACGACGGTTCCCGTGATTCCCGTGACTGTGCCGACGGTTCCCGTGACTGTGCCGACGGTTCCCGTGACTGTGCCGACGGTTCCCGTGACTGTGACGACGACGGTGGCTGCGCCCACGACGACGGTGGCTGCGTCCACGACGACGACGGTGGCTGCGTCCACGACGACGGTTCCGGCCACGACGACGGTTCCGGCCACGACGACGACGACTCGGGCCCCGGCCGAGGTGGGCGGCACCATCGAAGTGCCGTCGACCACCT
>DATECY010000102.1:0-4603 GCA_035286665.1 Acidimicrobiia bacterium
CTCCCCCACGAAGTGGGAGAGGCAAGATGCCCCCTCCGCTCGGTCTTGTCTCCCCCTCCCACTTGGTGGGAGGGGGTTGGGGGAGGGCACTCCTTATCGGGAGAGGCCTTCGGGCTCGTTCTTAGAGGATCACTGCCCCCAGCGCCACGGCGGCGACGACGACGGCGATGGCCACTCTGCGGCGTGTTGCTCCGGGACCATCCAGGGGGAGGCGGTCCCAGGCGGCGGCGATGGCGATGCCGGCGGCCAGTCCACCGACGTGTGCTTCCCAGGCGACGTTGGGGACGATGAGGGGGATCGCCAGGTTGAGGGCGAGCAGCATCATCAACTGGGAGAAGACGGCCCGGCCCGCGGCGGTGTGACGCTGCCGATAGGTGGCGGCGATGAGGGCGCCGAACAGGCCGAAGATCGCCCCTGAGGCACCGATCGCGGGTTCCATCCTCCCTACCAGGTGGTACAGCGCCCCGCCGCCGAGGCCCGACGCCACGTACAGGGTTGCGAACGACACCGATCCGAACCGCCGCTCGAGCGACGGGCCGAATAGGAACAGTGCCCACATGTTGAAGCCGACGTGGGCGAGGTTGGCGTGAAGGAACATCGCGCTGAATACTCGCCACCACTCCCCCAACTGGATGAGGGGTCGGTATTGGGCGCCGTCGACGAACAGCCGATTTCCCAGATCCCCGCTCGCCTGGCCGATGACGAACACGATGACGTTGATCGCAATGAGGGCGTAGGTGACGGGTGCGGTGCGGCGCGCCTCGCTGCGCAGTGAGGCGGCGGTGATCACCCGGTGGCGGCCTTCGGGTCGGGCGCAGTCGGGGCACTTCTGGCCGACGGCGGCGTCACGGGAGCACTCGACGCAGATCGGGCGGCCGCAGGTGGAGCACGCCAGACGTGTCGGCCGGTCGGGGTGCCGGTAGCAGGTGGCGGTTGCGAACGGATCCCCGGTCTCGGCCATCGGAGAACCCTACCGGGGAGAAGTTCTGAGTCATGAGTTTTGAGTTGAGTGAGAAGGCGTGACATGTGGGCGCTGAGCCACGACCGGTCTGTTCTTACTCAATACTCATGACTCACGGCTCATGACTTCTCCTTCTCGTACACTCCACGCTCAACCAAACCGGGAGGCGGTGTGGACTTCGGGTTCAGCGAGCGGGCGCTCGAATGGCAGGCTCGGATGAGGTCGTTCATGGACGAGGCCGTGTTCCCGGCGGAGGTCGACTTCGACGAGCAGTTCGCCGCTGCTCCCAACCCCCACGGCGACCTCCCGGTGTACGCCGAACTGATCGCCGAGGCCCGCAGCCGGGGCCTGTGGAACCTGTTCCTTCCCGACGACCGCTGGGGCGCCGGGTTGTCGGTGCTCGACTACGCCCCCTTGGCAGAACAGACTGGGTGGAGCCCGTTCCTCGCTCCCCGGGCGACCAACTGCGCGGCTCCCGACACCGGGAACATGGAGATCCTCGCCATGTTCGCAACCCCCGAGCAACAGGAGCGCTGGCTGGTCCCCCTGCTCGAGGGCGAGATCCGGTCCTGTTTCTCGATGACCGAACCAGCGGTCGCCTCGTCGGACGCCACCAACATCGCATGCCGCATCGAATCCGACGGCGACGACTACGTGATCACCGGGACCAAGTGGTGGTCGAGTGGGGGGATGTCCCCGCGGTGCAAGGTGTCGATCGTGATGGGCGTCACCGACGTCGGTGCCGACCCGTACCACCGCCAGAGCATGGTGCTCGTCCCGATGGACTCTCGGGGTGTGACCGTGCTCAGGGACATGACGGTGTTCGGGTACCACGAGCCGGGCGGTCATCCCGAGATCCGGTTCGAATCGGTGCGGGTGCCCAAGAGCAACCTCCTCGGTGAGGAGGGGAGCGGTTTCGCCATCGCCCAGGCCCGGCTCGGCCCGGGCCGGATCCACCACTGCATGCGCCTCATCGGGATGGCGGAACGCTCGTTCGCCGTCATGTGCCGCCGAGCGCTGCAGCGGACCGCGTTCGGCAAGACCCTCGCCGAACAGGGAGTCGTCCAGGATTGGATCGCCGAGTCGCGGATCCGCATCGAGCAAGCGCGTCTCATGGTCCTCAAGGCGGCCTGGCTCATCGACACCGTCGGCGTCAAGGGCGCCCGCATCGAGATCTCGGCGATCAAGGTGGCGGTCCCCGAGATGGCCACGTGGGTGATCGACCGGGGCATCCAACTCCTCGGCGGGGCGGGTGTCAGCCAGGACTTCCCGCTGGCCGGGCTGTACGCCCATGCCCGGACCCTGCACCTCGCCGACGGCCCCGACGAGGTCCACAAGCGCTCGGTGGCGCGTCGCGAACTGCGCCGGTTCATGGAGGCCGAGTGAGCGGGGCGATCTTCGAGCCGGAGGGGGACCGGTTCCTCCCCGCCCCCGAGTCGCGCGCCCGCTGGTATGCCGACGCACTTCACGGTGGCCCGGTGGCCGCCCTCCTCGCCCGCGCATTCGAGCGGGAGCCGTCGCCGGTGCCGATGATGGTGACCCGGATGTCGATCGACCTGATGCGCCCGGTCAAGACCGTGCCGCTCGGCGTCACCACGACGGTGATCCGAGCCGGCAAGCGGATCCAGGTGGTCGAAGCCTCCCTGGATGCCGACGGGGTCGAGGTGGCGCGGGCGACCGCGCTGCGGATGCGGACCATCGACCTGCCGGTCCCGTCGCATCACCGTCGCCAGGCATTCCCGGATCCGGCGGCGATCACGCCCTATGAGATGCGGGAGACAGAGGGCGTCTGGTTCCACACCAGTGCAGTGGAGGCCCGCTTCATCGAAGGCGACTTCTACGAGCCGGGACCGGCGACCGTGTGGATGCGGTTGATCCTGCCGCTGGTGGCAGGGGAGGAGCCGACACCGCTGCAGCGGACCACCGCGGTCGCCGACTTCGGCAACGGGCTGAGCCGGGTGCTCCCGTCGGGGTGGCTGTTCATCAACCCCGATCTGACCGTGCACCTGAGCCGGTACCCACTGGGCGAGTGGGTGGGTCTGCGGGCTCGCACCGACATCGACGACCAGGGTGTCGGCCTCGCCCAGAGCGAGCTGTTCGACGAGGCCGGGGCAATCGGCCATGCCCTCCAAGGTCTCCTGGTCGACACGGGTGCCGAGTGGGTGGATTGAGGGCCTGGCCAGGAGAGGCAGCGATGGGCGATGGGCGAGAGCCGTTGCCGACAACGGGTGACGGAGCCGTGAACGGCCCTTCGCGCCGTTCACGGCTCCAGGTAGATGCACTCGCCGGGGCAGTCCTCGGCGGCCTGGATGATCCGGTCCTCGAACCCGGCGGGGATCCGGGCTATGCCCCGCGAGCCGTCGGGGCCGCGGCGGCCGTCGAAGATCGTCTCGGTGCCGAAGTGGTCGGCCGATTCCCGCACCGCCCACAGCCCGTCGCCTCGGTCATGAAACACCAGGGGCTCGATCTGCTCGCAGACCCCGGCGCCCATGCACGCTTCCGTGTCGATCCAGACCCGCATCGTCAGCCTCCTTTGCGTGACCGCCCCAAGGGTCCCGCAGGCCGGCCTAAGCGCGCCTGAACGCGCGGTGAAAGCAATCCGCGAGAATGCCGGTCGATCGGGAGGACCTCGTGACCATCAGACAGCGGCTCGCCAGGTGGGTGCTCGGCATCTTCAACTGGCGACTCGTCGGCGACGTGCCCGAGCCACGCCGTTTCGTCATCTTCGGCGGCCCACACACGTCGAACTGGGACTTTCCGCTGGCGATGCTGGCGGTACGGGGGTTCGGCATCAAGGTCTCGTTCATCGGCAAGCACACGCTCTTCCGTCGGCCGTTTGGGTTCTTCTTCCGGTGGCTGGGGGGTATCCCGGTCGACCGGTCGAAGCCAGGCGGACTGGTCGGAGCGAGTGCCGCCGCCTTCGGGCGCGGTGGGCCCCTGCTCCTGGTGATCGCCCCGGAGGGCACGCGTAACCGCGCCGACGGCTGGCGATCGGGCTTCTATCACATCGCCCGCGCTGCAGGCGTCCCTCTGCTCCCCGCCGCCATCGACGCGAAACGCCGTGAGGTCAGGCTCGGCGCACCCATCGAGGCGACGAGCGACATCGCCGCCGACATGGATCGGATCCGGTCGTACTTCGACGGCGTCCGCGGCGTCCGCCCCGACCGTCAGGGCCCGATCCGTCTCCGCGAAGAGGGATAGGCGCCCGTCTCCTGTCTCCCGTTTCCCGTCTCGATCAGGCATTCCGCGCGGCCCCGTACGATGCGCATCGTGCGCACCCTGCTTCGGCCCCGGTGGATCGTCGGCCACGTGGTCGCGGTGGTGTTTGTGATCGCCTTCGTGATGCTCGGCTTCTGGCAGTTGCGGCGACTCGACGAGAAGCGCACTTTCAACCACGCGGTGACCGTGGCCCTCGAGGCCGCCCCGGTGCCGATCGCCGACGCCCCGGCCGGGGGATACACCCGGGTCATGGCCACCGGCACCTACGACCCCTCGGTGGAGGCGCTCACCCTGCGATCGCTCGATGGAACCTCGGGATATCACGTGCTGACGCCGCTCGTCCTGGCCGACGGGGCGGCGGTCCTGGTGGACCGGGGCTGGGTGCCGATCACCGAGGACACGCCTCCCGTTGGAGGTGTGGCC
>DATECY010000103.1:0-32596 GCA_035286665.1 Acidimicrobiia bacterium
TCGACATCCGCTGGAACAAGGTGACCCTGGCATGTACGACGCACTCGGCCGGTGGCTTCACCGAACGCGACGTCGCCCTGATCGAGGTGATCGACGGCTGGAAGAGGTGACGCCGAGGCAGCCGCGCCCGCACCCTACCCCCGCGGCAGCAGCGCCAACTGACGGGACTGTGCGACGAGGCGACCTGTGGAGTCCCACACCTCGCCGTCCTCCTCGAGGAACCCCCCGGTGATGAACCTCGTGGTGAACGCGCATGCCAACCACCCAGGAGCCGGCCTGGCGCGCACATGGGTGGTCAGCTCGAGCGTGGGGACCCACGCCAGAGGCAGGTTGGCGAAGAACACCGTGGGAGGGAACGCATCGACGGCGACGAGAAGGGCGAGGGTGTCGATCGGCTCCTCATCTCGCAGCCGGAACCACCCGGACACCCGCGGAGCGCCGGGGACGTTGGTGAGATCACCCATCTCTGGATGGAGGCGCAGCTCTACCCTTCCCACGAAGGGCGGAGGGAAGGTCCCGGTCGGCTCGATCGGGACACACTCGGCGGGAGGGGGTAGATCGGGAGGACCGGCCTCGAGCCGCTCGAGTCCGACCTCGCCGCCGAGTTCTCCGAAGCTGCCCAACAGGGCGAGCACCGGCGTGCCGCCGGCAGACATCGTCGCCCCCGCGGTCGCCAACCTCCGTCCCTCCTTGAACACGGTCGTGGCCACCGAGACCGGTCCGGGATGGCCCGGAGAGAGAAAGTGAGCGGTCACCGAGACCGGATCTGGACGACCCACCGCCATCGACGCCGCCCTGGCGGCGATGGCGAGAAGATAGCCCCCGTCGGCGTTGCCAAGGATGTCCCACCCCGGGGCGATCTCGCCATCCCAGGTCCCATCGGTTGCCGACACCACCCGGGACGCCTCGGCGAAGGTCATAGCCCGAGCCGTTCGATTGCGCCGGGATGCTCCTGCCAGTCCTTGACGACCTTTGCCCGCAGGTCGAGGTGGATCCTGGTAGCCAGCCGTCGCTCGAGTTCGACCCGCGCCGCCGAGCCGGCCTCCTTGATCAGCGACCCTCCCTTGCCCACCACGATCCCCAACTGGCTGTCGCGCTCGACGATCAGTTTGGCGATCACTCGGGTGATCCCGTTGGGCTGCAGCAGGATCTCCTCGACGACCACGGCCAGTGAATGCGGCAGCTCCTCGCGAAGCCGGCCGAGGAACTTCTCCCGGATGATCTCGCCGACGAGGAACTCCTCTGTCTGGTCGGTCGGCATGTCCAGCGGGAAGAACTGGGGCCCCTCGGGGAGCATCGCCCGCAGCTCATCCACGATTGGATCGAGGTTCCTTCCCTCGAGTGCGCTCACCGGCACATAGGCCGCAAAACCCCACTCCCCCGCAACGGCGAGACGCTCCACCACCTCGTCGGGCCCGGCCAGATCGGACTTGTTCACCACGCACACCACCGGGGTTGCCGTCGCCACCAGCCGGCCGGCGATCAGCCGGTCCCCCGGCCCGATCTTTCCGGTGGCATCGATGACGAACACCACCGCATCGGCATCGGCGAGCGACGCGCCGACGACCGAATTGAGACGCGCCCCGAGCGCGGTGCGCGGCCGATGGAGCCCGGGAGTGTCGACGAAGACGACCTGGATGTCGTCGCCGTTGAACACGCCGCGGATGTTCGTCCTCGTGGTCTGCGGCCGAGGCGACGTGATGGCGACCTTGGTCCCGACCAGGCTGTTCACCAGAGTGCTCTTGCCGACGTTGGGCCGGCCGACGACGGGTACGAATCCGGACTTCACCTGACGGACACTCGAACCCTGGAAACGCGCCGACCCTGGACACGATCGGCGGTGAGCACGAGGTGATCGATGTCGAACGACTCCCCCTCTTCCGGCACCCGGCCGGCGAGCCCGAGCACGAGGCCGCCGACCGTGTCCCAGTCGTCGTCGGGGATCTCGTGACCGACGAGATCGCCGAGGTCTCCGACCGCCATCCTGGCATCCACGAGATACTCGCCGTCACTCAGCAGCTCGACCATGGGCTGCTCGACGTCGTACTCGTCGACGATCTCCCCGACGATCTCCTCCAGCAGGTCCTCGATCGACACCAGGCCGGCGGTGCCGCCGAACTCGTCGACCACCACGGCGAGATGCACCTTGGAGGCCTGAAGTTCCCTGAGGAGCTCGGACACCCGCTTCGTCTCGGGGATGAGGTGCACCGGCCGCATCAGCCTGGTGACGGGGCGAGGCCCCTCTCCGGCGTCGAACAGGGTGAGGAGGTCTCGGGCGTACAACACGCCCACGATGTCGTCGAGATCGTCGCCCGTCACCGGGATGCGAGAGCGTCCCCGGGCGATCACGAGGTCGAGTGCCCGGTCGGTGTCCTCGGAGGCCGAGATCGTGATCATGTCGGTGCGGGGGACCATCACCTCGCGCACGATGGCATCGGTGAACTCGAGCACAGAGGAGATCAGCTCGATCTGCTCGGCATCGTCTGCGTCCTCGTCGGCATCATCCGATCCGTCGTCGTCGTCTTCGTCGTAGATGAAGTCGGCGGCGCGCCGACCCATGGCCACCGCCGCCGCGAGCAGAGGCGCCAACCGGTAGGCGGGACCGCGCGGGGTGGCCCTGCCGAAGGACCGCGGCAGGGTGTCACCGAGCAGCACGAGAGCGATGCCGAGGGCGACCAAGGCGACGGCGAGGAGCCACCCCGAGGCGATCGACGAGAGCGCCCAAGCCGCAGGAATCGCCGCCGAGACGAGCAGCGCCGCATGGACCATTCCCAGCGAGGGCTGAATCGTCACCGGCTCGTCCAGCAACTCGGCCACGATCGCGGCGCCGCGGTGATGCTCGGCGGCGTCGCGCAGGGCATCCGCACGGTGGGTTCGGACCAATGAGGCACCCCCGAACCGGAGGGCAGCCGCAAACCCGGTCAACACGACGGCGAGGCCGAGCGCCACGGCGGTCACTTGAGGGACCTCCCGATCAGCGCCAGAAGCTCGTCCTCGCGATGCTCCATCGCATCGGCGCGGGCGTCGTCGTCGTGGTCGTATCCGATCAGATGGAGGATCCCGTGGGCGAGCAGCAGGTGAAGAAAGTCGTCATAGATGAAGTGCTCGGCCTCGGCCCGCACCGCGATCTCGGCGGGGCAGAGGAACACGTCCCCGAGGGTCACGGGCGGTTCGTCGGGAAGCCGACGAGGCGCCTTGCCCGGTTCGAGATCCTCCAACGGGAAGGCGAGGATGTCGGTCGGCCCGGACCGGTTCATGAATCGCTCGTTGTACTCGGCCATCTGCTCACGGCCCACCAGCATCACCGCGAGCTCGGTGTCGGCGGCAAAGCCCTCGGCTTCGAGCACGGCGACCGCGAAGCCACGGAGCGATGCCGCGTCGACCGGATGGTCCTGTTCGTCGCTGAGGAACACGTTCACGTCGGCTGTACACCTCCCACACCAGGGAAGCCCGGGTACGGGATACGGGTGTGGTAGTACCCGATCATGGCGTCCACAAAGGCTTCCTTGATTCGGGTCAGCTCACCGAAGGTGACGTCGGACTCCTCGAGCTGTCCGTCTTCGACCTTCTCGGCGATGATCCCCTCGACCAGCTTGCGAATGCTCTCGCTCGTCGGGTCCTCATGCTGGACAAGCGCTCGTGTCCCCGCCTCGGTGGCGTCGCCCAGCATGACGATGACCATTTCCTTGGTCTTCGGTTTGCGGCCCCGGTGGCGGTAGTCGGCCGGATCGAACCGATCCCCGTAGGTTTCCTCGGCCTTGTGGAGGAAGAAACGCATCAGGCTGGTCCCGTGGTGGGTGAGTATTCCCTGGGCGACGTCGGGAGGGATCCGGTACTCCCTGGCGAGACGGAGCCCCTCGGCAACATGGCTGCGGATGATCGATGCCGACTCCTCGGGGGGCAGCCGATCGTGCGGGTTGGTCACCCCGAACTGGTTCTCGACGAAGTACTTGGGCTGCACGGTCTTGCCGAGGTCGTGGTAGTACGCCATGGCGCGCGCCAGCAATGGGTTGGCGCCGACCGCCCGCGCCGCCCGGTCGGCGATGTTGCCGACGAGGACCGAGTGGTTGAAGGTGCCCGGTGCCATCTCCTCGACACGGCGGAGCGCCGGGTGGTTCCGGTCGGTGAGGTCGAGGAGCGTCTGCGTGGTGGTGATGCCGAACGCCGTCGACAGGATCGGCATGATCCCCAACGCCACGACTCCGGTGATGATCCCGCTCACGAACCCCCACACCATCGACAAGACGATGGTGTCCTGTCCGTAGAAGAACCAGGCGAGCGCCGCCACCGAAGGCACCTGGATCACTGCGGAAAAGACGACCGCCAGGTTCAGTTGGGCGCGCGAGGCCACCGACGACACGAGCGGGATCGGCGCCAGCGTCGCCATGCCCGCAAAGACGACCAGGGCGAGGTCTCCGGTGCTGAGTGCGGTGAAGGCCGCCACCGGGACCGCCATGAGCACCGCGATCCTGGCGTCGAACAGGTTCGCTGCCAGGTATCCGAACAATGCGGCGGGGAGGAGGAACCCGAGTTCCACCTGATCCCTGGCGACCAGGGCGGGGACCCGTGACGCGATGGCGGCGAGCACGATCAACATCCCGAAGAGGCCGACCATCTTCGGCTGGCGCCAGAAGTCCTCCGTGACCCGTGCGACGAACACCATCGCCAGCAGCACGACGAGTGCTGCGATCAGCGTGAGGGCGCGCACCGGGGTGACCGGATCACCGAAGTCGAGGAGACCCAACTCCTGAATCGCCTGCAGCGCCACGGCGTCGACGCGTTCGCCTGCCCCGACGATCTTCTCCCCGGCCAGATAGGACTTGGTCTGGTCGGCAACCGCCGCCTCGGCCTCGAGCCGGGCAACCTGGGTGGCGTTCTCGTCTTTGAACTCGTTCGCCTGGAGCGTCACCGACAGTAGGTCGGCCACGGCCGCCTCGGCCGCCGGCCGTATCTCCACCGGGACGAGCACGAGCGGACGAGGCTGGGTGACGAGGCGGCTCCTCACCGACTCCAGCTCGGTCGATCGGATGCCATCGAGCAGGAATTGCTGAGCGGTGTCGAGGGCCGCCGTCTGCAGGTAGGAGAACAGCTGCTCGTTCGCCGGAAGGTCACGATCGCTGTTGACCATGGCGACCATCGCCTCGATGGTCGTGTCCCGCAGCAGCGGATGAAGCACCTTGAGCCGAGCGATCTGGTCCTCCAGCGACGGCGGCTCTGGAGGGAGGGTGGTCGTGGTCGTCGACGACGTCGTGGTGGTCTCACCATCGGTCGTCTCGGATGACTCCGGCGCCACGGTCGTCGTCGTCTCCTCCGTGGTCGTGGTCGCCTCGGTGGGCGGCGGGGTGATCGAGTCGGGATCGTCGACGACGATCACCACCGGTTGCGCGGCGTCGCTGAGGTTGGAGAAGAACTCAGCGATGCCGGCAAGCACGGTCTCGGTCGCTTGGGTGTCGGTCCGGTACACGTCGTCGACGGCCGCGGCAGCATCGGCTCGCTGGCGTTCCGTTTCGTTGACGTCGACCACTTCGACTGGTCCCGAGGCGATGAACGTCTGCGGAGCCGGCTCCCCGACACTCAGTGAAACCGGCTCCGGCCCGGTGTCGCGGCCGATGATGAGAGCAAGGGAAGTCAACACCAGCGTGGTGGCGAGGATCGCGATCTTGGTGAGCGCCGAGATGCGCGAGGCGATCCTCATGTGGGTCTCTTGATCTTCTCGTCGTAGATCCGGTAGGCCTCGACGATGGTGGCGACGATGCGATGACGCACGACGTCCTCGGCCCCGAGGGTGACGAAAGACACCCCGGGTATGTCGCCGAGCACGTCGCCGATCTGACGGAGCCCGGACGCCTTGCCGGACGGCAGGTCCACCTGGGTGACGTCGCCGGTGATCACCATCGTCGAATTGAACCCGAGGCGGGTGAGGAACATCTTCATCTGCTCGGGGGACGTGTTCTGAGCCTCGTCGAGGACGACGAACGCATCGTTGAGCGTGCGGCCGCGCATGTACGCCAGGGGAGCGATCTCGATGGTTCCCCGCTCCATGAGCCGCTGGGTCTCGTCCGGCCCGAGCATGTCGTAGAGGGCGTCGTACAGCGGCCGCAAGTAGGGATCGACCTTGGCAGCGAGGTCGCCGGGGAGGAACCCGAGGCGTTCACCGGCTTCGACGGCCGGCCGGGTGAGGATCAGTCGGGTCACCGCGCCACTCTGGAGGCCCGACACGGCCAGCGCCATCGCCAGGTAGGTCTTGCCGGTGCCGGCAGGGCCGATACCGAAGACCACGGTGTTCTGCCGGATGGCATCGAGGTAACGCTTCTGGTTCAGGGTCTTGGGGCGAATGACTTTGCCTCTGCCCACCGCCACGCCGTCGCTGAAGAGGGCCGAAGGACTGGTGACCTCAGCCTTGACCAGATCGATCACCTGCCGCACCCGATCGACATCGAGGGTCTGGCCCTCGCGCACCAGGACGAGCAACTCCTCAAATGTCGTCTTGACGAGTGCCGTCGTCGCTTGGGCACCACTGATACGCACTTCGTCCCCGCGGGCCACGATCTGCGCGTCGAGATACGCCTCCTCGACCAGGCGCAGGAAGGCGTCGCGCTCGCCAAGGAGCGCCAGCATGAAATGATCACCAGGGACGCGGAGCGTGACCTCGTGAACGGAGGCTTGCGTCAAGGAGATCCTCGATACGAGGGGATCATTGGGACGGGACAGTATATCGCCGAAGGGTGCCACCCCCCGGACGTCACACTTCGGTGGTGAGACCAGCGTCGCGAAGACGCTCGGAAAACGCCTCTTCGGATTGATCGATCAACAAGGCGAGGAGGCGCAGGTCGTCGCGGCGGATCGTCAGCACCTTCCCGTTGAAGTCCTGGCGCATCATCTGGATCGAGCGGAGGAAGCGGGTGAAGATCACCGAATCGGTGCCGGACAAACGCTCGAGACGATTCAGGTCGATGGTGACGCCGCCGCTGGGCAACGGCTCCATGGTGCGCACGCCGGATTCATCCTGCGGCATGAATTGGGAGATCGGGACCTGGAAGAACTGCGAGAGACGCTGCAACCTGGGCAGCGAGAGGCTGCGCTCGCCCCGCTCATAGGCGCCGACCACGGCGGCCTTGAATTCTCCATTCGACAGTCGCTGGACGTCCTGAAGAGACAGACCTCGCTGACGCCGAATGGACCGGAGCCTGCCTCCGACCAACTCGTTGTAGGTCGCCGTCACGGCCTGGCTACTCCCTCCGCCGGTCCGCCGACCGGGCCCTCCACCGAATTCCCCGCGACACCACCGAGTGTTCGGTGGGAACGCGCTGCGCACACACTAGCGACCGAAGTCGGGCACCGTCCACCGCGGCAGTGGGGTCGCTCGAGGTCATGGGGAGCATCCGCGTCCGGCCTAGGTACGGGCGCTCTTGCGGCGTTTGCGGGAACTCGCCGCAGGCGCCTCCTTGGATGCCTCCGCGTAGGCACGCAGCGCCTCCTCCTGGGCCACCGAGAGCCGAGAGGGCACCTCGACGACCACCTCGACCAACAGGTCACCGCTCCCCCGACGTTGCAGCCGGGGCATCCCCTGGCGGGACAGTTTGAACACCGTTCCCGGCTGGGTGCCTGCGGGAACGTCGATTTCGATGGCATCTCCACCGACGGTGGGGACCGAGACCGCGGTCCCCAGTGCCGCCTCGGCGAGCCCGAGATGGACCCGATGGACGAGGTCGGCTCCGTGCCGGCTGAAGCGAGGATCCGGTTCGACCCGCACGTCGACATAGAGGTCGCCGGGGCGTCCGCCGGCATCGCCGGCCGCACCCCGGCCGGGGATCCGCATCCGGGC
The DNA here is from genome assembly GCA_035286665.1 of Acidimicrobiia bacterium. Taxonomy (GTDB): domain Bacteria; phylum Actinomycetota; class Acidimicrobiia; order Spongiisociales; family UBA11373; genus RBG-16-68-21. The sequence goes on from DATECY010000103.1 coordinate 7,826, forward strand.
ACCGTCGTCGATGCCCTCGGGGATCTCAACGGTCAACGACACGTCGTCGATGGCCGAGCCTGCACCGGAGCACTCCGGGCACGGGACCGAGACGATCTTGCCGCGCCCACGGCACCGGTCGCACGCGGCGATGGTCATCGTGGCTCCGAGGATGGTCTGGCGGGTGACCCGCACCGACCCTTGACCCGCGCAGCGGTCACACGCGGCCAACGCCGAACCCGGCTCGGACCCGGAGCCCCCGCACGTCGGGCACGCTATCGGAGCTCGGAACGAGACCTCGCGTGACACCCCGGTCGCCGCCTCAGCGAGTGTGACCGAGGTGCGCACGCCCACGTCCCGTCCCTGAGCCGGGCCTCTGGCGGCGCTCCCGAAGGGTCCGAAGCCCCCTCCGAAGAACCTGCTCAAGACCTCGTCGACACCGGCGAACGATGAAAAGAGGTCGCCGAGGTTCACCGAGTCGCCCCGGTCGTACCCGGCACGCCGCTGCGGGTCGGACAGCACCTCGTACGCCTCGGCGATCTCCCGAAATCGCACCTCGGCGTGGGGATCGCCCGGGTTGGCATCGGGGTGGGTCTCGCGGGCCAGCTTGCGAAACGCGCTCTTGATCTCCTCCTGGGAGGCCTCGCGCGACACCCCGAGGGCTGCGTAGAAGTCGGTCGCCATCAGGGTGCGAGACTGTCGCCGAGAGCGTCGGACACTTCTTCGACCACCCGGATCGCCCGGCGGTAGTCCATTCGCAGCGGTCCGAGGACACCCATCCGCCCCCTGCCGCCGCCAACCAGGTACGGCGCAGACACGACCGCCAGGTCCTGCTCGGAGGCGTGGATCTCGAGACCGAGTCGCACGGTGGTCCCGTCGCCGGCATCGTCGAGAAGCTGGAGGACCGTGGCCTCACGCTCGAGGAGACCGAGTATCCGGTGGAGTTTGGTGAGGTCCTCCCAGAGGTCCACCATTCGACTGGCGCCCCCGACGTAGATCTCCCTGCCGGCGTCGGCGGCATTGGTGACCGCGTCGAGTGCGCGGGTGACGAGGGATCGAGCCGCGGCCGGAAGGCTTCCCAGGTCGGGCGCCTCGAGATGGTCGGCGATCTCCTTGCCGGTCAGGCACGCGATCAGGGTCTCATGGGCGTCGGCGACCTCTGAAGGCGTGGCCGGGACCGCGAGCCTGATCACCACCTGGTGCACCCTGCCGCCGTCGGCCACGAGGACGAGGAGCACGATCCCCGGCTCGACCCCGAGCAGGTGGACGTCGCGCACCACCCTCCCCTGCATCCCCGGACCGAGCACCACCGCCGGATACGCCGTGATCTCGCTCAGCAGGTCCGAGGTCTCGCGAAGCACGCGGCCGAATTCGGCATGGAACGACGAGAAGAAATGGTCGATTCGCCCCCGCGTCGATGGCCGCAACAGGCCGGGCGAGAGATGGTCTACGTAATACCGATAGCCACGGTCCGTGGGTACCCGCCCCGCCGAGGTGTGCGGCTTGGAGACGTACCCCTCCCGCTCCAGCACCACCAGCTCATTGCGAATCGTCGCCGAAGAGCACGCGAGTCCGGAACGCTCGAGGACCACCCGCGACGACACCGGCGCACCCGATTCGATGTGGTCCTCGACCAGGGCACCGAGGATTGCGGCCTTGCGTTGGTCGAGCATGTCGAGCACGGTGGGACCGAGGTTAGCAGGAGTGCTAGCAGTTGACCGGTGAGACTGCTAAGAGGGCGCGGGTGGGTCCAACGCCAGGAGTGCCCGGGACACCTCGTCTCCCAGAAGAGGCCGCTCGATCGTCACCCGGTGCGGTGCGCTCGCCAGCACGCCTGCGTCGATGAGCCGCTGCCCCGCGGCCGATGCCACGAGCGCCGTGCCTGCCTCTCCGGGGAAGACGCCCGCGGCACGGCGGAGACCGACGAACACCCGTTCCACCTCGCGGCGCCACTCGTCCAGCCGCTCCTCCCCCGACACGGCGCCCGGCGCCCGTTCCACGTACCGGTCTACCCGCCTGACATTCCATGAACGGACTCCACCGCGATGGCGGTGGGCGCCGTTGCCGAATGCGGCATATTCACCGAGCGCCCAGGTGAGGAGGTTGTACTTGCAGGCGTGTCCCGCCGCCGCGTAGTTGGACGTCTCGTACCGCACCATGCCCGCCTCCGCGGCGAGACGGGACGCGACGAGGTACTTGTCTGCCTGGTCGTCGGGGTCGGGCGCGGTTGCTCCCTCGCGGATCGCTCTGGCCAGCGGTGTCCCCCGCTCGACGGTCAAGGCATAGACGGAGAGATGCTGAATCCCTGCAGCCAGCGCTCGTTCCACCGATGAACGCCACGATGCCGCCGTCTCCCCCACCGTCCCGAAGATCAGGTCGACGTTCACCGAGGGGAACCACTCGCTCGCGGCGCCGATGGCAAGATCGGCATCGACCGGAGTGTGCCGCCTGCCCAAGGCCTCCAACACCAGCGGATCGAAGGACTGGACGCCGAGTGACACTCTGTTGAATCCCCCGCAGGCAAGTCCTGCTGCCGTCGGAGAGTCGAGATCTTCCGGGTTCGCCTCGATGGACACTTCGGCGTCGACGGCGAGGCCGAAACGGTCGGCAAGGGCGGTGACCACCGCCGCCAGCGACTCGGGTGGCACCGACGTCGGCGTGCCGCCTCCGACGAATACGGCATCGAGCGGGCGTTGGAACGGCTCGCTCGCGGCGATCTCCGCCACAAGAGCATCGAAGTACTGCCCTCGCAGGTCGTCGCGCCCCTCGACGACGGCGAAGTCGCAATAGGGACACACCCTGTGACAGAACGGAACGTGGACGTACGCCCCGACCCACCCCGCCGCGGCATCGGCGAGTTCGGGGGCGTCGGGCCGGACGGGCTCAGTCGGCATCGACCTGGAGAACGGCGATGAAGGCCTCTGGGGGCACCTCGACGGACCCCACCATCTTCATCCGCTTCTTGCCTTCCTTTTGCTTCTCCAGCAGCTTCTTCTTCCGGGTGATGTCACCGCCGTAGCACTTGGCGATGACGTCCTTGCGCTTGGCCTTGACCGTCTCCCGGGAGATGACGCGCGAACCGACCGCCGCCTGGATGGGGATGTCGAACATCTGGCGAGGGATGATCGCGCGGAGCCGCTCGACCAGGCGCTTTCCGTAGTTGTAGGCCTTGTCCCTGTGGACGATCGCAGAAAACGCGTCGACGGGCGCGCCGTTGAGCAAGATGTCGACCCTGACGAGATCCGAGGCGTCGTAGCCATCGGGCTCGTAGTCCAGCGACGCGTAACCTCTGGTTCGCGACTTCAGTTGGTCGAAGAAGCCGAAGACGATCTCGGCGAGCGGCACCCGGTAGATCAACTCGACGCGCTCCGTCGACAGGTATTGCATGGAACCCATCGTCCCCCGGTGCTCTCGCAACAGCTCCATGACCGCCCCGGTGAACTCGGTGGGCGTGATGATCATGACGCGGAAGAACGGTTCGCGAATTGCGGTGCGGGACGTGGGGTCGGGCAGATCTTGAGGGCTCCGGACCTCGACTTCGCGGCCGTCGGTGAGCACGACGTGGAAGCCCACCGACGGCGCGGTGGCGACGAGGTCGAGGTCGTACTCGCGCTCGAGGCGCTCCCGGACGATCTCCATGTGGAGCAGGCCGAGAAACCCACACCGGAACCCGAAGCCGAGGGCCCGGGAGCTCTCCGGCTCCCACACCAGAGCGGCGTCGTTGAGCCGCAACCGCTCCAGGGCCTCCCGAAGCCGCTCGAACTCGTCACCATCGGTGGGGAACAGCCCGCTGAAGACCATAGGCTTGGGTTCGCGGTAGCCGGGCAGTGCTTTCGACGCCGGCCGGTCGCGCCTCGTCACCGTGTCCCCCACCCGGATCCTCCCGATCTCCTTGACCCCCGTGATCAGGTAGCCCACCTCGCCCGGTCCGAGGGAGGCACCGGGCAGCGCCTTGGGAGTGAGCACTCCGACCTCGTCGGCGGGAAGGTCCTCTTTGCTCACCATGAAACGAAGCGGGTCGCCGGTGCCGACGGTGCCTTCGAACACCCGCACGTAGCAGACCACCCCGCGATACGAGTCGTAGTAGGAGTCGAACACGAGCGCCTGCAACGGGGCGCCTGCGACGCCTTGGGGAGGAGGCAGCCGATCGATGATCGCCTCCAGCAGGCCATCGACGCCCTCTCCCGTCTTGGCGGACACCCGCAGCACGGTGGCCGGGTCGATCCCCAGGACCGAGGCGATCTCCTCGGCGACCCGGTCGGGATCGGCCGCAGGGAGGTCGAGCTTGTTGAGCACGGGGATGATCTCCAGGCCACCTTCGACCGCCAGATAGGCGTTGGCGAGAGTCTGTGCTTCCACTCCCTGAGCGGCGTCGACGAGGAGAACGGCGCCCTCACATGCGGCCAGGCTCCGCGACACCTCATAGGTGAAGTCGACGTGCCCCGGCGTGTCGATGAGGTTGAGCACGTACTCGCCGCGGCCCGGCGACTGGTACCTGAGGCGGACCGCCTGCGCCTTGATGGTGATCCCTCGCTCGCGCTCCAGATCCATCGAATCGAGGACCTGCTCGCGCATCTCCCGCACATCCAACGCCCCGGTGCGCTCCAACAGCCGATCGGCCAGCGTGGACTTGCCGTGGTCGATGTGCGCGATGATCGAGAAGTTACGAATCCGCGAGGTGTCCGACACGGTGCTCCGGTGGGGACGGGTCAGCATTGTACCGTCGCGTACCGGGCTGCTATCGTGCCGCCGTCCCCCCCATTCACGGGTTGTTTCACATGGCCAACATCAAATCGCAGATCAAGCGCAACCGCCAGACCGTGAGGCTGAAGGCCCGTAACCAGGCCATCCGCTCCGAGCTGAAGACCCGTACGAAGGGGGCACTCGCCGTCGCCCAGTCCGGGGACGCCGATGCCGGTGAGACTGCTCTGCGCCTGGCGCAGAAGCGCATCGACTCCGCGGTGTCCAAGGGCGTGCTCCACAAGCGCACCGCGGCACGCCAGAAGTCACGCCTGACCCGCAGGGTCAGACAGCTCAACGGCTGAGCACATCCTCGATCATCATCATGACCGACGAACCGACGACTTGGCTTTCCCCGGCTGCTCATCAGAAACTCGTGGATGAGCTGCAACACCTCATGACCGAGGGGCGCCAGCACATCTCCGAGCGAATCGCCGAAGCGCGCTCCCATGGTGACATCCGAGAGAACGCCGACTACGACGCCGCCAAGAACGAGCAGGGCCTGATGGAAGCCCGCATCCGCAAGATCCAATCGATCCTGGACACCGCCGAGGTGTCGGAGGCAGTCGCCGGAGACAAGGTCGCCGTGGGCACGGTCGTCACGGTGCGCCGCGAGGACGGTGGTGAGATGGACGTGTTCGTCGCAGTCCAAGAGAACAAGGTGCCCGGCATGATGCTGGCATCACCATCGAGCCCACTCGGCGCCGCCCTTCTCGGCGCCGCGGTCGGAGCGACCGTGTCCTACCTGGCGCCAAGCGGGACGTTCAAGGTCGAGATCCTCGCGGTGAGGACCTTCGAGGGCTGACGGCCTACTGCGGAGACCCCTCCCTCGGAGCGCTTGCCTGCTGCACGGTGCGAGATCACCGGCCTCGCGGCGAATACCACCGAGCCAACGCCACAGTCAGCCTCTCCATCGTCAAGCGGTGCATCGCTTCGGGGGCCGACTTGAGGGTGATGTCCGCCCGGGCGACGGCGTCCAGGGCCCGCCGCAGCTCATCATCACTCGTCGCCCCTCGTGCCCTCCACGCCTTGGTCACCGGATAGTGATCAGGCCGAGCGCCGACCCACTCGGCGAACACCTCGACGGAGGGTGCCGACCCGGCAAGGGCACGCCGCTTGAGGTCGTTCTCGACGAATGACAACAGGGCGAGCGGATGGCCGTGGGTGAGGAAGTCCGCGAGGCGACGCAAGGCCTCCCCGGTGTCTCCGGCGGCGAGGGCATCCGCGTAGTACCACATCGGCTCGTCGGGCCGATTGCGGAACCGGGCCGCCACCTCCTCCCCCGTGATGGGACCCTCGCTCGAGACGAGTTGGTCGAGTGCCTGCCCCAGCGCTGCCACGTCGGAGCCGAATCTCTGCAGCAAGGCCGCGGTCGCGTCGCCGTCCAGGCGGATCTTGCGCTCCCTGGCGGCGTTGCCGAGCCAGTCGGCGGCGTCGCGCTCGCGCATCTTGCGAATCGAGTGGGACTCGCCGGCAGCTTTCACGACCTTGGTCAGACGGGACGGAAGCGGGCCGTCGGCCACGAAGACGAGCACGATCTCCTCGCCGTCCATCGCGCCGGTGAGGTCGACGACGACATCGACCTCTGCGGCCTGGAGTTGGTGCGCATCGACCACCATGACGCCGCGCTTCCCGCCGAAGAGCGAACCGCTCTGCAGAGCAGGGATGAGTCGTTCCACCTCGGGACGGAGCGTGCCGTCGCCGTCCTCGCCTCCCCCGCGACCGGGGACGTCGAACCGATCGATGTCCTCGACACCGGCCTGCTCGAGCAGACGGCGGGCCGCCTCCAACATCTCCTGGCGCTCTCCGGGTCCGGCGTCCCTGGGGCCGAGCACTGCGTGGAGCGGCTTCACCGCGCCGACGGTAGCGCTGCCGGCGCCCGGGCGCGGATCAGGTCCATGCGCACCTCCACCGTGCCGTCCCGGTCCGTTCGCATGACCACGGCGCCCACCCTCTCGAGGGCTTGGATCACCTCGTCGGACGGATGCCCGTAGTCGTTGGGACCGACGCTGATCACCGCCAGCGACGGAGCGCTCTCCGCAAGCCATTCGAGGTCACTGGTGATCGAACCTTGGTGCGGCACCTTCATCACATCGGCATGGAGCGGTCCCAGGTCGTGCTGGGCGATCGCCTCGATGTCCCCGGGGAACAGGACCGAGGTCCCCGCGGCGGTGACCCGCACGACGATCGAGCCGTCGTTGGGCGATGCGTACCGGCGGGTCGGACCGACCACCTCCACGGTGAACGCCCCGATCCTGGCGACTGTCCCCGGTTCCGGGACATCCACCACCCCTCCCCGACCGGCAACCTCGGCCACGACGTCGTCGAGCGGCGAACCCTCCCCGAGTTGGTCGGGATACCACAAACGATCCACCCGGGCGGCCGAGGTGATGCCCAGCAGCCCGGTGGTGTGATCGGCGTGGCGGTGTGACACGATGAGAAGGTCGATGTGGCGGATGCCCCGATCACGGAGATTGGTCCGCAGGATGGCGGGATCAGGCCCTCCGTCGATCACGATCACCTCTCCTCCTGGACCCATCAGGATTTCGGAGTCCCCCTGCCCGACGTCGAGGAAGGCGATGGTGGGCCCGGCGGGGTGCCCGGCGGGGATGAGTGCCGCTCCCACGACGACGATCGCCGCCATGGCCAGTGCCGGTCTCGCCCAACCCACGCGCCATGCCACGACCGAAACGGCGGCGATCACCCCGATCCCGGTGGTGTGGATCTGTGGCAGGTCCGCAGCGCTTCGAGCGACGACGAGGACGAGCCACGCCACCCGCGCCGCCGACCTCACCACGGGGGTGGCTCCGACGATGCTCCCGATGCCGCCGAGAGCCGTCGCCAGCACCACCAGCGGCGCCGCCACCAGGTTGGCCAGAGGCGCCATCAGGGGGACGCTTCCGAAATTATGGAGCAGGATGGGGGCCACCGCCGCCTGGGCCGACAGCGTTGCCCCCACGGTGGCCCACAACCACCGTGGCCGCCGCCCCTCCCAGAGGGGCGCCCCGGCCAGGATTCCGGCGGTGGCGGCGACGGACAGTTGGAAACCGACGTCGCCGACGATGCCGCCGGACACCGCAACGACGCCCGTCACCGCCCAGCCGAGTGCCGACCACGGAGCGATCGGCACTCCGACCAACCTGCCCACGAGCACCGCCCCCGCCATCACCGACGCCCTCACCACCGACGGCTCCCACCTGGTGACCACGGCGAACAGGAGGATCCCCACCAGCCCGACGACGGCCCGACGCCGCGGTCCCCATCCCAGCGGACCGGTCGCCAGCCACCATGCCGCCAGGAACAGGGCGACGTTGCTGCCCGAGACGGCGACGAAATGGCTCAGCCCCGCCAAACGCAGTGCCTCGTAGTCCACGTCGGGGAGCCCCCGGGTGTCCCCGATGAGCAACCCCGCCACCAGGGCGCCCTGTGGTGTGTCGGACACCACTTCGAGCGACCCGAACACCCGTCCCCGGAGTCGGTTCGCCACCCGCATCAGGAGGTTGGGCGCCGAACCCAGCCGGTCGATCCGATCGGCATCGACGACACCGGCCACCGGACCCGCTCGCACCCTGAAGGACGCCCGATCGACGGCGCCCCTCACCAATACGGGCTCGCCGACCGCGACGGCCGCGGTTCCCCGCACGTACAGGCGGGGACCGTGCCAGGGCTGCCAGGTGCCCGCGACGAGGAGATGATCCGGGTAGATGGTGAATCCCTCGGATCCGGGCGATCCGGAGGGATCGGATCCGACGATACCGAGTATCACCACTCTGCCTTCGGGCACCCATGAGTCGGTGGTGATTTCACGCGCCACCGCCGCGGTCCCCGAGACGAGCCCGACGCCGACCAGCACCAGGGCCACACCCCAGGCACGCACACGCCTCCGGAGCCCGATCAGCACGGCACACGAGGCCGCGATCAGCAACAGGCTCCCGGACGCCCCTACCCACACGAGCGCGCCCGCTCCGACAGCCGCGGCGTCTGGACCGCGTGGAAGTCCGAGCCGCCTCAGGGCACGAGCACCACGTCTCGCAGCGCCGCCAGCTTCGCCTCACCGATGCCGGGAACGTCCAGGAGGTCTTCGATGACGGTGTACGGCCCGAACTCGGTGCGGTGGTCGATGATCCGCTGTGCGAGCACCGGACCCACACCGGGGAGCACCTGGAGCGCGATGACGTCGGCAGTGTTGACGTGCACCCGCCCGTCGGCCGAAAGCCCCGACGCTCCTCCCCCGGTCGCCGCTGCAGTCGGGACGATGAGTTGCTGGCCATCGGCGAGAGAAGCCGCCAGGTTGAGTCCCGAGAGGACCGCACCCGGCGTGGCGCCACCGGCGGCGAGGACCGCATCGGCCACACGGGCGTCGGCAGGGAGCAACACGAGTCCGGGACGGATCACCGCACCGGACACGTGCACGGTGATCTCGGCGTTGGGAGGACGCGCCGCGATGATCGCGATCGGCGGCGTAGTCATCGGATCAGGCCACAACACCACAGCACCGCCGACGGCGAGCAGCGCGACGGCCCCGGCGGCAATCCAGGAACGTTCCACGAGTGAACCTTGTATCAGGCCCGTGTGACGTGGGGAAGACCCTTCTGCCGAGCAAAGCTCGGCAGAAGGAGTCATGAGTCATGAGTTGTGAGTCATGAGTAAGAGGCAAGAGAGTCATGGGTCATGAGTCATGAGTTGTGGGTAAGAGAAGCCAGGCTCCTACTCGGAACTCAAGACTCACAACTCACAACTAGCTCACCGTGAACAACGCGACGACCGTCACCAGATTGAATCCGGCGTGGATCGCCACGGACCGACCCAGGCGACCGGTCCGCACCACCTGGTTGCCCATCACCACGCCGAGGACGAGGAGCAGTGGGGCGATCAGCCACGCGTTGGGATCGAGCAGGTGGAGCGCGGAGAACCCGGTTGCCGACCCCCAGACAGCCACTCGACGGCTGTGGCTTCTCAGCAAGCCCCTGAGCAGCACACCGCGAAACACCAGCTCCTCAGCGATCGGCCCGACGACGACCAGAGACAGTGCCACCAGGAGCTTGCTCGTGGCACCGACGGCAACCGAGGCGGCGTCGACCACGTCCTGTTCGGGCACGGAGCCACCAAAGACACGCTCGACGACGGTGACGAGGATGAGCGCCATCCCGATCTGGAGGCCCGCACCCATCAAGACGCCGATCCAGTCCGCCACTTCGATGCGCGCCGCCAGAGCCTCCCGCCACGGTTCACGGGTGCGAGCCATCCACGCAATGGCTCCAATCGCTCCGAGGGATTGCACCGGCACCACCACGCCGAACAACTCACTCGTGGTCACGTCGCCGGGGAGCACGACCGCGTATGCCACTGTTGCGGCGAGCACCCACCAACCCAAGGCCTTGGCCGCGTCGACGGGACGCCAGGGGCGGAGCTCAGGTGGCGGTGATGCGCCCGGCGACGTCACGAGCCTCCACCTCCAGGGAGATCGCGCGGTATGCGACATGGTGGGAGAGCCCGGAACGACGACCGCGCAGATAGTCGCCGAAGTAGACCCGTGCCCAGCGACTCGCGCCGAGCCGCCTCCACTGTTGGAGGTGGGTCAGTTCGTGCACCATGAGCGGACCGAGAGTCGACCGCGCCGCGGCCAATCGGTCGGGGTGGACGTAGATGCCCCACGGCGTGGCCACGGCCGTGATCTCCGGGGCCCACAGCATCCGGAACCAACGCGATGCCTTCCGAACCGGAATCGTCGAAGGATCGACGTCCGGCAGGGTGGACCGCAGCCGGGCGGGGTCGACACCGGACGCGTCGAGTGCCTCCGCCGCGGAGAACCTCACCGAACCACGACGTTGACGAGGCCGGGCAGCCGCAGGATCACCTTGTCGGGCTCACCCGAGAGAAATGCTCTGACCCGCTCCGACCCGAGGGCGACAGACCGAGCCTCGGCCTCGGAGATGCCCACCTCGACCTCGATGCGGTCGCGGACCTTCCCGTTGACCTGGACCACCATGGTGACCGTGTCCTCCCGAGCCAGTTCGGGGTCGTATTCGGGCCAAGGGGCATAGGCGACCGACGGCTCGTGGCCGAGGCGCTCCCACAGCTCGTCGGCGATGTGCGGCGCCATCGGCGCCAGCATCCTGACGAACGCCTCGGCGACCTCGCGGGGGACCCGCTCGAGCCCGACGAGGGCATTGTTCAACTCGAACAGGCGGGCTACGGCGGTGTTGAACCGCAGCGCCGTCATGTCGTCGGTGACGGCCTTGATCGTGCGATGGAGCAACCGACGCAGCCCGTCGTTCGCCGGATCGTGCGAGACCAGCAGTTCGCCGGAGTCGGGCTCGACGAAACTCCTCCACAACCGCTGCAGGAACCTGTCCACCCCGATCACATCGCGGGTGGTCCACGGCTTGGACGAATCGAGCGGCCCCATGAACATCTCATAGACCCGCAGCGTGTCGGCACCGTGATCCGCGACGAACTCGTCAGGGGTGATCGAATTCTTCTTCGACTTCCCCATCCTTCCGGCGGTGCGCGTCACCTCATTCCCTTCGTACAAGTAGACGCCGTCGCGGAGCTCGACCTTCTCCGCCGGAACGTAGACACCCCGATCGTCTTGGAAGGCGTCGGCGAGGATGTACCCCTGGTTGAAGAGTCGTCCGAAGGGCTCCGGCGTCGAGACATGGCCCAGGTCGAAGAGCACCTTGTGCCAGAACCGGGCGTAGAGCAGGTGGAGGACGGCATGCTCGACCCCGCCGACATAGAGATCGACGCCGTGCTCGCCCATCCAGTAACGCTCCGCGTCCTCCCCCACCAACCGGGTGTCGTTGCCGGGATCCGCAAAGCGTAGGTAGTACCAGCACGACCCGGCCCACTGCGGCATGGTGTTGAGTTCACGCCGATAGCGCACGCCATCGATGTCCACCTGCTTCCACTCGTCGGGAGCGTTGGACAGCATGGCCACCGGGTCGGCGTTGTCGTCGTCCATGGAGGCAGGCCGGTAGTTCTCGACCTCCGGCAGCAACAGGGGAAGTTCGTCGTCGGACAGGGCACGAAGCTCGCCGTTGGGGCCGTGGAGGATCGGGATCGGCTCACCCCAGTACCGCTGCCGGCTGAACAGCCAGTCGCGCAGCTTGTACGAGACGGTTGCCTCACCGAGGCCCCGCGCCACCAGCCAGTCGATGATCACGCGCTTGGCGGCGACGATCCCGAGGCCATCGAGGAAGCCGCTGTTGATCGCCCGCCCCTCTCCGACGTAGGCCTTGCCATCGAAGCCCGCAGGCGGCTCCACGGTGCGGACGATCGGCAGCTCGAACTGCTCGGCAAACTCCCAGTCGCGCTCATCCTCGCCGGGGACCGCCATGATCGCCCCGGTCCCGTACCCCACGAGCACGTAGTCCGCCATGAACAGGGGGATCCGCCCCCCGGTCACCGGGTTCTCACAGAACACGCCGGTGAACACCCCGGTCTTCTCCCTGTTCTCGGTCCGGCGCTCGACCTCAGACCTGCGGGCGGTCTCCGCGCGGTAGGCGTCCACCGCCTTCATCGGGGCGGAATGGCCCCCGGTCCACGCGTCCTCCGTGCCCCCCGGCCAGGTCGGGGGGATCAGGGAGCTCACCAGAGGATGCTCGGGGGCGATGACCATATAGGTCGCTCCGAAGATGGTGTCGGGACGCGTCGTGAACACCTCGACGAAGGCATCCGACCCTTCGATCCGGAAGCGGATCGATGCTCCCTCGCTGCGGCCGATCCAGTTGCGTTGCATCGCCTTGACCGACTCGGGCCACTCCAACACGTCGAGGTCTTCGATCAACCGATCCGCGTACGCGGTGATCCGCAACATCCACTGACGCAGCGGGCGCCGGAACACAGGATGGTCGCCGCGTTCCGAACGGCCATCCTTCGTCACCTCTTCGTTGGCAAGCACGGTCCCTAGTGCCGGGCACCAGTTGACGGTGATCTCGTCCACGTAGGCGAGACGGTGCCCATCGATCACGGATTGACGGGCGACCTCGTCGAGGCTCGACCACGGCTCCCCTGCGGCCGTCGGTCGTCCCGCCTCGAACTCGGCCACCAGGTCGGCGATCGGTCGCGCCTTGCCCACCTCCGCATCGAACCAGGAGTCGAACAGCCGGAGGAAGATCCACTGGGTCCACCGGTAGTAGTTCGGGTCGGTGGTCATGATCCGGCGGTCCCAGTCGTAGGACAGCCCGATGGAGCGCAACTGGCGCATGTATGTGGCGACGTTGCGCTCTGTGGTCACCCGGGGATGGATCCCGGTCTCGACGGCGTACTGCTCGGCCGGCAATCCGAATGCGTCGAAGCCCATCGGGTGCAGGACGTTGTACCCGCGCATCCGGTGGTACCTGGCGAAGATGTCGCTCCCGATGTAGCCGATCGGATGGCCGACGTGGAGGCCTTCACCCGACGGGTACGGGAACATGTCGAGGACGTACACCTTCGGTCGGCTCGGGTCGAACCCCGGATCGCCCGGATTCGGCGCGTGGAACGTCCCGTGGCTCTCCCAGTAGGCCTGCCACTTCTGCTCGATCTTCTGATGGTCGTATCGGGCCATGGTGTTTCGTTCCCGCGGGGTACCGGAGGATAGGGCGCCCCCGGGCAGGACCGGCAGCGCAGGAGGACGAGCGACGGTGATGAGTGGCAACGTCGGGCGATCGGGGCCGGCGGACGATCTGTCGGGAGCAATGCGCACCAGGCGCCCATCGCACCTCCTCACCGCCGAGGGTGACCAGGGTGGTGCCGCCGCCCGAAAGGAGACTCCCGTATCGGTACCCGACCGGCGGTCGTCCCAAGGCCCGCTGATACACTGCCGTCGCTCCGGGGCTGTAGCTCAGTTGGCAGAGCGCTTGCATGGCATGCAAGAGGTCAGGGGTTCAAATCCCCTCAGCTCCACGAAACCCTCGCTCCTCGAAACGGAGATCCTGCCCGGTGACCTCGATTGCACCACCCGGCCCGAAGATGACTCACCGCCAGATCCTGGTGGTGTTCAGCGCGCTGATGCTCGGCATCCTCCTCGCCGCCCTCGATCAGACGATCGTCGCCACCGCACTCCCCACCATCGTCGGTGACCTGGGGGGCCTCGACCACCTCGCGTGGGTGGTCACCGCCTACCTGCTCACCTCGACCGCAAGCGCCCCCCTCTACGGGAAGATCTCCGACCTCTACGGGCGCAAAATCGTCTTCCAGTTCGCCATCGTGGTGTTTCTCATCGGTTCGATCCTCTCCGGCATGTCCCAGTCGATGGCCCAACTCATCGCCTTCCGAGCGATACAGGGGTTGGGCGCCGGCGGGTTGATCGTGATGGCGCTCACGATCATCGGTGACATCCTCTCGCCGCGCGAGCGCGGCAAGTACCAGGGCTACATCGGCTCGGTCTTCGCCGTAGCGTCCGTCGCCGGCCCCCTGCTCGGCGGCTTCTTCGTCGACCATCTGTCGTGGCGGTGGGTGTTCTACATCAACCTCCCCATCGGCCTGGCGGCGTTGGTCGTCACGGCGTTGGTGCTTCACGTTCCCGTCGCCCGCCGCCAACACCGCATCGACTATCCGGGGGCCGCACTGTTGGTGTCGGCGGTGAGTTGTGCCCTCCTCGTGACCGTGTGGGGCGGGTCCCAGTACCCATGGGGGTCTACGACGATCGTCGGCCTGGCGATCGCGGCGATCGTGCTGGTCGGGCTCTTCGTTCTCCAGGAGAGCCGGGCGGCCGAGCCCATCTTGCCACTTCGCCTTTTCCGGAATCGGGTCTTCACGCTCACTTCGGCGATCGGCCTCGTGGTCGGGCTCAGCATGTTCGGGGCGATCGTGTTCCTCCCCCTCTTCCTCCAGGTGGTCATCGGCGTGAGCGCCACCAACTCCGGGCTGTTGCTGATCCCCCTCATGGCCGGGCTGCTCACGACCTCGATCGCCTCAGGGCGCATCATCACCAGGACCGGTCGCTACAAGCGCTACCCCGTCGCGGGGACGGCGATGACGGCGATCGCGCTCTTCCTGCTCTCGACGATGAGCCCGGCCACGGGCCTGGAGGTGGCCATGGCGTACATGCTCCTCCTCGGCCTCGGAATCGGCCTCGTCATGCAGGTGCTCGTCATCGCGGTCCAGAACGCAGTGGACATGGCGGATCTTGGCGTGGCGACCTCGTCCAGCACGTTCTTCCGCTCGCTCGGCGGTGCATTCGGCACTGCCGTGTTCGGCGCCATCCTCTCGAGCACCCTGGCCACCAACCTGACCCGACTCGTGCCGGCGTCGGCGATGGCCGGCATCCCGATCGATCAGCTCACCAGCTCGCCCGCGCTGATCGCACAACTCCCACCCGAGACGCAGGCGGGCGTGGTACAGGCCTTCTCGGACTCGATCACCCTCAGCTTCCTCGTGGCAGTCCCGATCGCCATCGTCGGGTTGTTCCTCGTCCTCTGGATGCCGGAGCTTCCGCTGCGGGACACGGTCCACACCGCCTCCGCGCCCGGCGCAACCGCGGAGCCTCCCCTGCCGGAGGCGGGGATCTGACGGCGGCGGTCGCGCCCTTGGGCGAGCCCGGGATGCAGGGCCCGGGTCGGTCGCGTCGGTGATCGAACTCCGCCCCACCGACGTCGCCAACGGTGGCGAAGCCGTGGCCCGCGTCGACGGCAAGGCCCACTTCGTCGACGGAGCGATGCCGGGAGAGCGGGTCCGCGGTGAAGTGGTGCGGTCGAAAGGGTCGTGGGCGCGCGTCGAGCTGCGGGAGGTCATCGAAGCCTCGCCGCAGCGAGTGGCGCCGCCGTGCCCACATTTCGGTGCCTGTGGGGGATGCCAGTGGCAGTTCGCCGACTACCCGGCGCAGCTGGCATGGAAGCAGCGCATCCTCACCGGACAGCTCACGCACCTCGGACGCCTCACGGATCCGCAGGTGCGCGACTCGATCGCCGTCGGCCCGCCCTACGGGTATCGCAATCGGGTCGACTTCGAGGTCGTCGACGGCACCACGGCGCTCCATAGGCGCCGCAGCCACGATCTCGAGCCGGTGACGAACTGCCTGGTGCTCCACCCCATCCTCGCCGAGACGATCACCCGACTCGGTGACTTGGGCGGCGTCGCCGCCATCACGGTCCGGCTCGCGACCGCCACCGGAGCGATGCTCGCCGTCGTCGCCGGCCGGGTGCCCGACGGCGCCGGGGGGTGGGGGTGCGGGGTGTCCCACCGGCGCCCCCATGACCTGAAACCGATCATCGGCGACGGCACCATCACCGAGACCGTGGCCGGGGTCCCCTTCCGCATCACCGGGGACACCTTCTTCCAGAACAACTCCGCCGGCGCCGAGACGCTGGTCTCCCTGGTCTCCGAGGCCCTCTCACCGGGTGGTGACGAGACCCTCCTCGACGGGTACGCCGGTGGAGGGTTGTTCGGCGCCACGGTCGGACGGAGCGCCGGGCGGGTACTCGCCATCGAGTCGAGTGCGCTCGGTGTGACCGACCTGGCGCACAACCTCGCCACCGCCGGACTCGAGCACGAGATCTACGCCGGGACCGTGGAACAGGGAGCGGCTGCGCTTGGGGATGCGTGGCAGGTGGCGGTCGTCGATCCGCCCCGCGACGGCCTCGGTGCCGACGCCGTCGCCGCCATCGTCAGGGGCACGCCACGGACGATCGCCTACGTCTCGTGTGACCCCGCGTCGCTGGCCCGCGACTCCCGCCACCTCGCAGGTGCCGGGTACCGCCTGGACTGGGCAGTCGCGGTAGACATGTTCCCCCAGACGTTCCACATCGAAGCGGTCGCAGCCTTCTCCGCCACTTGAGCCCGTCACGCTCGAGCCAGCGAGACGAACTTCTCCTCGAGAGTGGCGGGGTGCTGCGAGACGCTCCCGCTCACACCCGCCTCGGCGAGCACCCGCCGCACCACATCAGGATCGCCTCCGGGCACGCGCAGTGATGCTCCGGCAAGGCTCACCGAGATTCCGGCGTCGCCGAGGACGGCCAGGCCACGCCGCCAGTCGGGGGTCACCACCTCCACCGCCTGGAGGGTTCCGATGATGTCGGTGATGGAACCCTCGGCGGCAATGCGCCCACCGGCCAACAGCACCAGGCGATCACACTCCTCCGCTTCCTCGAGATGATGGGTCGTCACCAGGGCCCCGGCGCCGGCATCCGCGGCTTGTCGGATCGTGTCCCACAGCATCACCCTCCCCAACGGGCCGACCCCTGAGGTCGGCTCGTCGAGGACCAACAACGCAGGCCGGTGCATGAGCGCTGCCAGGAACGCCACCCGATGCTGGACGCCGAGGGGCAGCCGGCCCACCACGGTCTCGCCCGCACCAGCGAGGTCTTCGGGGATCGGTGGCACGTCCACGCCGAACAGCCGCGCTCGAAATGCGAGGTTCTCGGCGACGGTCAGGTCGGTGTACAAGCCGAGTCCTTGTGGGACGTAACCGACCCGGCGCAACCCGGCCCTGATCGGCGGACCGCCGAACAGGCGCACCGTGCCCGAGGTGGGCCGCAGCAGGCCCAGCAGCACTCGCAGCAGCGTGGTCTTGCCTGCTCCGTTTGCCCCGAGCAGTCCGACCACCTCACCGGCATCGACGTGAAGGGACACCCCGTCGACGGCCGTGAGCCCCCCAAAGGCCTTGACGACGTCGCGCCCGTCGACGAGGACGGTCATTGCGCTTCCTCGTCGTCCGCCGCCATCGCGGCGGCAATGAGCACGTCGCTCAGATCGGAGGCGACAGGCCGGCCACCCGGAGGCGGATCGCCCGCCGACCACACCCGCCACGACGCTCCGCGGCGCCACTGGTGGGTGGCGTGGACGTCGTGGTCGAACGAGTAGACACGCCCGGGAAGGGACGCCTTCACCTGCTCGGGCGTCCCGACGACAAGCGTGCGGCCGGCGTCGAGGGCCAGGATCGTGGTGGCGCGCTCGGCCTCATCGAGATAGGTCGTCGTCATCACGACCGCGGTGCCGTCGGCAGCAGTCTGCGATACCAGGCGCCACAACTCGAACCGGCTCACCGGGTCGACCCCGGTGGTGGGCTCGTCCAAGATCAGGAGCAGGGGCCGGGCGAGGAGCGCCATCGCCACCCCGAGTTTCCGGCGCATCCCCCCGGACAGGTTCGCGCCCAATCGGTCCCGCGCCGAACCCAGTTCCGTGGCGGCGAGCAGCTGATCCGTACGGCGAGCCAGGTCGGCGGAGCCGATGCGAAAGGCTGCCCCCACGAACGAGAGGTTCTCCGAGACGGTCAGGTCGGGCCAGACCCCTGATCCGGAGGACTGGTAGCCGACACGCTTGCCCTCGGGCCTGCGCACCGACCCCGCCGAGGGAATCACCAACCCGGCGATGGCGCGAGCGGCCGTCGTCTTGCCGGCGCCGTCGCCGCCGACGACGACGCCCACCTCACCGACCCCGACGGCGATCGACACCCCGTCGAGTGCCGTCGTCCCTCCGATGCGGACGGTGACCGATTCCAGGCCCCAGCGGTCCATGATGCCTACGCCCCGCCACCGCGGTGGGCCTCTCCCGCCCCAAGGAACCCCCGGAATCGCGCCACGGAGAGCGTGAAGGCGAGCGCGCCGAGGACGGCGAGCAGCCCCAGGGGAACCAGGAGAGAGTCGAACGGCGCTCCCCGGACCATCACCCCACGAGCAACCTGGTTGAAGTAGGTCAACGGGAGCAGGTACCCGATCCACCGCACTCCGGGGCCCATCGAGGAGAGCGGGAAGATCAGCCCGGAGAGCAGAACCTGTGGGAGCAGCGTCATGAGCGCCAACTGAATCGCCTGGCCCTGGTTTTCAGACACACTGGAGATGACGACCCCCACCCCGAGCGTCACGAACAGGAACAGCACAGAACCAAGAGCGAGCGTGAACACGGATCCGTTGAACGGGACGTCGAAGAGCAGCGTCCCGATGAGGAGAACGATGATCAGATCGACCGCGGCGACCCCGAAGTACGGGGCCACCTTGCCCACGAAGACGTCGCGTGGCCGCAGCGGCATCACCGCCAACTGCTCGAGCGTGCCGGCCTGACGCTCCCGAACGACACCGAGACTGGTGATCACCGTTCCCACGAACAGCAGGATCAGGCCGCCGAGTCCGGGCACGAGGACTGTTGACGTGTCGAGGGTCGGATTGAAGAGCACCTCGATGGTCAACCCCGGCATCTCCCGCTGGAGGAGGGTCGCGGCCTGGACGACTGCTCGTGCCGCGAACAGCTCAGAACCGTCGACGAGGATCGTGGGCGAGTCTCCCCCGGTCACGACGACGGCGACCACCTTGCCTCGTCGAAGCAGGTCGACGGCCTCGTCCCTGCCGCCGGCGGGATCGATCCGATCGACGACGAGTCGGTCCGGCACCTGCGTGCTCATCGACTCGGCGGCGGGACCCATCACGGCGACGTCCACGTGCGACACGTCGAAGCTGGCCGCGTACCCGAACACCACCAACAGCACGACCGGCATCAGGATCATCATCGCCAGCGTCCGACGATCCCTTCGGACCTGACGGAACTCCTTGACGACCATGGCCCACATGGGTGCCTCCCAACCGTTCGCCCGACGCTAACACTTGGCCTTGCTGCGCTCCGTGAGCTGTGAGCTCGCCAAGACGACAGACGAGGTTACGAAGGGGCGGGCTCGAATTCGAGACGGGGGGCGTCGACCCACAGGCGCTCCAGGTCGTAGTAACGCCGGGTCTCCTCGTCGAACATGTGGACGACGATGTCGCCGAAGTCGAGCAATGCCCAGGTGGCGTCGTCGATGCCTTCCCGTCGCAAGGGGCGACGGCCCATCGGGCGGAGCCGCTCCTCGACCTCGTCTGCAAGCGACTTGACGTGTCGTCGCGACGTCCCCGACGCGATCACGAAGACATCGGTGAGCACAATGACTTTGGAGACATCGAGCAGGATGACGTCGAGGCCCTTCTTGTCGTCGATCGCAGACGCGGCGGCCTCGGCAGCCGACTCCGTGTCCGGGTGCAGCGTGATGAGCCTCAACCCTCCTCTGGGGGAATGTCGTCTCCGACGATGATAGAGACGTCTACGACGCCAGAAGGGGCCCGGACCTCGAGCTGCAGGCTTCCCCTCCCCAACGCCGCCGCGACCTCCCGGGCGGCGCCTTCGTTGGCCTGGCCCTGACCGATCACGAGCGTGGCCGGATAATCGAACCGATCGGCATTGTCGGTGCGCACCAGGTGGAACCCGAGCCGTACCAGTGTTTCTGCCACGCTCCGGGTCGCTCCCACCCTCCCGTTTCCGTTGAGGATCTCAATGCGAGGCCGTCCGCCGGGGCGGATCAGGAGGTGCCCGAGCCGCTCGGCCATGAAGGCATCGATCCGGTCGTGTACCGGGGCAAGGGAATCAGGTGCCGCCGACTCCGCCCGTTCGACCGGAACGGTGGCGAGCACGCCATCCTCGCGCCCTGCGATGGTGACGAGGAGGTCGGCGGCGCCGGACCCACCCACCGCAGTGAGCAGCCGGTCGGCGACTGCCGGTCGCGCCACGACCGCCTCGAGAACGGCGCGCCACACGGCTCCCTGTCGTTGCAGCCATTCGAACGGATCCGCCTCACCCTGGAGGACGAGCAGCGACTCGAGCACGGCCGGTGACACCTCCGAGGCTCCGGCGTCGACCACGCGCCGCACGGTCCCCCCGTCATCGACGAAGACCGGGGAGGCGAGATCGACCGTCACCGGCTGATCCACTGCCGCCGCCAGAGCCCCGGCGGCGACGGCGACAACACGGTCGATCCGTATGCCGAACTGGTTGGTCACGGCGAGCGCAGCGAGATCGGGCCCTTCGAATCCGAGAGCGTCGACGAGCCGGAACTCCCCGTATCCGGGAACCGACAGCAGCATCGACTGCGGCAGGATGATGAGGGCGGGGGGGCCGCTCGGAGCCGCCGCAAGGAGGGCAAAGGCAGCATCGCCGTCTCCCGATCCGATCACGACGAGTGCCGACGCCGACGCCCCGGTCAGGGCCCGTGCTTCCAACTCGGCCTCAGGCAGGTCCGCTGCGGTGTCCCGCAGCCTCGTGCTCCATCGCGACACTTGATCGACGGCGTCGACGGCCCGGGTTCGAACCCAATCCCATTGCAGCACCATGCCGGCGGCGAGCGCGCCGACCACGACGGAGGCGATCATGACTCGTGGCCAGACCCTACGTCTGGTCGCCATAGAGCCCATGATCGATCACGTACTGGTTGACAGCCTCGGGCACGAAGAACCTGATGCTGAGGCCTGCTCGCCGCCGGGCGCGAAGCATCGTGCCGCTCATCGGCATCTCGGGAACGTCCAGCCAGGTCACGACCGCTCCCGATGCCTCCACCGCCGACCGATCGGCACCGGGCCGGGGCATCACCGCCATCGTCGTCCGGGCGACCACCTCGGCGGCCCGGTGCCACGAGGGAAGGCCTGCCGCGGCATCGGCCCCGAGGATCAACACCACGTCGTCGTCGGCGAACTCCTCGAGCGTGTCGATCGTGTACGTCCAGCCATCGCGGCACACCTCACGGTCGTCCGCCCGGAAGTAGGCCACACCCTGTACCGCGAGTCGGGTCATCTCCCAACGGTGGACGGCATCGGTCACCCCTTGCCCCACCTTCTGCCACGGGGCACCGGCGGGGACGAAGGTCACCTCATCGAGGGCGAACGCCCGGAATGCCGCCTCACCGGCGATCAGATGGGCGAGATGAGGCGGGTCGAACGTCCCGCCCAGCAATCCGCGGCGCACTCCCCACAGGATAGGAGGCGATCACCGTCGAGAGACGCAGACCCGGCGACGGCGCGCTCATCGCCCGGCATGCCGTGAGGGGGTCCACGTAGCGGTCGGCGACACGGAGCGAGAAATGGATGGCCGCCACGTCGTGATCGACACCGGACGCACCGACGAGATCCCCGGTGGCAACCCGCTGTCCGGCCGTGACGTACCTCTCGGTCAGGAACGAGTACGAGGTCCTCACCCCACCGCCATGGTGCACGGTGACCGTCTGATTCCCCGCCACGACGCCTGAGAAGGTGACGATGCCGGCCCCAGCCGCCCGAACCGAGGTGCCGGGATCGACCGCGACGTCGATCCCCCAGTGCCCTCCGTACAGGCCGTCCGGGGAGAACTCGCGCACCATCGGGCCCTGAGCGGGGAGTGCAAGGGCACAGGGGCCGGCAAGCAGCGGGGCGATCAAGAGGAGTATCGACAAGCGGGTGTGCAACGTACCCCCGCAGCCACCGAGATACCAGAGGGGCGACAGACCGCCCTGCATGCTTGCAACCTGCCGGCCGCAAGCCGTCGATCAGGCGGTGGCTTCCGTGGGCCCTCCGAGCAACTGGAGGGCGACACCGCGGAGATCATCGGGACGGAACGGTTTGGTGAGGAAGGCGTCCGCTCCCCCTCGATCGGCTCGCTCCCGGGTCTCCTCCTGGGCGTGGGCGGTGAGGACCAGCACCTTCATCGATCGAGTTCGGACGTCGGAGCGGATCCTCTCGAGGACCTCCCATCCGTCCATCCTGGGAAGGCCGACGTCGAGGATGACGAGGTCGGGATGGGTGGTGAGGGCAGCCTCCAGGCCGGTGGGGCCATCGGAGCGGGTCTCGACCTCCACTCCGGCGGGTCGCAAGCACACGGAGATCAACCGCTGGATGACTGCGGAGTCTTCTACCACGAGCACGCGCTGGGCCATCGGCACCTTTCTTGACTCTCCCTGCTATCGGCCCTCCGCTCCGAACCCTTGAGTGCCACCCGGGCGGCGACGAGGGGCTAGTCCGCTCACGCCGGCCGGTGCACCATCCGCGTCACCGGCGTTGCCACCGCCTCGACGAATCGCTCCAATTGCCTGACGGTGCGCACCTCGTGCACCTCGTCACACACCGGGGCATAGGCACCCACGACCGAATCGCCGGTGTCCCAGTAGCGGTGGTGTTCGGGATTGAGCCAATACACCGCTCGAGCGCTGGAGGCGATGCGTCTCAGGGCGGCCACACCAGGGTCGTGGTAGTTGGTCCTCGCGTCCCCGGTGATGATCACGGTCGTCCGCGGCGTGATCGCCGCGAGGTGACGATCGGCGAACGTCCCGAACGCGTTTCCGTAGTCGCTGTGGCCGTCGAGCCACACCACCTCGGCCTCGGTCCCGACCCGTCGGAGTGCTTCGCCGAAGTCGGTTCCCGGCCCGAAGAATCCGGTCACTTCATCGACGGTGTCGATGAAGGCGAATGAACGCACCCGACTGAATTGGGAGGAAATCGCGTGGACGATCTGCATCGTGAACCGCGCGAAGGTCGCCACAGATCCGCTGATGTCGGCGAGCAGGACGATTTCCGGCTTCCCGGGACGGGGCCGCCGAAACCGGGGGTCGACAGGCACCCCTCCGGTGGAAAGGGAGTGCCGGATCGTCCTGCGGACGTCGAGGCGCCCCTGACGCCCCATCCGGCGACGTTGGGCGAGACGGGCGGCGAGCTTACGGGTCAATGGGTGAATGATCGCCTCGATCCGGGCAAGATCCTCACGCGTGGCCGTGGTGAGGTCGATGTCCTCCACGAGCGGGCGACGCAGGGTCTTGGCGACAGCCTCAGGACCGCGGTCGGCGACGAGACGCCGGCGGATCTCTGCCCGAAGTTGCTCCTTGAAGTCCTCCACTCTCCGCTCGATCTCCTCGAGTGCGAGACGCCGCTCCAGGGAGGACGGATCCGGGACCGTCAGGGCGAGCCGCAGCCGTTCCCTGATCGTGTCGAGGTCGAGCCGCCGCAACACCCGATACAGGTAGTAGGTGCCCCCGACGGGGCGCCCCGGCTCCATCCCGGCAAGGCGTGCCACGGCCTGACGGATCACCGCCTGCATCAACCCGGTGTCGCCATCGCGCAAGGCGCCGAAGAGGGCGGCGATGAGGTCCTCGACGTCCATCTCTCCCGAGCCCACCCCTGCGCCATCACCGGCGGCCCCGATCGTCAACAGGTCCGAGCGCTCCCGAGCCGTTTCCGCCGCACCGCCGGGGGGGAGGAGCGAGAAGAACGCCTCGAACGCCGCCTCGAAGGCGTCGACGTGGTGGGCGCTCTTCACCAGAGTCGCCCCGAGCGCAGCCTTCAGTGCGGGGCGGCGGGAGATGTCCACATGCTCCATCGCCCTGGCCGCGTCGACGGCCTCGACCATGGAGACCGGGACGCCGACGGCCCTGAGCTCCTCGACGAACCCCGTCAGGAAGGATGGCATCAGAAGGATGCCTCGCTGCGCTCGGCGCCGTTGAGCCCTGAGCCATGAGCCGTGAGCCATGGACCGAACCGGGTCAGAGGCGGTCGAGGAGTGACCGAGACCGATGACTGCCACGGACGCGTCGGCGGAGGCCCCTCGATCACTGCGCTGCCGCGTCGCCCAGGCCGTCGCGTACCCGTTCGATGTCCGTCTGATATTTGAGCAGGACGTGGAGTGTGTCGGCGACAGTCTGATCGTCGAGGGCGCCAACGCCCAGGGCGATCAAGGTTCTCGCCCAGTCCACGGACTCGCTGACCGACGGCGGCTTGCGTACGGGCTGCGCCCTGATCCCGGCCACGAGGCGGGCGATCCGATCGGCCAGGATCCCGTCGAGGTCGGGAACCCTGCCGAGCAGGATCTGGGTCTCCCGTTCGATGCTCGGATACCCGATGTGCAGGAACAGACACCGTCGCTTGAGCGCCTCGGAGAGTTCCCGGGTGTTGTTCGAGGTCAGGAACACGGCGGGTTGGCTGGTGGCGACGATCGTCCCCAGCTCGGGAATCGACACCTGGAAGTCGCTGAGCACCTCGAGCAACAGGGCCTCGGTCTCCACCTCTACCCGATCGACCTCGTCGATGAGCAGCACCACGGGCTGCTCGGACCGGATTGCCTCGAGCAACGGCCGGGTGAGCAGGAAGTCCTCGGCGAAGATGTCGCCCTCCAGGTCCACCCACTTCCGTCCCTGATCCGCCTGGAGCCGCAGCAGCTGCTTTCGATAGTTCCACTCGT
Source organism: Acidimicrobiia bacterium (assembly GCA_035286665.1). Taxonomy (GTDB): domain Bacteria; phylum Actinomycetota; class Acidimicrobiia; order Spongiisociales; family UBA11373; genus RBG-16-68-21. Next base: position 32,459 of record DATECY010000103.1, read on the forward strand.
ACAGAGCCTTCGACTCGTCGAGCCCCTCGTAGCACTGCAACCGGATCAGGCGTCTCCCGGTGGCGGCGGCAAATGCCTTGGCCAGCTCGGTCTTGCCGACACCGGCGGGGCCCTCGACGAGCACCGGCTTGTCGAGCC
>DATECY010000104.1:0-16041 GCA_035286665.1 Acidimicrobiia bacterium
CGGGCCGGGCACAGAGTGCCCGGCCCGACCCATGTCTCCCCACCTGACATCGTGAGCAACCAGTACAGATACGAGCCGCGCGGGCACGCCGGAGCCCGGGCGGCCTGCGTGCTGTTCGGTCTGGCCTCGGCGGCCCTCCTCGGTGTCATCGCCTGGCTCACCGTCGGCCAAACCGTGGCGCTCGTAGCCGCAGGCGTGATTCTCTTCGTCGCCCTCTACGGGGCGATCGGCGCGCCCAGGGGATTGTCGATCTTCATCTCCCTCGTCCTCGTCGCGGTGTTCGCCGCCGGCAGTTGGTACGTGGTGCGCGAAGCCCTCTCCATCTACCGGGCAATCAGCAACACGGCGGGCACGGCCGATCCGGCCGATCCGACCGCGCTCGCCACGGCGTCGCGGGCCATCGACGATGCCGCCGGTTCTGCGGGTTTCCGAGTGGAACTCGGTGAGGACGAGATCGGCGCCTATCTCCAGGACGGCCTCTCTCAGATCGAGAACAACCCGATCCGCAGGATCTCCGTCGACGTGCGCGACGGGGTGGGCACGGACCAGGGAACCATCACCATCGAGGGCACCTTCAAGAGCGGCGACCTCGGATTCACGGGAACCCTGAGCGCAGACGTGGAGGCCGGGGCCATTCAGGTGCACGTGGTCGGCATGGAGTTGGGTCCCCTCGACCTTCCCGGCATCGGGCGCAACGCAGTCGAGGACCTGCTCGGCAACGTCGCAGACCTCAACAAGACACTCGTCGGGCTCGACGCCGACGTGCAGTCGATCACCATCGGCGACGACCGAGTGGCGGTCACCGGCACGCATCCAGCCGGGGACCTGATCACGTCGACGGACCTCCTCGACAACCTCGCCGCCCAGGCGGCCGCGGTCGGCACCGCGGTCGAGCCGCCGGCGGCGCAGACCCCACCCGGTCGGGTGAACGGGACGTCTGCCCCCGGCAGCCCCGTCTACGTCGCTCTCGGCGACTCGTTGGCGGCGAACGTCGGCGTAGACGAGGCACGCCTCGGTTACGTGTCGCGAGTGCATTCCGGTCTGGAGGCCCGTGATGGACGGCAGTACGGGCTGCGCAACTTCGGGATATCGGGGGAGACGACCGGCACGATGATCCGCACCGGTCAACTCGACACCGCCGTGGCGTACATGAACACTGCCGACGTGGCGTACGTGACCATCGACATCGGCGCCAACGACCTGCTCGGCCACCTCGGATCGGATGACTGCTCGGCCGACATCGACGCCCCTGCCTGCCGACGACGCCTCGAAGCCGCCTTCGCCACGTACGAGGACAACATGGTGACGATCCTCGATGCCGTCGCCGCCGCGGCACCGAGGTCGACGGTCGTGTTCCTCGAGACCTACAACCCGTTCAGTCTGGGCCTCGGTGGAGCCATCACCTTCGAACAACGCAGCAACGAAATACTGCAATCGTTCAACGAGATCGCCGCCCGTCTCGCCCGCGAACGAGGCGTCACCGTCGCCGACGGCTTCACGCCGATGGAGGGCACCGCCGCCGCAACCACGCACATGCTCGACAGCTCCCCCGACATCCACCCGGTGTCGATCGGATACGACGTGCTGGCAACCGCAGTGCTCAAGAGTCTTGAGTGATGAGTGGTGAGTTCTGAGGAGTACCCGTCCTACTCACAACTCACAACTCACAACTCATAACTCCTCGCGCTCCAACGGCTGCGTCAGGCATCTGCTCCCACCTCTCCCCCGGCACAACTCGGACGCATCGAGTTCCAGCACCTCGATCCCGTTCTCGCGCAGCCTGGCGTTGGTCTCGCGGTTGCGGGCGTAGGCGATCACCACCCCGGGTTCGACCGCGAGCGTGTTGTTGCCGTCGTCCCACTGCTCGCGCACCTGGTCGACGGCGTCGCCGCCGGTGGTGACGAGGCGAAGCCTGCGGTCGAGCGCCGACTCGAGGGCGGGGAGCAGCCCTGTCTCCTCGCTCACCACCAGCCCGTGAGGCCCCGGCCGAACCGAATGGACGTCCATGCGATCGACCAGGTCGGGAAACATGTTCACTGCATCGCGATCGACCATGGTGAACACGGTGTCGAGATGCATGAACGACCGGTCTCTGGGGAACCGGGCGACGATGACCCGGTCGAACTCGCCCGCCTCGAACACTCGCTCGGCGAGCGCCTCGATCGCCGAGGGCGCGGTGCGCTCCCCGCTCCCCAGGAGCAGCGTGCGGTTCCCCACGACGAGCACGTCGCCGCCTTCGATCGAGGCGGGGAACACGTCGAACTCGCGATCGCCGTACCAGACCGGAAAGCCGGCGGCCCGGAACCTCGGATGGTTCCGGTAGACCGCGGACATCAGCAGCGACTCGGGGCGGCGCACCGGCCAGGCGAGGATGGCGAACATCAGCCCGGTGCCGATCCACGCGGCGTTGTCGCGCATGAACATCATGTTGGGCAGGGGTCGGATGACCGTGTCGTGGCGATCGGCGGCGAGCACGGCGAACAGCTCGTCGATCCCCCACTGGGGAAGCTCGATCGACAGGACCCCACCGAAGAGCACGTCGAGGAGCGTCTCCATGTCGCACTCGCGCATGGCACCCCGCATGTGGTCGGAGAGGCGTTGTCCGGTGATCGCCGGCGTGACGACCCGATCGATCACCATCCCTCTGACGGCGTCGTCGGCGAGCGTCTCGGCGAGCAGGTCGCGCAGGTAGAGCACCTCGACCCCCCGGGACCGGAGCAGGTCGGCGAGCCGGTCGTGCTCCTCCTGGGCGCGCTCCAGCCAGAGGATGTCGTCGAAGAGCAGGCGGTCCTTGTTCTCAGGTGTGAGACGAGCGAGCTCGATCCCCGGCCGGTGGACGAGGACGCTGCGGAGCCTGCCGACCTCGGAGGTGATCGTTGGCATCGGGGGAGTCTGCCAGAAGCGCCCGGTCTACCCTCAGCGGCACCGAGACTGGGGAGGTCCTGACGATGCGGGATCTGACCGCCGGGCTGCTCGCCCTAGCGCTGGTCGTCGCCGCCTGCGGGAACCACGACGGGGGCAAGTTCGACGATGCCTTCCGCCAGAGCTTCATGACCAGCTGCACGGCCGGCCAACCCGAGGCATTCTGCTCGTGCTATCTCGACCAGCTCGAGCAGCGATACACCCAGGACGAGATCTACGCCGCGGTGATCGGCGGGTCCGAGGCCCCGGCGCAGGAATTCATCGACGCCGGACTCGCCTGCATGGCAGATCTGGGTGGGTAGCGGCCCTCACCGTGGGCTCGGCGTGGTGGCCGGCATCTGTGTGCCGGTGCTCGCAATCCTGACCGCGGCCTGCTTCGGAGGGGTGTCGGCGGCCACCACCGCGGCGACCGTGACCACAACCGACACGACCGTGACCACAGCCGAGACGACCGAGACCACCGGCGCGACGACGACCGCCGCCGCGCCACCGACCACGACGACGACTCGTCCGGAGCCGTTCGACCCCCTGGGAGCCACGATCCCCGAACTACAGGCGGCAATGGACGCCGGCCGGATCACATCGGTCGACCTCGTCACCTTCTCTCTCGCACGGATCACCGCCTACGACGACGCCGGCCCCGAACTGAATGCGATGATCACCGTGAACCCGAATGCGCTCGCCGACGCAGCCGTCGCCGACGCCGAGCGGGCGGTGTCGGGACCCCGCAGCCCTCTGCACGGCATTCCGATCGTGGTGAAGGACAACATCGACACGATTGACATGCCAACCACCGCGGGATCCCTCTCGCTCGCGGGCTTCATGCCCGGCGACGACGCCTTCGTCGTATCTCGACTGCGTGCTGGGGGAGCCGTGATCATCGGCAAGGCCAACCTCCACGAGTTCGCCAGGGACATCACGACGCTGTCGTCGCTCGGCGGGCAGACACTCAATCCGTTCGATCCAACCCGAAACCCGGGTGGTTCGAGCGGCGGAACGGGGGCATCGGTGGTCGCCGAATTCGCCACCGCCGGCCTGGGCACCGATACCTGCGGGTCGATTCGCATCCCCGCCTCCCATGACGACCTCTACGGCCTCCGCCCCACCATCGGGCTCGTGTCGCGTGCCGGAGTCATCCCGCTCTCGCCCACCGAGGACACCGTCGGTCCACTGGCCCGCAGCGTCGCCGATCTCGCCGCGGTGCTCGACGTGATCGCCGGGCAGGATCCCGCAGACCCGATCACGGTGGCCACCGCAACGTCGTATGCCGACGCGGTCGACCCCGACGGGTTGACGGGGATGCGCATCGGCGTGCTCGACGTGCTGTTCACCGATGCCGATCCGGGCGTGGCGGCGGTGGTGCGTAGCGCCCTCGCCGAGATGGAGGCGAGCGGGGCGACCGTGATCTCGGCCTCGATCCCAGGGTTCGACGCCCTCCGAGGTAGTGCGGCGTCGGTCTTCCTCCGGGAATTCCGCGACGCACTCGACTTCTACCTGACGGCTCACCCTTCCGCCCCGGTCGGATCCTTGAGCGAGATCGTCGCCTCCGGTCTCTACGAACAGAGTCTCGATGCCAAGCTGCGCGCCCACCTGACCGCCTCGACCGGAGACACCTCCTATCGCGACGCAGTGGCACGGCGCGCCGTGGTGCGCGACGCCATCGTCTCGTTCATGGACGACAACGACCTCGACGCTCTTGCCTACCCGACGATCACGCAGCCACCGGCTCGGATCGGCGAGACCCAACGCGGTTCCAATTGCGGGACCGCGTCCGTCGGCGGGCTCCCCGCCCTCGTGGTGCCCGCCGGGTTCACCGACGGGTTGCCGGTTGGGCTGGAACTGATGGGGCGACCATTCCAAGAGAGCATGCTCATCTCGATCGCGGCGGGGTTCGAAGCACACACCGACCACCGGATGCTCCCTTCGACCACGCCGCCGCTTCCCTGAAGACACCACCGCTTTCAGCGGCGAATATCGCGCTGTTGACACCCGCCTTCTCGCCCCGGTACAACGGGGTTTCCGGCAATCACTTCCCCCGGCCGGACCCCTCTTCCCCGGGGCTCGCAGGCGGTCGAAGATGTCCTTGCAGGATGACACTGCTGTAATTACAGTGACGGGTCCACCTCAAGGCGTAGTGGTCCCGGCTTTCTCGACCACCACATCTTGTGGTCTGTGGACAACTTGGGGAAGACATGCGGCGCACACCCATCTGCGCTGCTGGAGGAACGGGAGGACCCACATGGGCGACGGGCTGCGGATCAATCGGTACTTCACCAAGCCCGGAGAGGACCCGCTCGACTCCGTCGTGTGGAGCATCCGGGACTCGCGGATCACCAACCCCGATGGCTCGGTGGTCTTCGAGATGAAGGATGCCGAGGTGCCCGCGTCCTGGTCGCAGGTCGCCGCCGACATCATGGTGTCCAAGTACTTCCGCAAGGCCGGTGTCCCCCAGCAGGACGCCAACGGCGACTGGGTCGTCGACGACCAGGGCGAGCCGGTGCTCGGTGCCGAGCGCAGCGCCCGTCAGGTGATCACCCGCCTCGCCTCGGCGTGGCGCACCTGGGGTGAGCGCTACGGCTACTTCGCCACCGAAGCCGACGCCCAGGCCTTCGAAGACGAACTGGTCTACATGCTCGTCCATCAGATCGCCGCTCCCAACAGCCCGCAGTGGTTCAACACCGGCCTGCACCACAGGTACGGGCTCACCGGCCCGGCACAGGGCTTCTGGTTCGTCGATCAAGAGACCGGCGAGATGACCCTCTCCCCCGACTCCTACACCCGTCCGGCGCCACACGCCTGCTTCATCCAGTCGGTCAACGACGACCTGGTGAACGAGGGCGGGATCATGGACCTGTGGACCCGCGAAGCGCGCCTCTTCAAGTTCGGGTCGGGCACCGGCACCAACTTCTCCAACCTGCGCGGCGAGAACGAGCCGCTGTCGGGAGGTGGCAAGTCCTCGGGCGTGATGTCGTTCCTGAAGATCGGCGACCGCGCTGCCGGCGCCATCAAGTCGGGCGGCACCACGCGGCGCGCCGCCAAGATGGTGATCCTCGACATCGACCACCCCGACATCGAGACTTTCATCAACTGGAAGAAGGTCGAGGAGGAGAAGGTCCGCACTCTGATCGCTTCGGGGTACCCGTCTGACTTCAATGGTGAGGCGTATCAGACGGTCTCAGGGCAGAACTCGAACAACTCGGTGCGGGTGAGCGAAGACTTCCTGCGCTCCGTCGCCGACGACGCCGACTGGGATCTCACCGCCCGCACCATGCCCGGCAAGGTCATGAAGACGGTCAAGGCGCGCCACCTGTGGCGTCAGATCGCCGAAGCCGCCTGGGCCTGCGCCGATCCCGGGCTCCAGTTCGACACCACGATCAACCAATGGCACACGTGCCCTGCCGGCGGCCGGATCCGAGCGACCAACCCATGCGCGGAATATGTTTTTCTCGACAACACCGCGTGCAACCTGGCGAGTCTCAACTTGGCGTCGTTCTACGACGACGACACCCACCGGTTCGACATCGAGGGGTACGAGCACGCGATTCGCCTGTGGACCGCGGTGCTGGAGATCTCGGTGACGATGGCACACTTCCCGTCGCGGGAGATCGCCCAGGGGTCCTTCGACTATCGGACGCTCGGACTCGGATACGCCAACCTCGGCTCGCTGCTGATGCGGACGGGCATTCCCTACGACTCCGACGAGGGACGGGCGATCACCGGAGCGCTCACCGCCATCCTCACCGGCGACGCCTACACGGCCTCCGCCGAGATGGCCGCGGTGCTCGGACCGTTCGCACGATTCTCGGAGAACCGCGACTCGATGTTGCGGGTGATGCGCAATCATCGCCGAGCCGCCTATGCGGCGGACCCCTCCGAGTACGAGGGCGTCACCCACACGGTCGCGGCGATCGATCCCGACCTGTGTCCGGAGGATCTGCTGGCGGCAGCCCGGGAATCGTGGGACCGCGCAATCGAGATGGGCGAACGACACGGGTATCGCAACGCCCAGACGAGTTGCCTCGCTCCAACCGGCACCATCGGGTTGCTGATGGATTGCGACACGACAGGGGTCGAGCCTGACTTCGCCCTGGTGAAGTTCAAGAAGCTTGCCGGCGGTGGCTACTTCAAAATCGCCAACCAGTCGATCGACCCCGCGCTGCGGGCTCTCGGCTACGACTCGGCGCAGCGTCGCGAGATCGTCGACTACGTGGTCGGCACCATGACCCTCGAAGGGGCCCCGCACGTCAATCGCGAGTCGCTGGTGGCCAAGGGCTTGACGGACGCGGAAGTGGACGCGATCGAGGCGATGCTGCCGGGGATGTTCGACCTGCGCCACGCATTCAACGTGTTCGTGATCGGCGAGCCGGGCATGCAACGGCTTGGACTCGACGAAGACCAATACACCTCGTTCGACTTCGACCTGCTTGCCTCCCTCGGGTTCACCACCCGCCAGATCGAGGAGGCGAACCGGGTGATCTGCGGAATGCAGACCATCGAGGGTGCTCCCCACGTTCTCGACGAGCATCTCCCGGTGTTCGACACAGCCAACCGCAACGGCCGCCACGGTGTTCGTTTCATCCACCACACCGGGCACATCAAGGCGATGGCCGCCGCGCAGCCGTTCATCTCCGGGGCGATCTCCAAGACCATCAACATGCCCAACGAGGTGACCGTCGCCGACATCGAGGATGCCTACGCCATCTCGGCGACGCTGGGCCTGAAGGCGATGGCGCTCTACCGGGACGGGTCGAAGGCCAGCCAGCCCCTCTCGTCCACCACGGGGGCAGGGGACACCAACGACACCGAATCCGAGGAGTTGGCGAACGCCATCGACGCCGAGGCGCGGGTCGTCACCGGGATGTTCGCACCCGGCGTCAGCCCGAGTGCGGCCTACCACGGCGTCAACCGGCCTCGTTTCCTCCTCCCCAGCCGCCGCAACGGGTGGACCCAGGAGGCCAAGGTCGGCGGGCACAAGATCTTCCTCCGTACCGGCGAGTACTCCGACGGCACCCTCGGGGAGCTGTTCATCGATCTCGCCAAGGAAGGCGCGACGCTGCGAGGGATCCTCGGATGCTTCGCCATCGCGGTGTCCAAGGGCCTCCAGTACGGCGTGCCGCTCGAGGAGTTCGTCGAGTCGTTCACCTTCCAGACGTTCGAGCCTCGGGGCATCGTCGAGGGTCACCCGAACATCAAGATGGCCAACTCGATCATCGACTACGTGTTCCGCGCCCTCGGCATGGAGTACCTGGGCAGGACCGATCTCGTCCAGGTGCCTCCCAAGGACGTCGGCGAGTTGCCCGAGCCCCCCACCGGGCTGGCGGTCGACGCCGGCGTGCAGCTCGGCCTCGACGAGGAGATGCCGACCATGGCGCCGATGAGTCACCCGGCGGTGTCCAAGCCGATCGTCACGCCGAGCAACGGGAACGGCAAGAGCCACGCCAACGGTCACGGGTCCGTCGCCACCAAGGCGTCGGTGACCACCAAGCCGATGACCGCGACGAGCACGCAGACCCGATCGGTGAACGCCGCACTCGGCGAGATGATGGGTGACGCGCCGCTGTGTGACACCTGCGGACACATCACCGTGCGCAACGGATCGTGCTACCGCTGCTTCAACTGCGGCAACTCGATGGGGTGCAGCTAGAGCGTGCGGCCCGCTCCGTCGATAGTCACTGCCGCTGTGCGAGCTGGCTCTCGCTGAAGTCCTGAGCGCGAGTTCCCCGACCCGGTTGGGTGGGCCGACCTCTAACACGACCCCGCCACACCGGCGACAGTCGACGCAGGGATCTCTCTTCACAGAGGCCCCCGAGTCGCCCGAGTACGACCACGAGCCGCCGCTCTCGCCCTACGGGTCGCCCGAGCGTCCCTGACCTTCGCTCGATCCTGGGGGCCGTCCTGGTGCGCCCGCCGAACCTTTTCCACCACATCAGCGCTGCGATGCGGCACACTGTCGTCATCGCTACTGGGGGAGGACCCAATGGCAACTGCGAAGAAACCGGCGAAGCGGAAGCCCGCCGCCAACAAGCCGATGAAGATGTCGGACCGCAAGCACGCCGCCAAGAAGCCGGTCAAGAAGGCAGCACCCAAGAGGGGCACGGCGCGCAAACCGGCGAAGAAGGCCAACGCCAGCGTCAACCCCGCGGTCCACACCGTCCCCCACGACAAGGGTTGGGCCAACAAGCGGGCCGGCGCGAACAAGGTGAGCAAGGTCTACAAAACCAAGGCCGAGGCGCAGCGCGCTGGGCGACTCACCGCGATGCGCGACAAGGTCGAGCACATCATCCATACCGCCGACGGGAAGATCGCGGCGCGCAACTCCTACGGAAACGACCCGCGGTCGTCGAAGGGTTGAGCAGGTCTGTCGAGTGGCCCGAGGCCGTCCTACCCACGCCCGATAGGTGATGAGCCACCGCGGCGACGAACTGATCAGGTCCACGAGGTCGCGTGATCGTGGTCGCTTTCGTGTCGCACTCGAACCGTACGGCCGAACCATGAGGGAATGCGAGTTCGCCGCTGTGTGACACCTGCGGGCACATCACCGTGCGCAACGGATCGTGTTACCGCTGCTTCAACTGCTGGAACTCGATGGGGTGCTCGTAGTCGGACGACACGAAGTTCGATCGCGTCATGACACACCGCGCACGATCTGTGACCGACCGAGCGTCGAGTCACCTCGCGCGCATTTCGCGACGCGACTGGTGCGGCGGACACGCCGACGCGATGCGCGAGATCGCGCGCAACTCGTCGACGCGACGCGAGCGCGTCGCCGCTCGAAAAACTTTCCACCACTTGTGTTGCTGAATGAGGCACACTGTTGTCAACCGACCTGGGGGAGGACCCATGGCGACAGCCAAGAAGCCCGCGGCAAAGAAGCCCGCGGCAAAGAAGCCGGCGGCGCGCAAGCCGGCAGCGAAGAAGACCGCGGCGCGCAAGCCCGCAGCAAAGAAGACCGCAGCCCGCAAGCCGGCGGCGAAGAAGCGCTAGTTCTCCGTCGCTACGAAGACGAATGCCGGGAGCGCACGAGTCGTGCGCTCCCGGTTCGTCGTAGAGGACCCGTCACGGCCCTCGACCACGCGGCGATCCGCCGGCGTTCCACTCCGACCAGTTCTGAAGCGGCCTACTCGCCTCGGATCCGATCTGGGTCGTGACGTGGGAATCCGCTCTCAGGTTGAGCATCCATGCCGAGTCGCGAGGTTCACCTGGGTACGAGCCGATCCCGGCCACACCGTAACCTGTCGCCCCATGCATCGTTCGGCCGCTCTGGTGGCATCGTTGGTTCTCATCGCGGCGGCGTGCTCCGGCACCCCGGCCCCCCCGACCCTGGCGGAGGAGCTCGCCGTCGACGCGGGCACGATCACCAACAGCGTCGCGACGCTGCAAGATGCATTGGCGCGTCGGTACGACACGCTCGCCCAGCTCTACTCCCAAATCACCGACATGCGGCTGACCGAGACCGTGGCGATCGCGCTCGACAAGGCCTCCCGGGTCGACACCGATGAGCAGACCCAGGTGGTGCTCGACATCTACCTCGATTACGGCGACAACGTCCTCAACGCCCTCAGCGACCTCGATGCAGCGATCGCCACCCAGGACGTGGGAGCCGCAGACGTCGCCGCCGCCAGCATCGATGCCGCCTCCGGTTCGGTAGCCCTCGATCTCGGCCCCGACATGTGTGCGATCGCGGTGCCGCCGTCCTCACAGGATCTGTGTGATCGACCGCACCCGGTCGACCAGTACGAGACCGATCTTCAACGAATCATCCTCCACTTCGTGGCCGCATACCGGCCGCTGCTTCGGCTGCCCGAAGCATTCGGAGACGTGGTGCGAGGATCGGTGCTGACACGATTGGCGCCTCAGGTGGTCGACCTCCTCGACGGCGTGACCTCACAACTCGGTGAGCTGACCCCGGACCAGCCTCACACCGCGATGCAGCAGGCGCTTGTCGACTTGGTGGCGAACACCCGGGCCCGGTGGGCCGCGGTCGATCCAGAGCAGGTCGACCTTCTCATCGGCCAGATCCTCACCGAGGATCTGGGGGACATCACCTGCGCCTCCGCCGACAGCGTCGCCGCAGCGCGTGCACTCCTCCTCGCCGCGGTTCCCGATTCGGTGATCCCCGCTGCGATCGCATTGCTCATCGACGATCCCGACGCCGGCTGCGTCGATCGATGACGACTCAGGCGATCATCAGGCGAGACGCCCGCGCCCTCGTAGCCGCAGACCCGCGGCTCGACCCCGGTGGACCGATGATGATCGAGACGCTCGACGGCGGTTTCCCCGGGATGATCCATCTCATCCTCGGCCAACAGGTGTCGATCGAAGCGGCCGACGCGATGTACGCGCGGCTGAAACGGCTGGGTCCCGTCACGCCCGAGTTCCTTCTCGCCCTCGACGACGAGACGCTGCGGTCCTGCGGGTTCACGCGGATGAAGACGCGATACGCCCGGACGCTCGCCGATGCGGTGCTCGGCGGCCTCGACCTCGACGGAGTCGCCGCGCTCGACTCGACCGCGGCCGTCACCGAGCTCGTTGCGCTCCCCGGCATCGGCCGGTGGACTGCCGAGTGCTTCCTCCTCTTCTCTGCGGGGCACCGCGACGTGTTCCCCGCCGCCGATCTCGCATTGCGCATCGGGTGGCAGGAGATCGCCGGCCTGACGATCACACCATCGGAGGCCGAGTTGCGCGCACACGCCGTCGGTTGGTCACCCCGGCGGAGCGCCGCCGCCCACCTCATCTGGCATCGGTACCTGCGGATCCGGGGACGGCGGTGAGGGCCACCGGCGTCGTCAGGAGCGCTTGGCCGCCTTCTTGAGCCGCTTGAACTCGGCGTCGAGCAGGCGCTTCACGTCCTTGATCGGATCGACCACGTGCCGATCGCCGAGCTTCAGACCCGACGCCAGCGTGCCGAGGCGCTTCAGCATCGTCTCGGTGCGTTCCCCTGCCTCGCGAGTGACCTCTCGGGCGCCGGCCAGGTCACCCATTCCCTCGAGCCGGTCCTTCTCGGCGAGTGCGTCACGCGCTACGGTCACCGCCGCGGCGACATTGGCATCGAGCACCGGCCTGCGGTGCTCCTCGAGTGCCTTGGTGATGTGACCCCAACGACCGGTGGCGAACGCCTCGCCGGATCCTCCCGCCAGCTGCACGGCGAGGCTCTTCGACGACTTCTTGAGACGGGCCTGGAGGTCGGCAAGCGCAGTTTCGTAGAGCGGCAGCGCCTCGACGCCACGCCCCTGGTCGATCAGCATCCCGATCAGGGTGCCCTTGAGCCCGAGTGCGTCGCAGGTGCCGCGGGTGACGAACGTGGCGTGGGCGTCGAGCTCGATGGTCCGCCGCAACCACCACTCGGCCCTCGGGTCCTTCCTCGTCACCAGCTCTGTGGCGAGCGGGGCGTACGTCCCCACCTCTGGGATGTCGGCGGCCGCCAGACCCTCCGCCTCGACGCAGGCCTCGTCCACCCGGTTCAGGGAGATCAGGTCCGCGATGATGCGCGGCGTATGGGTGGTCTCCGGCTTGGTCCGGTCATCGCGTCGGGCCCGCAAGGCGGCACGGTCGCGCACGGCCTGCTCCCGGGAGGCATCGGAACCCTCCTGCTCGAGTCGGACGACCCGCCGCAACATCCGAGCCTCGAGTGACCCGCCGCTCTTGGCCAGCTTCACCTTGCGATCGTCGGGGAGCAGATCGGAGCCGCAGGCGCATCGCTCCGTCCAGATGTCGACGCGTTGGCCGCAGCCCGGACAGATTGTGACGGATTCGTACTCGGCGTCCGCGTATGGCACGGATGATGCACTCGAAGCTGGGCGAGACACGTCGACTCCTCTCATTCGGGCAGGTGACCGGCACCGGATCGCACATGCTCCGGCGTCGGGCGTCGGACACCCAGGGGCGTTCGACTCATCGACCGGATCGTTACGCCGCCTTCCGCTCCCAGAGGTGCCACTCCCAGAAGGCGGTGGTCCCGGAGGCGACCTCTCCCAGCCCGGCCGCCTCGACCCGGCGCGCCACCTCGCGGGGGTCGTGGGAGAACACCCGGAAGGTGGTCCTGCGGAGCCGGAGGAAGCCGTTGATCAGCCCTATCCCCGCCCGCACGAACAGGCGACGGCGCGGCAACGCAATCGCCACGAGCCGCTTGGCATGGCCGACGGCGGCATCGACCAGTGCCGGCATGTCCGGATAGCAGCACACCACTTTGTTGAGGAAGACGATGTCGGCGGGCACCGCCGCCGACCCTTCCGCCACGAAGTCCGCCGTGTGCCATTCCACCCTGCCGGTCAGTCCGCGCTCGGCGAGCAGCTCGGCCGCCACCGCCTCCGATGCCAGCGACAGATCGAATGCCACGCCTCGGGCCGCACCCGCCTCGAGCAAGGCCACCTGGGCACTCCCCGAACCGGCGCCCACCTCGAGGACGGTCGCTCCCGCCAGCCCCCGCTCAGCCAGGGCGCGGACCATCTCCGCCGCCGGCGATCCCAGCCCCTTGCGGCGGAAGTTGACGGCATTGCGGCGCGCGGCGCGCTCGTCGAAGACGCTTCCGTAGGCCTTGGGATCGCAGCATGCCGCCATGGAGATGCGGACAGTACCGACCGGCGGGCTGCAACGGGACGACATTCGACGGTGTTCTGAGGGACGATGAGCACGATGACGGCCGAATCCATCACCGCCCGGCTCGCGGACGATCTCGACGCCACCTTCCCTGAGGTCGTCCGCGAGGTGTCGAGCGACCTGTACTCGGGGGCGTATCGGATGCTGGGCAATCGCCAGGACGCCGAGGACGTGGCCCAGGAGGCGCTGGTGCGCGCCTATCGGGCTTTGAGCGGCTACGACGCCGGCCGGATCCGGGACCTGCGGCTGCGGCCGTGGCTGTGGACGATCGCCGCCAACCTGTGCCGCAACCGGCTCCGCTCCCGCGCCCGGAAGCGGGCCCTGTCACTCGACGACCACGACCCCGCCGACCTCGGCCCCGGGCCCGAGGTTGTCGCCGAGTGGTCGCACCTGCGCGGCGAGCTCGCCCGGCTCCTCCTCGACCTCCCCTGGCCGATACGGGCCGCGGTCGTGCTCCATCACGTGGTCGGCATGCCGTACGACGAGATCGCCGTCGCTCTCGAGCGACCGGCCGCCACCGTCCGATCAGACGTCCATCGCGGTCTCGCCCGCCTGCGAGCCGCCTACGTCCCCCAGGAGGAGAGATGACCGATCGCATGACCACCGAACTCGCCGCGCTCCGTGTCGAAGCTCCCGCCGGCCTCGAAGACGCCGTCCTCGTCGCCGTCGGCCTGGCCGACCACTACGTCACCCGCACCAGCCCGCTCGGTGACATCTATGTGGCGTTCAACGACCGCGGTGTGTCTGCGGTCGACATCGCCGGAGACGCCGGACGCTTCGAGGCGCGTTTTCTCTCCGACCACGGACGCCGTGCAGTGTCGACCGACGAGATCCCCCACCGGATCGTCCGTCACCTCGACGAGGCGATCGCCGCCGGACGACCGGGGCGCCTCCCCGTCGACCTGCGCGGCCTGACCGAGTTCCAGGCCGCCGTGCTCCACCGCACCGCCACCATCCCCCGCGGCGAGGTGCGTTCGTATGGCTGGATCGCCAAGGAAATCGACAAGCCGGGGGCGGTGCGTGCCGTCGGGTCCGCCCTGGCACACAACCCGGTGCCGGTGATCATCCCCTGTCATCGGGTGGTCCGCTCCGATGGCACCCTCGGCCGGTACTCGCTCGGCACCGCGGAGAACAAGCGGACGCTGCTCGAGGCCGAGGGCCTCGACGTCGACGCCTTCGAGGCGGAAGCGGCGCGCGGCATTCGGTTCGTGGGCAGCGACACCACCCAGGTCTTCTGTCACCCGACCTGCCGAAGTGGCCGGAGGATCACCGAGGCCCATCGCCACGAGTTCGCCACCGAAGGGGACGCCCGCTCCGCGGGGTATCGGCCGTGCAAGGTGTGCCGGCCGGTGGCGGCGTAGGAAAGGTCTGGGTCGTGAGTCGTTCGCTTTGAGTTCCGCGATCAGCGGCCCCGGTGCCTTCCACGAACTTCCTCAACGAGGTGACGCCCGCTGTCGATAGAGCGTTGATGGCCCGACATCCCCACGCGAGGGAAGCCGCCGACCCGGCCTCTCGTGATTCGAACCTTGCCTCGATCTGGCGGAGGCTCAACCGCGTCGGGCTGTGCATCGGGGTCTGGCTCGGACCGGCCGCGTCCATCGGGTACCTCTTCGGGTTGCACGCCACCCGACGGCCGGCATTCGGCGTGATGGCAGCATTGAGTGCGGCCATCGGGGCGTCCAGCGTGGCCCTGGTGCGCCGGCACTCCGACGATGCCGGCCTCCTCCTCGTCCTCGGCGGCGTCAGCTCGGTGGTCGCAGCGACTCTGGTGCCGCCGGTGGTACGGGGCGCGATGGTGGGCGCGATCGTCGTACTCGCCACGCTCGCCACCCTCATCCTTCCCGATCGCAGCCGCCGCACCTCGGTCGCCTCGCTCGTGCTCCTCGAGACGGGCGTGATCTTCTGGCCGGTGCTCGGCTTGTCCACATCCGGAGAAGCACTGGCCACGGCTGCCGTGGCACTTCCCAGCCTCCTGTTCGGTCTGCTCGGGGCAGGCCTGACGAGGGCCGCATTGGAGCGAAGCGAACACACCCGGATCGAGATCTTCCGCAGGGTTCCCGTCGGCCTCTTCCGCTCATCGCCGGACGGACGCATCATCGATGCCAACCCCGCGGTCGCCGAGATGCTCGGCATGGCGTCCGCGTCGCTCGTCGGCGCTCGGGTCGCCGACCTGCACGCCCGACCAGAGGACTGGACCGAGCTCGTCTCTTCGCTCAACGCGTCTGGCGAGCCCAAGCGATTTGCACAGCGGATGGTGAGGGCCGACCACAGCGTGATCTGGATCCGGGGCGTCGCCGACGCAGTTCGCGATGCTGCGGGCCGCGTCGTCTACCACGAGGGAGTAATAGAGGACAACACCCAGCGCCGCGAGGTGGAGGAGGCCGCCCGACTCAACGCCGAGCGATTCAAGAACGTGTTCGAGCGCGCTCCGATCGCACTCTGGGAGGAGGACTTCTCCGGTGCGGCTCGTCGCCTCGAACATCTCAGGGGGCGCGGTGTCACCGACCTGCGGGCACACCTTCA
>DATECY010000105.1:0-6052 GCA_035286665.1 Acidimicrobiia bacterium
CACCGCCGGGTTCGCCTCGGCGGCCGCCTTGTTCACGTAGATGAACAGCGGGCGCGAGATCGGGTACTCGAAACTGGCGATCGTCTCCGGCGTCGGTGCGACACACCCGTCCCCGCCGTCGACCTCCAGAGCCTTGACGACGTCCCGATTCTCGACGAAGAACGCGTACCCGACCCACCCCAGCGAGGTGTCGTTGCCGGCGATCCCTTCGATGATCACGTTGTCGTTGGGGGATGCCACGTAGTCGATGCGCGGGTTCTCATCGGTGCCTCGTCCCTCGGCGACCCCGGCGAGCACCAGCTCGATGAACGAGTCGAACGTTCCCGATTCCTCACCGGGGGCGGTGATCACCAGCGGGGCATCCGGATATGGAGCGTGCGACGCTCCGAGACCCGCCGCTGCCAGTTCGCCCGCAAGGGCGTTGGCATCCGACCAGTTGTCGAACCCAACCGACTCCGACCCGAGCAACGCGTAGAGGTCGCCGAAGTCGAGGCAGGACGCGCCGGTATTGGCTTGAGACGTCAGCACCGACAGGCCGTCGATGGCCACCTTGATTTCGATCACCTCGATGCCGTTGGCGGCGCAGGCCTCGACCTCGGCGTCTTTGATGGCGCGCGACGCATCCGAGATGTCGGTCTCTCCGTTGCAGAAGAGCACGAAACCGTCCGACGTGCCCGGCCCGTCGACGCTGATGCGCACATCGGGATTGGCGTCGTCAAACGCCTCGGCCACCCGGGCGGTGATCGGCTCCACCGTCGATGACCCCGAGACTGTGATCTGGCCGGTGAGGGCCGTACCCGCTGCCGTCGTCGTCGCGGCACCCGTCGTACCGGATGCAGCCGTCGTCGTCGTGGTGTCGTCGCCGCAGGCGGCGGCGGCGAGGCTCAGTGCCAGCAGTATCGCAGCCGTCCGGCCGCTCCTCCGAGTCATGTTCGTCCTTCCTCCTGATGTGGGTTCGGTCGGTGGCGCACCAAGACGCCCGACCCGACGGGGGCCAAGGTACGCAGCGCCGGTGACCCTCAGGGGACCCCGGTGTGAACCCGGTGTGAACTTTCCCTGGGCAGTTCCGACCACGACCTAGAGTCGGCACGTGAACACGACCACCGCCGTGCTCGCCGGCGTCGCCGCGGTTCTTGGACTCGTCGCGGCCTGGGCGATTGTCCGCAACCGCAGTCATGCCCGGGCGATCGAAGACGCGACCGCTCGCATCGGGGGCCCGCCACCGCGTCGCCGCTGGCGACGGGCTTCGGCACTCGAGGACGCGCTCGGCCACCTGGAACGATCGACCGCATCTGCCCAGCGGGAACGGGCACGCCTTGCCGGAGCGGTCCAGGCGGCACCACTCGGCATCGTCGTCACCGACGATCACGGCGTGGTCATCACCACCAACGCCGCGGCAGGACGTTTCCTCCGGGCCAGCGTCGGCGAGGCGGTCTCCGAGGGCCGCATCAGGGAGGCGATCGAACGGGCGATCCTCGGCCGGAATGCCACCTCTGCCGAGGTCGAGCTGTACACCCCGGTGCGCAGCATCCTCGAAGTGTCGGCGATCCCACTCGACCTCGGGGTGGAGAGCGTCGGAGCGGTGGCCTTCGTGGACGACGTCACCGAGGCGCGGCGAGTGGCGGCGATGCGTCGAGACTTCGTCGCCAACGTGGGCCACGAACTGAAGACCCCACTCGGTGCCCTCGCCGTCGTCGCCGAAACGCTCTCAGACAACCTCGACGACCCGACCATCACCACGTCACTGGCCGAACGACTCCGTGCCGAGGCGACCAGGCTCGGCAAGCTCATCGACGACATCCTCGACCTGTCCCAGGCCGAGGCGCTCGCCGCACACGACGAGCCGGTGTCGATCGCAACGGTGATCCGCGATGCCGTCGACGAGGTGAGCGGGGCGGCCTCGACGGCGGCCGTTGACATCGAGGTGGTCCCGGTCGCCGCCGACCTGCGGGTCACCGGAGACGCTCGCCAACTGCGGTCGATGATTTCCAATCTCGTCGAGAACGCCGTGAAATACTCGTTTGTCAGAGACACCGACGAGCGCCCCAAGGTCGTGGTCCAGGCAACAGAGAAGTCGGGCCAGGTGGTGATCGAGGTGATCGACCACGGCATCGGGATCCCCGGGGCGCACCTCGACCGCATCTTCGAGCGTTTCTACCGGGTCGACCGGGCCCGCAGCCGCCAGACCGGCGGGACCGGCCTCGGGCTCTCGATCGTGCGCCACATCGCCCGCAACCACCGTGGTGACGTCACGGTGCAGAGCGTCGACGGAGAGGGCTCGACGTTCCGGGTGACGCTCCCCCTGTGGAAGAGGCATTGATGCGAGTCCTCGTGGTCGAAGACGAGCCGTCGTTCGTCGAAGCCCTGCGTATCTCGCTGACCAGAGAGGGCTACGAGGTCGAGGCCGCCGGTGACGGCAAGGCGGGTTTGGAGGCATTTCGGAAACACCGCCCCGACGTCGTGCTTCTCGATCTCATGCTCCCCGGTCTGTCGGGCCTCGACGTGCTGCGCGGCATCAGGCGCGACTCCGACGTGCCCGTCATCGTCGTGAGCGCCAAGGACGCCGAGGCAGACATCGTCGCCGCTCTCGAACTGGGTGCCGACGACTATGTGACGAAGCCCTACTCGGTGCGGGAACTGATCGCTCGGGTGCGTGCCGCCAGCCGGCGGTCGGCGAACCCTCCGTCCCGCGACGTGGTGACGATGGGAACGGCCACCCTCGACCACGGCACGCTCCGGCTGCGGCTTGGCGACGTCGAACAGGATCTTCCCAAGAAGGAGTTCGAGGTCATGGCCCTCCTCATGGAGCAACCGGGACGAGTGGTGCCCCGCGAGGAGTTCCTCGACCGGGTGTGGGGGTATGCCTGGATCGGCGATACCCGCACCCTCGACCAACACATCCGCCGCCTCCGCCGCCGGATGGAATCCGAGCCCGGCGCCCCCTCCATCGAGACGGTGCGTGGCGTGGGGTATCGAATCAGTAGTGAGTCTTGAGTTGTGAGTTGTGAGTAAGAGGCGTCTTACTCATGACTCACAACTCACAACTTCCTCACCCGAACAGCCTCCGCCACAGCCTCACGAACAATCCTCGGTTGCCCGACTTCGGCAGTTCTGCGAGCACCGCCCAGAGGTGATCCGGGGGGAGGTCGCCGACGAGGACATATGACCGGTCCGGACTGTCCCATTGCACCCAGACGTGCGATGGTGTCACCAGGCGGCGGTAGCTCGACCCCCCCAGCGCGAACACCGTGGCGTCGGCGAAGGCATCGGGCGTCCTCCGCCGCTTCGACTCGAACACGCTGAACGAGAACAAGCCGTCCGAGTAATACCCCTGAAGCACGCCCGAGGGACTGCCGTAGGTGTCAGCCCGCCGATACCCGTCGAGCGACGCCGGGAGGCCGCCCATGGACGTCGTGGGAACCAGCATCTCGTGGGTGCCGTACGACTCGGGCTTCGCCGGCTCGGTCGACGGCCCCGAGGTGAAGTCGATGAGCGTCGCCAACCGGAACACCCGCCCCTGCCCATCGAGCACCTCGGTGAGCAGAGGAACCCGACTTTCGTCGTCGACCACCATTCGGAGCCGGGGCACACCGTCCTCGAACACGGTGAACGCGCTTGCCGGGCGACCAAGACGGGTCGTGGGCGTTGCACCGCCGAGCGTGTAGCGATCCGCAAGCTGCCAGTCGGACGACCCTCCGACCTCGACCGCGTACCAACCGCCGTTCGTGGGCTGCACGGCCATCAGTCCGTCGACGAGCATCAGGTCGCCTGCAGGGCCGTGAACCATCGACATCCCATCGGTCCGGGTCACCTCGTAGGTGGCGGCGACCGAGTCGGGCTCCCACATGCACATCACCACACCGACGGCGTGGAATTCTGCCGTCGACGCCCTCTCCAGGTAGTCCTGGAGGTCCTCGTCGGCATAGGCTGCCGACGCTCCCCACACCGAGAACGTGACGACGGCAAGCGCAATGAGACGGCGGGTCACGGTCCGTTCACCGGTCCCCGGATGGTGCTGATGCCCGGATCGACGACCACGCGTGCCACGTGCCGATCGACGAGCGTCCCGATGTCGAACGCCGTATCCACCTGGCCGGGGGCGATCACGAGGCCAAGCGCGAGCGCGGTGACGGCGAATGCCGAGGCCGCCCACGCCCACACCGGTCGGAACCCCCGGCGAGGGCGCCTGGACCCGCGCACGGCGAGTCCGCCGGGGAGGTCGAGCACCGGGAGTCCCCGAACCGCCGAACGCGCCCACGAGACGTCCCCGAGTTCGGCGCGGCACACCTCACACTCAGCGAGATGGGCGGTCACCCCGGAACGCTCGGCATCATCGACTTCGCCGTCCAGATACGCGCCGAGTGCGTCGCCGAGGTGGCTCATGCGAGGAGGTCCTTCAACATCCGCCGTCCCCGGTGGATCCGGCTGCGCACCGTGCCGACCGGGACGTCGGCCGCAGCGGCGATCTCCTCGTAGGAGAGGCCGACCACGTCGCAGAGCACCACCGCTTCACGGAAATCGTATGGAAGTTGCAGGAGCGCGGCCTGGACCTCGCCGCTGAGCCGGGTGCCGGCGAGCACGTCCTCGGGCGACGGGACGGCGCCGGTCTCATCACGATCTCCCTCGGGAAGCGGGACGGTCGGGCGGCGCTTGCGCCGCCGCATCTCGTCGAGGAAGGCGTTGCGGGTGATGCGCCAAAGCCATCCTTCGAACGACCCCGGGGTGTACGCAAGCAGGCCCTTGCGGACCCGGAGGAGCACCTCCTGGACCAAGTCGTGCGCATCATCGGCATTCCCTGTGAGTCGATAGGCGAAGTTGTAGATCGTTCGGCCGTGGACCCGAGCCACCTCTTCCCATGACGGGACGGCGTCGTCAGGCATCCGCTACTCCCGCTAACGAACCCGGCATGGCCGGAGTTCCAGGACGAGCACGGAACGCGGTACGCCCGCAGGGCATCGTGGCCCTCAGCCCAGCACGAGGGCATCGATGAAGCTCGACAACCGCTCCCGGGTGACGAACCTGATGCGCGGATCACGTCGCTCCCGCTCATAGATCTCGAACGGCGAGTACTTCTCGGTTATGAGCAGACCCCGCGATGCCCCCGAGGCACCGAAGTCGACGACGAACCGGCGAATGTCCTGCTCGCCGAGCTCGGGATGGTGCCCTTCGCCGTGAGGCACGACCCGGATGAACGTCGTCTGGCCTCCCCGGCGCGCCAGGTGGGTGTCGCGGGCGATCTCCGCGAGCGAGTACCCCGCGGAGCGCAGAAGGCCGAGCACGATGTCCTCGGCCGCGGCTGCGGTGGGATCGATTCCCTGAGCGCGAAGCCCCGCAGCCGCCGGCACGGACAGGCTCATCTCGCTGGTGAACGAGCCGAGCTTCTCGCCGACTCGCGGCCCGGCGGTCGGTGATTGCGAGGGTAGGTCATCGAAGTGATCGAAGACGTCGAACTCCATCCGAGAGGCGTGCGGGAGGTGTTCGGGGACGACCGGTGGCGGGAGGGTGCCCGGCGTGTCCAGCCCGACGGTTGCCGCGACGGCCCACGATCCGTTGCGCCTCCCCAGTGCGACCACTCGGTGGACGTCGCCGATGGGGAGAGTGTGTCGCTTCTCCCTGACGACCTCGATCGCCTCGTGACCGAGCAGTGATGAAAGCACGCGATCTACCTCACCCGGCGGGAGCGGCACGTCGAAGTGCACCCGGGCGTCACCGTCGGCGACGTGGAACTCGGCGACCGTCGGCTTCGGCCGCGAGGCGGGGTCTGCGATCGACGGCGCTTCTTCCGGCATCACATCGCCATGGCGACGATGGGTGGAGATGACGACGATGCCGATGACCACCACGATCACGACAACCGCGACCACATAGCCCACGTTTCACTCCCTGGTCGAGATGGGGGCATTGTACGAGAGCCGACGCCCCGCTCCGGCTCGGAGCCGTGGGCAACGAGTCCTACTCAGAGGACGCGCCGATAGGCGCGGACTCGGCGGTTGGGGCTGGGGACCCCAACCGCACCGCGATGAGGCCTCCGGCCGAAGAGCCATCGGCATTG
>DATECY010000106.1:0-9905 GCA_035286665.1 Acidimicrobiia bacterium
CCCGGATGACGATCGAATCGGCTGACAATGCCCCGTCCTCAACGGCAGAGAGGCGATTGTACTTCCCCCCGGTGACCGAATCTCAGGCGTGTAAGCAGGGGTCGACGAGCTCCCGCTCCTCGACCCCTTCGCAATGCGCGATGCGCAATGCGTCGCCCCCGGCGCACTCACGCCCCTCGAACAGCGTCTCGCGCATTGCGTCTTGCTCATTGCGCATCGCGCATTCCCGGCTAGACGGCTCCTGCGCCTAGACTCCCGGCGTCACGAGAGGAGCCACATGTTCGGTCAGATCGGTGCCCCGGAGATCATGCTGATCCTCGCGGTCCTCCTGTTGCTCTTCGGCGCCAAGAAGCTGCCCGAACTCGCCAAATCCATCGGGAAGTCGGCTCGGGCTCTGAAGGACGGCTTGAAAGAAGGCATGCAGGACGAGGACGAAGACGAGGACGCCACGCCCTCGCCCTGACGATTCGACCCTGGCGAGCGCTCACCCGGTCGCTCGGGCCATCTCCTTCAGCTCCCGCTTCAACTCGTTGACCTCGTCGCGCAGCCGTGCGGCGTATTCGAAGCGGAGTTCCGCGGCGGCTTCGCGCATCTCCTCTTCGAGACTCCTGATCAGCCGGGACAGGTCGTCGTACGGCAGATCGATCGCCTTGCGCTCCGCCACATCGCGCTTGCGCCGCTCCACGGCCGGCGCGTCACGCGTCTGGATCAGCTCGAGGATGTCGGAGATCTTCTTGCGGATGGTTTGCGGGTCGATCCCATGCTCGGTGTTGTAGGCGAACTGAATCGCTCGCCGGCGATTCGTCTCGTTGAGCGCACGCTTCATCGAGTCGGTGACGGCATCGGCGTACATGATCACCTGGCCGTCGACATTGCGTGCCGCCCGTCCGATCGTCTGGATCAGCGATGTCTCCGACCTGAGGAAGCCCTCCTTGTCTGCGTCGAGGATCGCCACGAGACCGACCTCCGGTAGGTCGAGTCCCTCGCGCAACAAGTTGATGCCGACGAGGACGTCGAATTCTCCGAGGCGGAGATCCCTCAGGATCGCCACCCGTTCCAGGGTGTCGATCTCGGAGTGGAGATACCGCGCCCGGATCCCCATCTCGAGGAGGTAGTCCGTGAGGTCCTCAGACATCTTCTTCGTGAGGGTGGTCACGAGGGTCCGCTGATCGGCATCGGCCCGCTTGCGAATCTCTTCGAGCAGGTCGTCGATCTGTCCGCGGGTGGGTTTGACGATGACCTCGGGATCGATGAGACCGGTCGGGCGGATGATCTGCTCCACGACGCGGGCTGAGTGTTCGATCTCCCACTTCGACGGTGTCGCCGACAGGAACACCACCTGGCCGGTCTTCTGCATCCACTCGTCGAATCGCAGAGGCCGATTGTCGAGCGCCGACGGCAACCGAAACCCGTGCTCGACGAGCACCTCCTTGCGACTCCTGTCCCCCTCGTGCTGGCCGTGCAGTTGGGGAATCGTGACGTGGCTCTCGTCGATGACGGTGAGGTAGTCGTCGGGGAAGTAGTCGAGCAGGGCGTAGGGCGCCTCCCCCACAGCCCGGCCGTCGATGTGACGCGAGTAGTTCTCGATGCCGCTGCAATACCCCAGCTCGCGCATCATCTCGAGGTCGTATGAGGTGCGCATCCGCAGCCGCTGTGCCTCGAGCAGCTTGCCGGACTCCTCGAGATCGGCAAGGCGGTCGCCGAGCTCGATCTCGATGGCGTCCATGGCGGCCTTCATCCGCTCCTCGGTGGCCGCGTAGTGGCTGGCCGGGTAGATCCACGCCTCTGCGAGCTCGCGGATCACCTCACCGGTCACCGGATTCATCTCGAGGATCCGGTCCACCTGGTCGCCGAAGTACTCGACCCGGGTGACCGTTTCTTCATAGGCCGGCATCACTTCGAGCGTGTCGCCCTTGAGCCGGAACTTCCCTCTCGTGAGGTTCACCTCGTTCCGCTCGTACTGAATCTCGACGAGGCGACGAACGGCATCGCCCAGCGGGTACTCGACACCCCGCACCAGCCGGAGGAGTTGTCCCTCGTATTGCTCGGGCGAGCCGAGGCCGTAGATGGCGGACACCGAAGCGACCACGATCACGTCCCGCCGGGTCAGGAGCGCCGCCGTCGTCGAGTGGCGGAGACGCTCGATCTCGTCGTTGACGGTGGCATCCTTCTCGATGTAGGTGTCGCTCTGCGGGATGTACGCCTCGGGCTGGTAGTAGTCGTAGTACGAGACGAAGTACTCCACCCGGTTGTCGGGAAAGAACTGACGGAACTCGTTGGCGAGCTGGGCTGCGAGGGCCTTGTTGGGCGCCAGGACCAGCGTCGGCCGCTGCGCCTTCTCGATGAGCCAGGCGATCGTCGCCGATTTCCCCGACCCGGTGATTCCCATGAGGGTCTGGAACTTCTCTCCGGCGCCGATGCCCTCGGCCAACGCCGCCACCGCGGCAGGCTGATCCCCGGCCGGGGAGAAGTCGGCGACGACGCGGAACGGGTTCACCGGGCAACGGTAGTGAGGAGGGAGTTCTGAGTCTTGAGTCGTGAGTCATGAGTACGAAGGCATCCCGCTCCGTTCAGGGAACTCGCGCCTCCTACTCAGAACTCAAGACTCATGACTCATTGCCTCCCACACCCGCCCACACTCCCGGGCCAGGTGCTCCTCGTCTTCGCTGTTGTCGATCACCCAGGTGGCGGCGGCGAGCCATTCGCCCCTGGACGGCTGACGCTTTGCCACTTGCAGGACCTCGTCATGGGTGAAGAAGCCCCGTGCCGCGGCGCGGACCACCCTGGTCGCGTCGGGGGCGTCGACCACGATCCACGGCCAGCCGCGGCCGGGGAGGTCTCGCAGGATGGGGATCTCGACCAGGACGATGTCGGTCTCATGCGACTCGATCTCGGCATCCACCATCGCCCGTACCTCGGGATGGGTGATCGCTTCCAGGTCGCCGAGCAGAACGGGATCGGCGAATACGATCTGGCCCAAGCGCCGGCGATCGATCTCGCCCGGCGCCACCTGCACATCGGGCCACCGGGCGATCACCTGCTCCGTCTGCATGGTCCCGGGTCGGAGAAGCGAGCGTGCCAGCTCATCCGTCGAAACGACGTGAGCGCCCAATGTGGCAAAGCGATGGGCCGCTGCCGTCTTGCCGCTGCCGATGCCGCCGCCCAGGAGAAAGCGTCCTGCGTGATCCGCCATCGGGCGAGCGTACCGCTCCCCGTTAACGGCGACTCACGTGGCGATCTTCGCTGGTGACCATCTGGGCGAGGGCGTGGAACGAGCGGGCCACCCGGGATCGGGGGCTGAGCGCCACCACCGGGATGCCCTCGTTCACCGATTGGGGGACGAGTCGGTCCGAGGGGATCGATCCGGCCACCCGCAGCCCGAGGCTTCGCTCCAGTTCGACCAGGTCGAGCCGAGCCTTGGCGTTCGCCCGGTTCACGACCAGTCGCATCCGATCCATCGGAAAGCCCGAGCCGCGCAGGGCATCGAGCGCGATCTTGGCATTCTTCACCGACGGAAGGTCCATGTCGACGACCGCAAGGACGTGATCTGCTGCTTCGAGGACCGTGATCAGGTGATCGTCGAAGATCGGCGGAGTGTCGACGATGACAAACTGGTACATGCCCCTGAGGCGCTCGATCACTGCGACGATCCCCTTGGCAGGGATGGCGTCCTCGGAGGTGGGAAGCAGCGGCGCGGGCAGGATGCGGAGCCCCGATTCGTGGCGCAGCAACATCCCATCCAGCCGGGCATCGCTCAACTCGGCGAGCCGGGCGACGGCATCACCGAGGGTGCGAGAAGGATCCAACTGGAGCATCAATGCCACGTCGCCGAACTGGATGTCGGCGTCGACGATCACCACGGTGTCCTCGCCGTGCTGGAAGGTCAGCGCCAGTGCGAGGTTGGCGGCTGTGATGGTCTTGCCCGACCCGCCTT
The DNA here is from genome assembly GCA_035286665.1 of Acidimicrobiia bacterium. Classification (GTDB taxonomy): domain Bacteria; phylum Actinomycetota; class Acidimicrobiia; order Spongiisociales; family UBA11373; genus RBG-16-68-21. Next base: position 3,935 of record DATECY010000106.1, read on the forward strand.
TGCCGGCCATGACCGCGACCACGCGTCCCGACCCGGTCCGCGGGTTGCGCCCGGGTCGGTCCGGGGACAGGGGGCGGGCTCGCTCCAGGCCGATCGGTCCGGCGTCGTCGTACCGGGGTGGTTCCCAGGAGTCCCCACGGGTCGAAGGGGGTGGGGTGGACGGCGGAGGGGGAAACGCCGACGGGAGGACGACATCGATCGAACGGGGGGGCGCCGCCTCTTCGGGCGGAGGCTGCTGCGGCGGCTGCTGCACCGCGACCACCGGTGCCACCGGTGCCGAGGGCGCCACGACGGTCGCGGCCGCTAGGGGCGGCACCGGCTGGTCGACCAACCGCGGCGCTGCCACGCCAACCTGGGGTTCGGAAGTCACCGGGGCCGGCGGCTGAGGGGTCGCGACGATCGGCACGACCCATGCCTGCGGGACAGGCGCGCCCGCACCTGCGTCCGGTTCGTCGATGGGACCGCTCGGTGGGACGTCGCCGTACCGGGGCCCGGCGCCGGCGGGCGTGAACGACATTGGTGTGGCAGTACCCGACTCGGCTTCGAATGCGATGGTGACGACAGGAGGCTCCGGACGCGGTGCCGGCGCCTGGGCGGGTTCGGGTTGCGGAGCGGCGGGCCGGGCTGAGGCAGGTGCCTTGGCATCACCCACTCGCCCGAGCACGTCGTCGAGTTTGCGCAGTGTGAGCGGGGTGTCGATGACGTCGGCGATGCCGGAGCGCATCGCTCCGAGCAGTATCCGATTCGTCACGATGTTGGCGGCAAGCACGATCACGACGCCCGGGTCGGCGACACGCAGTGAGCCGGCACCGAGAACCGCCGACTCGTTGCCGAACGACGGCCCGAGCACGACCAGGTCCACCCGACCTCCGGTCACTATCTCGGCGGCCTCGTCGGTCGTGCGGGCAGCAAGCACCCGCTCTCCCTGGAGCAGCAGACGAGCATCCTCCACGAAGGCAGGGTCGGCATCGACCACGACGACGAGACGCCGGCTTGCCGGGGTCGTCATCTCCACCCGCCGGAGCGTGGCGCGCAAGAGCCCGTTGACGAGTTCATGGGAAACTCATCGGACGGCTCGGACGTTTCTTGAGGCGTCGCCTCGTTCGAATGCGACCCGAAAGGCTCCCCACGCTCTGCGAAGGTGCGCCGACAGGTTGCCTTTTCAGATCACTTGCGGCCGATACCGCGTTGCTTGAGCTCTTCGAGGATGGCCTCGAGGGAAGCGTCGGCGTTGAAGGTTGGCTCGGGTTCCCCGGCCTCCTCCTCGCGCTCGAACTCCTGCGCCTTCTTGCGCTTGCCGAACCGGTCGGGCCCCGGGGCCGCCGCTGCCGCAGGCTGCTGGTCGTCCTGCCACTGGCTGCGGCTCTCCCACTCGGGGAGGGCCTGCTTGATGGATAGGCTGATCCGGCGACGCTCGCCTTCGACCTCGGTGATCTTCACCTTGACCGGCTGCTCGACCGAGAGCTCCAACTCGGGGCTCTCCACGTGATGGATGGCGATCTCGGAGACGTGCACCAGGCCCTCGACCCCGTCGGCAACGGACACGAATGCCCCGAATGGCACGGTCTTGGTGACCACGCCGTCGACGATGTCACCGACGCCGTGAGCACTGCTGAACGACTCCCAGGGATCGTCGCGAGTCTGACGGATCGACAGGGAGATCCGTTCGCGGTCGAGATCGACTTCGAGCACCTTGACCATCACCTTGTCGCCCACCGACACCATCTCGGACGGATGGCTGACGTGCTGCCAGGACAGCTCCGACACGTGGACGAGACCGTCCATGCCGCCCAGGTCCACGAAGGCGCCGAAGTTGACGACCGACGACACGATGCCGTCGCGAATCTCCCCGGCCTTGAGCTCGTCGAGGAACGCCTGGCGTTGTTCGGCCTGCTCCTCTTCGAGGTAGGCGCGGCGGGAGAGCACCACGTTGTTGCGGTTCTTGTCGAGTTCGATCACCTTCGCCTCGAGGGTCTGACCGACGTAGGGGTGCAGGTCGCGCACCCGGCGGAGCTCGACGAGCGATGCCGGGAGGAATCCGCGAAGGCCGATGTCGACGATGAGGCCGCCCTTGACCACCTCGATCACCTGGCCGGTGACGGTGCCCTTCTCTTCCATGACCTTCTCGATGCGACCCCAGGCCCGCTCGTACTGGGCCCGCTTCTTGGAGAGGATGAGCCGGCCCTCGGCGTCCTCCATCTGGAGGACGAGAGCCTCGACCGGGTCGCCGACCTTGGCGAACTCGCTCGGGTTGACCGAATTGCGGATGGACAATTCCTTGGCGGGGATGACGCCTTCGGACTTGTAACCGATGTCGACGAGCACCTCGTCGGGATCGACGCGAACGATGATTCCCGTGACGAGGGTGCCCTCCTTGAGCTGCACCACGGTCCGCTCGACGGCCGCGGCGAAGTCCTCTGCCGACAGATCGTCGGCGACGTCGCCCAAGTGCCTGAGAGCGGCAGCGGGATCCGCCACTTCGATGGAGTCGGCGACGGCGCTGGAAGGCGGAGCCTCCTCGCCGGCACTGGAAGGCGGAGCCTCCTCGCCGGCAGTGGAACCGGAGGGCAGGCTCTCGTCGGTCTCGGTGGCGCCTGCGGGCACCTCGACCGCCACGGCTGAGTGGGTCATCGGCACTTCGGCCGGGGCCTCTTCGGCAGTGGACGCGTTCACGGTCTCATCGGTCATGGATGTGGGTCACCTCGGAATGGGAACTCTCCGAGCCGTTGGCCCGGAGGCGGAGAAAGGCTACCACAGCGAAAATGGGCCCGTGGCGGTCAAACCCTTCATCCCTTGGCGTCGGCGAGCGAGCGGCCGGTGGCGATGTCGACCACCAGCGGGACGTGCAGGGACACGACCCCCTCCATGACCGCGCGCACCAGTGCCACCGTCGCCTCGAGGTTGCCGACCGGCGTCTCGATGACCAACTCGTCGTGGATCTGCAGCAGCATCATGGCCCCGAGGTCTCCGGCCTCCAGCTCGCGATCGAGTTGGATCATCGCCTTCTTGATGATGTCGGCGGCCGAGCCCTGGATCGGGGCGTTGAGGGCCATCCGCTCCCCCGCCTGCCGCTCCCGGAAGTTGCTCGACGTCAGCTCGGGCAGGTAGCGGCGACGCCCGAGAATCGTCTCGGTGTACCCCGAGTTCCGCGCCTCGGTGACGATGCCGGTCATGAACTCTTCGACCTTGGTGAACTGCGAGAAGTAGGCGTCCATGTGCGCCTTCGCCTCGTCGGCCCCGATCTCGAGGCGCTGGGCGAGCCCGTACGCCTCCATCCCGTAGAGGAGGCCGAAGTTGATCACCTTGGCCCTGCGCCGCAGGTCGGGCGACACCTCGCCGGGGGGCACGCCGAACACCCGGGCGGCGGTGGCGGTGTGGACGTCCTCGCCCGCGGCGAACGCCCCGGTGAGGCCGGGGTCGCCCGACAGGTGGGCGAGGATCCTCAACTCGATCTGGCTGTAGTCGGCGACGACGAAGACGTGGCCCGGGGGCGCCACGAACGCCCGACGGATCGTCCTGCCCTCTTCGGAGCGCACCGGGATGTTCTGCATGTTCGGCTGCTCCGACGAGATCCGGCCCGTCGCGGCGCCGGTCTGGTTGAACAAGCAGTGGATGCGGCCGTCCTCGGCGATGAGCGGGAGCAGCCCGTCCACGTAGGTGGACCTGAGCTTCTCCAGCTCGCGGTAGTGGAGGAGGTGCTCGACCATCGGGTGCTCGTCGACGAGCTTCTGCAGTACCGAGGCGTCGGTGGAGGGCTGGCCCTTGGGGGTCTTCTTGAGCACGGGGAGCTTGAGTCGGTCATAGAGGACTTCCCGCAGCTGGAGCGTCGAGTTGATGTTGAAGGACTCTCCTGCCGCCTGATAGATCTGCTTCTCCAATGTGGCAAGACGGTCGCGAAGGCTTTCTCCCAACTCCTCGAGGTACTCGCGGTCCACGAGGATCCCGGCATCCTCCATGCGGGCCAGCACCCGCACCAGCGGGATCTCGACCTCATCGAAAAGCATGCGACCACCCCGTGCGTCGAGCTGCTCGGTGAGCGGCTCGACCAGCATGGCCACCGCCGTGGCGCGGCGCGCCGCTGCCTCCAGGTCGGGGCCCGACGCATCGAAGGCCAGCGTGCCCTGGGCCGAAGCCCGCTCCGTGGCGGTCGCCGGATCGATCTCAATGCCGAGCACCCGCCCGGCGAGGTCGCTCAGGTCTTGCATCCCGGCGGCGGGGTTCACGACGTACGCAGCGAGGGCGGTGTCGAAGGCCAGGCCGCGCACGTCGCCGTCCGCCTCGAGCAGGGCGCGCATGAGGGGCTTGGCGTCGTGAAAAGCCTTGGGGACGGACGGGTCCGCCAGCACACCCGAGAGGGTGCCGAGCCGGTCGTAGGGAACGAACGTCGCGCCGTCGCTCGATGCCACCGCCAGCCCGATGAGGTCGGTTCCCTCCCACACCCCGTCGATGGCGAGCATCCCGGTTCCGGCCGCGGCAACCGCCTCCGCCCCCGACCCGGTGCCAACCTCGACGTCGAGCACCTCGGCGGCTTCGGGCTCTCCCCCGCCGCCAACCTCCTGGAGCCGCTGCCAGAGGGAGCGGAACGCCAGCGCGTCGAACACCCTGCGGACCTCCCCTGGGTCCCACGGCCGCAGCCGCATCGCTTCGAGGTCGGCATCGACGTCCACGTCCTCCACGAGGCGGGTGAGGTCGCGGTTGAGGAACGCCTGCTCCCGGGCCGCGGCGAGGTTCTCCCGCAGCTTGGGGGTCTGCTCGTCGAGATGGTCGTAGAGAACCTCCAGCGAGCCGTACCCACCGATGAGCTTCGATGCCGTCTTCTCTCCGACACCGGGCACGCCGGGGAGATTGTCCGACGAGTCGCCGCGGAGCGCCGCGTAGTCCGGGTACTGCGCCGGCGTCACCCCATAGCGCTCCTCCACGTAGGCGGCATCGGCGATCACCGTGTCGGTGACCCCCCTGCGGATGTAATAGACCTTGATGAGACCACCGACGAGTTGGAAGGTGTCGCGGTCGCCGGTGACGATCAGGACCTCCCACCCGGCGGCCTCCGCCTTGCGGGCGATCGTGGCGATGACGTCGTCGGCCTCCCACCCGGGCGCCTCGAACTGGGCGAGGTTGAGGGCGTCGGCGACCTCGTGGATGAGGGGCAGTTGGCTGCGGAACAGGTCGGGCGCCGCCTCACGCTGCGCCTTGTACTCCTCGTACTGTTCCTTGCGGAACGTGCGTGTCGGCGTGTCCCAGGCGACGGCGATGGCGTCGGGATGCTCGTCGTCGAGGAGTTTGATGATCATCGAGGTGAACCCGTACACCGCGTTGGTCACCTGTCCCGTCGGGGTCGCCAGGTCGCTGGGGAGGGCGTAGAAGGCCCGGTAGGCGAGGTTGTGTCCGTCCAACAGGGCCAGCGTGGGCATGGGGCGATGGTAGGGGGCGACCGTGACCCGGTGCCCCGGGCGCTCAGCCGAGGCGCTCGAGCAGCCGCACCCGTTTCGCCTCAAGGGCGGTGACCTTGCCCTCCAAGTCGTCGACGAGTCGCTGGAACCGGGCGACGTCGGCGGCGGTGTCCCTGGCATCCTCTTGTTCGATCGGCCCGCCCACGGCGGCATCCCGGCGGGCGTCGTCGTCGAGGTGCCGGTGGATTCGCAACTCCTCGGCCGTGAGCCGCACCTCCTCACGGAGACGGGCGATCTCGTCGTTGATGCGGAAGAGGCGTTCCTCGCGTCGGGCCATGAAGAACCGATGGTACGACGCCTTCGCGTATCATCCCGAGCGCGCCGGGATGGCGGAATGGCAGACGCAGCGGACTCAAAATCCGCCGAGGTAACACTCGTGTGGGTTCGACTCCCACTCCCGGTACGAACAGAGTCCCCCGTTGTCTCTCGCCGGGACTCCGCACCCTCGAGGTGTCGGCAGCCGGTTCCTGGATGTCGATCGCTTGCCGGTCAGAGCCGGGTAGCTTCGTACATCGACTCGT
>DATECY010000107.1:0-2762 GCA_035286665.1 Acidimicrobiia bacterium
CGCCGCGTCGATCAGCTCACGGTTCGAAGACATCCGACCACCACCTCCGCCGCTTCGGCACATTCCTCGAGGGTCGGCACCAGCGCCAGCCGGAGATGCCCCTCGCCGCCGGCGCCGAACACCGAGCCCGGGGACACGACCACTCCCTCGGCCAGCAAGCGCTTGGTGGCGGCCATGTCGTCGTCGACGGCAATCCACAGGTAGAGGCCTGCGCCCGAAGCCACCACCCTGACTCCGGACGCCTCGAACCGCGATCGAAGGACGGCACGTTTCGCGTTGAAGATCAACCGGCGCTCCTCGGCGTGCTCGTCGTCGTTCCACGCCGCAGTCGCCGCCGCCTGGATGAACTCTGGCGACCCGACGCCGATCGAGGAGCGGAGCGACTTCAGGGCGGCGATCGCCTCTGCATCTCCGACGATGGCCCCGCTCCGATACCCGGTCATGCCCGAACGCTTGCTGCAAGACAGAAAGGTGAGCGAGCCGATCGAGCCGGTGTCGGCTACCTGGAGCGCCGAGGTCGGGGGTTCGTCCTCCCAGAGATCCGCGTAAGCCTCGTCGCTCAGCAGAAGGGTGTCGTGTTCCCGGCACCGCTCGTACAGAGCACGCAGATCGGCGGTCCCCGTGACGGCTCCGGTCGGGTTGTGCGGGCTGCAGGTCCAGAGCAGACGGAGACGGGACCAGATGGCTTCCGGGACGTCCCCTGCGCGCAACACGAAGTCATCCCGCAGCTGGACCCCGACCGCTTCCCCACCGGCGAATCGCACCCCGCGTTCATGCACGGGGTAACCGGGCGTGCAGTAAACGCCTGCCTGGCCGGCCTTGGAGTCGACGAACGCGAACGGCGTGGTAAAGATCGCCTCCTTGGCGCCCGCGGTCGGTATCACCTGGGTCGACGGGTTGACGTCCACCCCGAACCGACGACCGACGTAGCCGGCGATCGCAGCCCTCAGCGAGTACAGGCCGCTGACCGTCGGGTACTGGGAAACCTCGGGAATTGCCGCGGCCGCGGCCTCACGGATGAACCGGGGCGTCGGCTCTCGCGGATCGCCGAGTGAGAAGTCGATGAGGCGCTCCCCGGCATCGCTCATCCGCCGCGCGGTCTCCTGGATCTCGGTGATCGGATAGGTGCCGAGCTCGCCGAGCACCGGGTTCGTGCGCATGGGAGAACGGTAGCGGGGGCACGGATAGCCGCCGGACCTACCATCGGATTCGTGGATCGAGGCCGATACCGAATGCTGATGGGAGGGCTGATCCTGGCCCTGGCGGGCATCGTGACCGCGGTCGTGGCCTTCTACCCCAATGGCGAGGCGGGTGCCCTCCCCGATCCGCTCGAAGCGGTGTTCCCGCTCCCCGGCGACGTGGTGGTGCGGCAGACCACCATCGAGGTCGACCTGCCCGTGGGCTACGAGATCCTGGACCTGGTCGCCGACGGCATCCCGGTGCCGATCTCTCAGCTGGCGGTCACCGAGGCCACGGGCGACTGGCGGTGGCGGCCCCAGGACGACGGCGGTTACGACGGCTGGACCGCGGGTGATCACACCATCTATGTCCGATGGGATCGCGTGACCGGCGAAAACCCCGATCCGGGCGAATACGTCTGGACGTTCCGAGTCGGCTAGTTGTGACAACCGGGGACGTTGTCCTTGGCGGGATGGGGTGAGCCCTCCGAACGAGACTGTGGGCTGAACGACTCACAACTCGCAGGGAGGGCTCATGTCGAACGGTACTGGTCAGCATCCGAATGCTCCGTTGACGCCGGAGGGTCGGCGGCGGATGGTGGAGTGTGTTGTTGGTGGCGGCTGGTCGGTGACGGCGACCGCGCAGCGGTTTCAGGTTGATGCCAAGACGGTGCGTAAGTGGCGGGACCGGTTCCTCGCCGACGGGGACGGCGGGTTGGTGGACCGGTCGAGCCGGCCGCGGCGCTCCCCGAACCGGACTCCCGAGGGGGTGTGTCGGCGGGTGATCGATCTGCGTCGGAGGCGTCGTTGGGGTGCGGGTCATATCGCCTTCGAGGTGGGGTTGGCGGCCTCGACGGTCCAGGTGATCCTGCATCGGGAGGGGATGGGCCGCCTGGATCGGGGTGACCGGGCCACCAAGATCCCGCCGCAGCGGTATCAGCGGGAACGGCCCGGGGAGCTGATCCACGTGGATGTCAAGAAACTCGCCGGGATCCCCCCTGGTGGCGGGTGGCGGACCCGGGGCCGAGGCTACGCCGACGAGGGTGCCAAGGACCGGATGGCCGGCTACCGATTCTTGCATTCGGCGATCGACGACCGCAGCCGCATCGTCTACTCCGAGATCCACGACGATGAGCAAGCCGTCACCGCGGCAGGGTTCTGGGCACGCGCCGCCGCCTGGTACCAGTCCATCGGGATCACACCCCAGAGGGTGATCACCGACAACGGTTCGTGTTACCGATCCGGCCTGTGGCATCGGGCGTGTGCCGCCACCGCCACCACCGTGGCCAAGACCCGACCCTACCGGCCACAGACCAACGGCAAGATCGAACGCTTCCACCGGATCCTGTTGGAGGAATGGGCCTACATCCGGCCCTGGACCTCAGAAGCCCAACGCGCCCGGGCCTACGACGGCTTCATCCACTTCTACAATCACCACCGCTCCCACGGAGCGCTCGGATGGGCCACCCCCACCAGCATCATCAGGGACAACCTCCCCGCGATGCACACCTAGTCGACTACTTGTCCCTTGGATACGACCACGAGCCGGTGTTCAGCATCGAGGGCAAGGATCACGCCTGGTGC
>DATECY010000108.1:0-4560 GCA_035286665.1 Acidimicrobiia bacterium
CGTAGACCGTGTGTACCGGCTGACGGGCGCCGCTCTCCCCCGGAAACGCCGACATGGCGTCGGGTGCGGCATCGAGCCGGGCGGAATAGGCGGAGAGCAGCTTGTCCGAGACGGTGGGGTCCATGGGGAGGAAGTTACCCGTTACCCACTTCGGGTCTTGCCTCCACCGCGCGCCTCCGAACGAGCGCAGCGAGCGAGCGGAGGGGGCAACGACCCTCGATCAGCATGCCGCGCCGACGCTTCTTCCAGGGTCTTGCCCTCCAGGCCGGCCCCCTCCCACGAAGTGGGAGGGGGAGACTGAGAGTCGACGGTTTACTCCGATTGCTTCATCGCGCAGATGCGGGGAAGGGTGCGATGACGCTCGGCGAAGTCGAGCCCGTAGCCGACGACCCAGACGTCGGGGATGTCGAATCCGAGGTAGTCGATGGGCACCTCCACCTCGGTGCGATCCGGCTTGCGCAGCAGCGTGCAGGTCTTGAGCGACGCAGGGAGCCGGGCATTGAGAAGACGAACGAGATAGGCGAGGGTGTGGCCGGTGTCGACGATGTCCTCGACGACGAGGACGTGCTTGCCGCCGATGTCGTGGCGCACGTCGAGGATGAGCCGGACCGCACCCGGATCTTCGCTCTCCCGATCGCCGTACGACGACACCGAGATGAACTCCACCCGGTGCGGCGTCTGCAGCCGGCGAGCCAGGTCGGCGAGGAACATGAACGACCCCTTGAGCACCCCGATGAGGACGAGTTCCTCCGCGCCGGCGTAGTCACGATCGATCTCGGCGGCCAACTCGCCGACCCGCTCGGCGATCAGGTCTTCCCCGATGAGCGTGGTCAGGGTGTCGGGCATGAGGCGAGCGTACCGGGAGAAGAGAGCGGGTACCTGGCACGGGAAGCGACCGTCCGACACGGCGATCGACCCTCGAGCCAGACGGATCGGTCGCTCAGAAGAGCACGCTCGGGGACGACACTGGACCGTATGCCTCGGCCGGTGAGGTCCAAGGACCCGAGGGACTCGACTCTCGGAGGGGGAGATGCCGCGTCGGTTGACGGCAGAGTCCTACGAGGAGTACCGTCCGATCGGGGCCTAGACGGGCCGTGCGGCCCGCCTGGAGTTTGAGATTCCGGGGGGTCCCCTGTGGGGCGGGTGGTCGGCGCTTTCGGTGTGGTCGCGGCATTGGCGCTCCACGGCGTCGCGCCAGCGTCGCGGGACTGTTTCATCATCGTGCCTGAGGGCGCGGTCCATGCGAGCGGTTTCATCTACGGCCCGATAGGTGGTGGGGGGTTCGATCCGGGCGAATACGTGGCCATTTTCATCGGCTCGGGCCCGGGGGCGAAGGGGATCGGACCAGCCAACGCTTCCGGGTCGTACTCGATCGGGTATTCGTTCACCGCCTCCGGTCAGTACCCCATCAAGGCGAGCGGCAGCGAAGGGAGCCCTCCCTGCGTTGCCGAGGGCGCGATCCTCGTCGAAGGAGCCGGCCCCGTCATCACGTTCCCACCCCTGATCGTGACGCCGGTGCCGACCACGACGACCACGCTGGTGGTGAGTGTGAGCGACCTCCCCGCGGCGATCCCGTTCGACCCGGGGGCCCAGGGTGACCCGATCATCGAGCTGGGGACGGTTCCGCAGACCACGACGCCGCCGGGCACGACGCCTCCAGGGGACACCACCACACAACCACCCGAGCCGACGGGCACCACTGCTGGCTCGGCGACGACGGCGGCTCCGGGGACCGGCGGCTCGACGATCGTGACGAACGGGGGGACCATCGCCGCATTTGCTGAGACCCCCTCGGACGGCGGTGGCTCGATGCTGCTGCTGGGAACGGCGACGGCAGTGGTGGCGGTGCTGGTCGGCCTGATCGCAGGGTGGCTGCTGGGAAAGAAGGCGATGCGATGATCCACTTGGGCCGCCTCTGCCTCACGATGCTGGTTGCGGGATCGCTGCTGGTGATGTCCGAGGCCGGCGGCGTCCAAGCATCGTGCGATGTGACTGTGTCGGCGACCACCGTCGACGTCGGTACGCCCATAACCATCACCGGGGTGAACTTCAATGCGAGCAGCGCCGTCGCTCTCTCGGTCGACGGCGCCATCGTCCATCAGGGCACCACCGACGGTTCCGGATCGATCTCGACCACCTACATCTTCTCCTCGCCCGGCACCCATGTCGTACAGGCGACCGGTTGGTCGGGGCGCTATTCGTGTGCCAGCGCCCGCAAGCAGGTAGTAGTCAACCCGGCCGCGACCACGACCACGACCACGACTACGGCCGCGACTACGACTACGGCCGCGACTACGACTACGGCCGCGACCACCACGACGATGACTCCAATCGGGCTGACACCCGAGATCACTCTGGGTCTGGGTGACGAGTGCAGTCTGACGATCACGCGCTTCGATGACGGCGGGTATCCGATCGACCTGCCCCCGGGGGAGACCTTCCATGTCGATGGAACCGGGTTCGAGCACGACCCGAATCCGCTAATAGTCGATGCGATGACCGGCGAATACGCAGTTGCGGTCCGGTTCAAAGCGGTGCCGGCACAGACGCCGCTCGTCGTTGGGAACCAGGAACCCGGGTCGCTCCAGGGGGAAGGCCACTGGGTCGGTGACGGGGACGGGTTGCCCGACGACAGTGGCCAGATCCACGTGGAGGTGAAGGTTCCCGATTGGCCCGAGGGGTACTACTGGATCGAAGTGAGCCAGAAGCCACCCTACGGCCCCACGTGCAAGCCCACCTTTCTCTTGTATGTCGATCAACCAAGTGAGCCGGCGATGGGACCCTGCTCGATCACCATCATGCAGTTCACCACCAGCCCCGACCTCCCCTTCTTCATGCACAACAAGTACGTCACGTTCGGGTCCGGTCTTACGCCGGGGGAGATGGTGGTGCTCACCCTGGCGAACTCGCCGAGCCTCGACCCCGAGGCTGTGATGTCCGGGCCCAAGGGGCCGGTAAACCCGGATGGCACGTTCATCATGCCGTTTGCCCCCCCGAATGACGCCTTCGACACCGTGGGACCGCCGGAGTGGTGGGCTCGATCCAAGTCATGCATTGCCACGACGACGTTGGGTGCGGGCCCGGCGATCGACCTCGCCACGGTGCCGCCGCTCACCGTCACCGCCGACATGCTGGAGACGATCGGGATCTACTCGGATCCCGGCGAATGTCGGCTGTCGGCGTGGGAGGTTGCGGACAATATCCCGGAGGAGGTTGGGGACCTCTACATCCCGGAGGGGGTTCCCAAGGGCCTCGTCGGGTATACCTTCCCGGGCAACGGCCTGTACCCCAATGCCCCATACCTGGTCACGGAGTCGATGATGGGCAGCGTGGTCGTCTTAGGAACCGGGTTCACCGCGGGCGAGGGGGTGACCTGGCTCTTGGATGGAGAGCCCCTTGCTACCGATGAGTCGACGGTGGTCGATTGGAGGGGCGACTTCTTCGCTTTCGGGAACGGGGTCCTCCCCACTGCCTCCCCGGGTCCCCCGTTCATGAATTACACGCTGACGGCCGTGACCCGATCGTGCACGACCAGCTCCTTTAGGCATGTGACCTTCTATGATCCGGTCCAGGAACAGGAACAGTCCGAGCCGCTAGAGCCGCAGTTTCCGGACTCGGGGGACGCGGGCCTGGCCGCCGGCGAAATGCTGATTCTGGGTGTCCTTGGCCTCGGCGGCGCCATCGGCGGCTTTGCCGGCGGCGTCGCGTTGGCCCGTGTTGGGCCTCTGGGGCCCAAGTCGCGTTAGCGGTTCGACAGGAACCGCGGGCCCGGTACCTCTGAAGCAGAGACCTACTCCTCGTCCCCGGGGGAGGACCATCGATCGCCCCCGGATCGACTTCTCGGTCCCAAGTAGGTTCTCGGTCCCCTTCTGCAAGGACCGCCGAGCCTCCGAGGCGATCGTGAGCCCAAACCCAATGCCCGGCACAGTCATGTTTCGACAGGATTCCCGACGGGCCACTGACTTCACCGTTCCGCTCCCCCAGCGTCACACTCGGTACCCGACACCCTCCGTCGCGTTGACACATTCCTTGCGTCCTGCGAAAGTTCCTTCCCGCAGATCTCTGACGGGACTGCAAGGAGGCACGCGATGTTGAGGAACCCGACCACCGCCCGTTGACCGAGCGCGTTCGGACATCCTGACACGCGTCCCACCGGTCGGCGGGCGCCACTTCACCACCCCCCTTCTTTGGCGCGTCTGCGCCCGCTCGATTCAGGAGCCCCATGATCCCGGTCCGCGCCTACTGGCGCCTGCTCAACAGATACCTGCGCCCCCTGCGGGCACGCGTCGTCGTGCTCGCGGTGCTGCTGTTCACCGGTATCACCCTCCAGGTGCTCAACCCGCAGCTGATCCGGCGATTCATCGACCGCGCCCAGGCGGGCGCCGGCATCGGCGAACTGCTCGGGCTGGCGGCATGGTTCATGGTGTTCGCCGTCTCGTATCAGGCGCTCAACGTCGCCGCCACCTACTTCGCCGAGCAGGTGGGCTGGACGGCCACCAACGAGATGCGCGCCCGCCTCGCCGAGCACCTCCTCGACCTCGACATGTCGTTCCACAAGAC
>DATECY010000109.1:0-4846 GCA_035286665.1 Acidimicrobiia bacterium
CCAAATGCTTACGACGCAGACGGTCAGCGGCCTTATCGGACTCCCCACGAGCGATCACCCCACCCAGTCTGGCAACCATCCGTCCGTTCGGCGTGGTCAAATCAACATCTCCCGCCCGCACCGTGCGAATGTTCGTGAGGCTCGCGGCTTCACACAGATCGATGAAGTCCTCCAACTCCCGGGGACTGCGATGCAGGCGGTCCGGATGCCACACCAACAGCCCGTCGACCGTGCCGGCCTTGATGTCCTCACACAACCGCTCATACTCGGGACGCCGCCGACCCGAATACGCCGACACGTCGTTGTCCACGTACACCCCGCCGACGGGCCATCCAAGAGACGAGGCCAGGGCTTCACAGTCCGCGATCTGGCGATCCACCCCCAGATGGGTCCCCTCCGGATCAGACGAGATCCGGGCATAGACTCCAGCCGCCTTCACCATCAGGAGAGGTTAATACCTGGTGGCCTCAGCCAGCGCCACCACACCCGATCTCCATCACCCCCGTTGCCGTCTCCCGAACACCTGTTCGACTACGCTCGGGCCATGTCTCTTGCCATCCAGCGCAGTTTCGACGACTTCGGAGCGCATCTCTCCGAGGTTCCGTTCTGCGTCCTCGACCTGGAGACGACCGGAGGTTCGGCCGCCGACCTCGGCATCACCGAGATCGGGGCGGTGCGGTACCGGGGCGGGGTGGAGACCGGACGGTTCCACACCCTGGTGAACCCGGGCCTGCCGATCCCTCCGTTCATCACCATCCTCACCGGGATCACCCATGCCATGGTCGTGGAGGCGCCCCGAGTGTCGGAGGTGATGCCGGCCTTCATCGAGTTCCTCGGCGACGCGGTGATCGTCGGGCACAACGTCCGCTACGACCTCTCCTTCCTCAACGCCGCCGCCGAGGCGCACGGGTACGGCCGCCTCCCCAACCGATCGGTGGACACCCTGGGACTGGCCCGGCGTCTCGTCCACAACGAGATCCGCGACCTCACCCTCGGCTCGCTCGCCGCCTACGCCCGCTCCCCGGTCGCCCCCAGCCACCGTGCCCTGGACGATGCCCTGGCGACGGCGCACCTGCTGTGGTGGCTGCTGGAGCGGGCGGGCACGATCGGGGTCACCCATCTCGACGACCTGCTCGCCCTCCCCACCGCTCGCGGCCGCGCCGACTACCGCAAGATCACCCTCGCCGACGGCCTCCCCCGCCGTCCCGGTGTGTACCTGTTCCGCGACCGACGCGGCGAGGTGTTCTACGTCGGCAAGGCGAAGGACCTCCGCTCCCGGGTCCGCTCCTACTTCTACGGCGACACCCGCCGCTCGGTACAGCAGATGCTGCGCGAGTTGGATTCCGTGGACCATCGGGTGTGCGACACGGAACTGGAGGCCGAGGTCACCGAACTGCGCCTCATCGCCGCCCATCGCCCCCGTCACAACAAGCGCTCCAAGCCGCCCCGATCGTCGCACTGGGTCAGGCTCACCAACGAGGCGTTCCCACGCCTGTCGCTGGCGAGAACAGTGGTCCCGGACGCCCTCTTCCATCTCGGCCCGTTCCGCACCCAGACCTCGGCCCGAGTGGTGATGGAGGCGTTGTGGGACGCACTCCCGGTGCGGCGGTGCACCCACCGGCCCGGATCGCGGGTGGCGCCGTGCCCGTTCGCCCAACTGGGGGCGGCGATGTGCCCGTGCGACGGCACGCTGAGCCGTGAGGAGTACCTCCCCGTCGTCGAAACCCTCGTGCGCGCCGTGGATGCCGACCCCGGGCTCATCCTCGGGCGACTCGAAGCGCGCATCGTCGGCCTCGCCGGCGAGCAGCGCTTCGAAGAGGCGGGGTGGGTGCGGGACCGGCACCGCGCCGTCGCCCGGGCCCTGGAACGCCGACGAGCCTGGATGGCGATGCAGCGCGCCGGGATGGTGCGCGCCGAAGGCAGCGACGGCGGGGCACTCATCGACCGGGGGCGGCTCATCGCCTCGTGGCCGGAGGGGGATCGAGTCCCGCTCCTCCCATTCGGAGGGACCAGCGACGGCCTGGTCGAATCACCGGCCACGGTCACCGACGCCGAGGAGGCTCACATCGTGTGGAAGTGGCTCACCGGAGAGGGGGTGCGCCTGCTCGACGCCGACGGGCCGCTCGACCTGCCGGCGCGGCCGGTGACCACGCTCACCCGGATCGCGGTGTAGGGCTCAGGAAGCGAGGCACCCGGCGAGCAGGGCCGGGTCGACGTTCGAGCCGGACAGGACGATCACGACCGGCCGGGTTCCCGGCACCGATCCCGCGAGCAGCGCCGCCAGGCCGACGGACCCGCCCGGCTCGACGACGAGCCGCAGTTCTTCCGCGGCGAAACGGATCGCCGCCCGCACCTGATCGTCGCTCACCGCCGCCGACCCCTTCACGAGACGGCGGTTGATCTCGAACGGGATCTCCCCCGGGGTCGGAGCGAGCAGGGCGTCGCAGATCGAGGTCGCACCCGCGGCGACGCCCACCCGCTCCCCGGCAGCGAACGAGCGCCGGTGATCGTCGAATGCCTCCGGCTCCACCGTCCACACGTCGGCGTCGGGGAGATCCACGCTCAGGGAGAGAGCGATTCCGGCGACGAGGCCACCCCCACCGGTGGGCACGAGCACGATCGGATCGGTCACCCCGAGGCTGAGGGCGTCGGCGGCGATCTCGAGACCGGCGGTCCCCTGGCCGGCGATCGTCCACGGGTGGTCGTAGGGAGGGACGATCGCCGCCCCGGTCTCGGCGGCGACACCGGCGGCGATGGCCTCGCGATCCTCGGTGGCCCGATCGTAGGTGATGATCGTCGCTCCCCGCTCGCCGGTGCGCCGCACCTTGACGGCGGGGGCGTCCGAGGGCATCACGATCGTCGCCGGGACGCCGAATCGAGCGGCGGCCGCGGCGACCGCCTGGGCGTGGTTGCCCGACGAGAACGCCACCACGCCCTGGGACCTGCCCTCGGGACCGAGGCGGTGCAGGAAAGCCGTCGCCCCCCGGTCCTTGAACGACCCGGTCCGCTGCAGCGTCTCCGCCTTGACCAGCACCCTGCGGCCGAACAGGGGTGACCCGTCGGCGACCTCGATGAGGGGCGTGCGAACGATGAGACCGGCGATCGCCTCCTGTGACTCTCTGATGTCCTCGATGGTGGGAGTGGGAAGGATCACGCACGCGACGCTAGCCCGCACGGAAGCGACGACTTCCCTGCCGCTCTGATGCGATTCACCGGGCGCCTCGCCGCCACAAGTTGGTGATCGGGTCAGCCGTACACTCCGCCGCCATGCGTCCCCGCCTGCTCGTCGCCATTGCCCTCGTCGCCGCCGCGTCGGCGTGCTCCGCAGAGTCCGTGCCGATCGGTGACGTCCCGGCGCTCCCCACCACCACCCCGGCGGAGGTCCACGCGTTGCTCGACGCGTCGACGCTTCCCGTGGTCCTCAACGTGTGGGCATCGTGGTGCGGTCCCTGCCGTTCCGAGGCGCCGCTGTTGCGATCCGCCGCCGCCGAGTCGGGCGACACGGTCCGCTTCATCGGGATCGACGTGCGCGACACCCAGGACGAGGCCAGGGGGTTCATCGCCGAGTTCGGCCTCGATGGCATCGAGCACTACATCGACGCTTCCGGGGCGGTGCCGAACGACTTGGGGGGACGTGGGGTGCCGATCACCTTCTTCTTCGCCCCCGGCGGCAGGCTCGTCTCGATGCACTCGGGCGTCCTCGACGAGCGCAGCCTGGCGCTCGGCATCGACGAGATCAGCCGAACGGTGCCCTGATGGAGTTCGGGCTCCTCGCCGCAGCCCTCATCGCCGCCGTCTGCGTTCGACTCACCCTGGCCGCCGAGGCGGCCACCGTCGCGCCCGAACAGGACTCCGGACGGCTACGGGACCTCGCCCTCGTCTCGGCGTTCGTCGGACTCGGAGTGGGGCGCATCGGTGCCATGGTCGCCGGAGGCACCAATCCTCTGTCCCATCCCCTCGACGTGCTCATCCTCCGCGGCGGTGTCGACACGGTCCTCGCCTCGGTGGGGGCCGTCGTGGCGTTCGGCATCGCCGCCCGGCGCGCCCTCGTGGTGACGGCCGACGCCATCGCTCCTGCCGTGATCGCCGGCCTCGCCGGATGGCATGCCGGGTGTTTCACCCGTGGGGCATGCCTCGGCACCCCGAGCAACCTGCCCTGGTCGATCTCCGGGCCTTCGGGGGTGGGACGCCACCCCGTCGAGATCTATGCGGCGGTGCTGCTTGCCGCCGCCGCCGTCGTCGCCCTCGTGCTCCTCAAGACTCGACACGCACGTCCCGGGATGATCGCCGGCCTCGCCATCGGATTCGTCTCCGGTGCCCGCCTCGCCACCGAGCCGATGCGTCTCGGCATCGGGAACAGCCCCCTCTGGTGGTATGCCGGTGGCGTCGCTGCCGGAGGCGCCGCCGTGGCAGCCGCCATCGTGGTGGGGCGCCATCGGGGCTGAGCGCGGTGGACCGGCCGTACACTCTCCCCCCATGTCCGACGCCCCCGTCGTCGACGTCGCAAGCATCGCGGTGCGACGCTCCACCGCTCTCGTCCTCAGACGGGTCGATCTCCGGATTGGCCGGGGCGAGGCCGTCGGATTGTTCGGGGCGAACGGGTCGGGCAAGACGACCCTGCTGCGGGTCCTGGCGACCCTCACCCGCCCCCACGAGGGAGGCGGCACCGTGCTCGGGGCCACCCTGGGAACGCCCGAGGCGGAGACGGTGCGCCCCAGGATCGGCCTCATCGGCCACGAACCGGCCCTCTACCCGCTCCTCTCCCTCAGCGAGAACCTGGCGCTCGTCGAGGACCTGTGCGCCTCCCCGTCGATGACCGCCGCCGATGCGCTCGCCGCGGTCGGGT
>DATECY010000110.1:0-3413 GCA_035286665.1 Acidimicrobiia bacterium
CCTCGTCGCAGACCTGCCTTCCGGGCGGATCGTGCTCACCGGGTTTCGTGAAGACGTCCCCCGCCTCCTCGCCGCATCCGACCTGGTCGTCCACCCCGCATTCTTCGACGCGCTGCCCACGACACTGATCCATGCCCTCGCCGCCGGAGTGCCCGCAGTGGCCTCCGACGTGGGGGGCATCCCCGAGATCGTCACGCCGGCGACGGGGATGTTGGTTCCTCCCGGCGACTCCGACGCGCTTGCCGACGCAGTCCGATCATTGGCCAGGGATGAGGACACCAGGAGATGGATGGGCAAGGCGGCCATGGAGCGGTTTCGCGAGGAATTCGACGGCTCGGCGTGGGCCCGGAAGCTGGTCTCCTTGTACCGCACCCTTGCGGGCCGATAGAGCCGACCCTCGCTACTGTTTCGATCCCGCGGAGTCCCTCTGGAGGTGTCGTGGCCGCCGTTCTCACCCTCGTTCCGATCGCCTCGGGGAAACTCGACGAGTGGAAGGCGCTGCACGCCGAGTTGATGGGCTCCAAGCGCATCGAGTGGGCGCAGTCGCAGCGGCGCCGTGGGGTGACCCGCCAGGTGGTGTCACTCGTCGCCGACGGCGACCGGTACCTATCGGCGGTGTTCACCGAGGCGACGGATCCTGAAGCGGCCCTGGACAGCCTGTGGGTGTCGTCGGACCCGTTCGACCAATGGCTCGTGAAGCGGTTGGGGGCGGTGTCCGGGGAGCCGATCTCGGTGACGACCGTCGTCGACACCGCGCCTCGACCCGGCCCGTGGCGGGGGTGGCGGCGATGAGACGACTCGCACCGATGCTGGCGGTCCTCGCACTCGTGGCCACGGCCTGCGGCGACGATGCCACCGGGCCGCTGTTCACGACCACGACGAACGGCACCGGCACCACCACGACGACGACCGCGACCACGACCGGCACCTATCCGCAGGGGCTGATCGATGCCTACATGGGTGGATGCTCTCCGACCTCGGGTGACGCCTTCTGCCGATGCACCATTCGGGAGTTCGAGGCACGCCTGACCGTCGAAGACTTCCTCGCTCTGAACGAGGCCGACATCGGTTCCGATCCGGTCGCCCAGGAGATCATCGACATCTGCCTGAACGGGACGACCACCGGCACCACCGTCGCCGGCGGCGACTTCACTCCGATCACCACGGTCGACGAGATAGAGAATGCCACGATCGCCGACCTGCAGACCTACTGGTCGGCCGAGATGCCCCGGGAATGGGGGATCGATTTCCAACCGCTCGCCGACCTCGGCCCGTATTACGTCTCCCAGGGAGATCAGCCGCGTTGCGGCGGTCCGATGCAGCGCCGGGAGTACGAAGAGAACGCCTTCTATTGCGGAGCCGACGACACGATCCAGTGGGACGCCGAAGGCCTGATGGCGCCGCTCTTCCAGCAATTCGGCGACTTCACCGTCGCTCTCGTCCTCGCTCACGAGTGGGGACACGCCATCCAGAACCGGTACGGGTTCGATGAGGTCAACCAGCCGACGATCATCTCCGAGCTCCAGGCCGACTGCTTCGCAGGGGCGTGGACCGGGCACATCGCCAACGATGAGAGCGACGTGCTCAGACTCGAACCCGGCGACCTCGAGGAGGCCATGGCCGGTTTCCTGCTCATCGGGGACGGCCTGGGCAACGCCCCCGGAGGGCCCGACGCCCACGGCGGTTCCTTCGATCGCCTCAATGCCTTCTTCGACGGGTTCACCGATGGTGTGCCGCGATGCGCCACCTATGAGACCGATCAGCCGCCGATCGTCTTCATCGACCTTCAGGTCGGTGATGATCCGAGCCAGGGTGGCGACCTGCCGCTGGCCGAGGTCGCCCCGACGATCACCGCGGCACTGGAGATCTACTGGGGCATCGTCTATCCCGACCTTTTCGGGGACACCTGGACCCCGGTGTCGCAGGTGATCCCGTACCGGCCGTCGAGCGGCGACCTTCCATCCTGCGGCGGTTTCGGGGCCGACCGCTCGTTCTATGAGGGCAACGCCTATTACTGCCCACCCGACGACTACGTCGCCTGGGACGACGAGGGCCTCTTCCCGTCGCTGTACACCGAAGTCGGGGACTTCGCCGTCGGACTCGTGCTCGCCACCCAGTGGGGTCATGCCGTACAGGAGCGGGCGGGCCTGCCCACCGATGGCGTCGACGCGGCCTTGCAGGCCGACTGCCTCACCGGTACCTGGACGGCGGCGCTCACCGTGGCCGACAACCCGATGCAGCTCTACTTGTCGGCCGGTGACCTGGAAGAGGGGATCGCCGGGTTCCTCACCCTCTCGGGTACGCCCGGCGAGGAGGGCTCGGGGGCCGGTGCCTTCGATCGGTTCCAGGCGTTCAAGGAGGGGTTCTTCAACGGGACGGACGCCTGCGGGCTCGGCTGATGTCCCCGGAAAGGCACCTGAGATGAACGGGTCGGGTGGCGCGTTGCTTCGGCCGGTCTACCGGCTCTACGAGGAGCGGCTGCTTCGTTCGCTGGACCGCACCCGGCTCCCGCGGCACATCGGGGTGATCCACGACGGGCACCGTCGCTTCGCCCGCCTCGCCGGGCTGCCCGACTACGCCTCGTCATACCGGGCGGGGATGGACAAGTTCGTCGAGTTCCTCGGCTGGTGTCGCGACCTCGAGGTGCCGGCGTTGACCTGCTGGCTGCTCTCTCAGGAGAACCTGGAGCGCCCTGCGGACGAACTCAACCCCTACTACGACGTGCTCGTCGATCTCTTCGATCGCCTTCCCGCAGTGGCCGGACCCGATCTCCGGGTCGGAGTCGTCGGAAGCCTGCACCTGCTGCCGGAACGGGTCAGGGAGTCCGCAGAGCGGCTCGCCGCCGGATCGGCGATCGGAGGAAGGCGACTCACCATCGCCCTCGCCTATGGAGGCCGCCAGGAGATCGTGGACGCGGTACGCGACCTGGTGGGCAAGCTGGCCGCCGAGGGCCTCCAGCCCGAGGAACTCGCCGAGGCGATCGACGCCGCGTCGATCGCCTCTCACCTCTACACCGCCGACGTGCCCGATCCCGATCTGGTGATCCGCACAAGCGGCGAGTCCCGCCTCTCCGGCTTCCTGCTCTGGCAGGCGGCCTACGCCGAATACTCCTTCGTGGACGTCCACTGGCCCGGCTTCCGCCGGGTCGACTTCCTCCGCGCCCTGCGCGACTTCACGAGCAGAGAGCGAAGGTTCGGAAAGTAGCGAGCCACTCTTCTCCCCGCTCGCGCGGCAACTCCTCCAGGGGTGTTGCCCCCTCCGCTCGGCCTGCGGCCTCGCGCCTCCCCCACCGAGTGGGAGAGGCAAGATATTGGCTCAAGGTCCGTTCATCGGGACCGATGCAGTGGGAGACGCCTCCAAGGCGTGTTGCGTTTCCTCCCTGACGACAAGGCGGCCATCCCCCCGGTTGGCCG
>DATECY010000111.1:0-6642 GCA_035286665.1 Acidimicrobiia bacterium
TCCGCAGGGCGGCGATCGATTCGTCGGTCAGCCAGGGACGGAAGTCGTCGATCATCGATTCGAAGGCCGGGCCGACCGCAAACAGGTTGCGGGCAATGGCGACCGCGATCAGCGCGGCGCCGACCAGCATCACCAGCCCGGGCAGGATCCATTTCCGCATGAAGCCTCCTTGCACGAAAGAGGAGGGAGGCGCCGTTGCCGGCACCTCCCTCCAGGGATTGCGCGCATTAGGCCGCGGCACGGGCAAGGACGCCAGGGCCGGTCGGCCCTCGCCGGGGGTCGGCCGTCGATCCTGCGTGCCTATGCCACCTCGAACAGCCCGGCCGCCCCCATGCCGCCGCCGATGCACATCGTGGAGACCACGTAGCGGGCGCCCCGGCGCTTGCCCTCGATGAGGGCGTGGCCCACCATCCGGCTGCCGCTCATCCCGTACGGGTGTCCGATCGAGATCGCCCCGCCGTCCACGTTGAGCAACTCGTCGGGGATGCCGAGCCGGTCCCGGCAATAGACCACCTGGACCGCAAAGGCCTCATTGAGCTCCCACAGACCGATGTCGCCCACCTTCAGCCCGGAGCGCTCGAGCAGCTTGGGAACGGCGAACACCGGTCCGATCCCCATCTCATCGGGAGCGCAGCCGGCGACGGCCATCCCCCGGTAGTACCCGAGTGGGTGCAACCCGCGCTTGTGGGCCAGCGCCGCCTCCATGACGACGCACGCCGAAGCCCCGTCGGACAGCTGACTGGCATTGCCCGCGGTGATCGTGCCGCCGAGCACCGGGACCAGAGCGGCCAGCCCCTCCGCGGTGGTGTCTGGCCGGTTGCCCTCGTCGCGGTCGAGGGTGACCTCCACCAGCGACTCAACACCCGTGTCCTTGTCCTTGACCACCTTCTTCGCCGTCACCGACACGATCTCGGCGGCCACGCGCCCGGCCGACTGCGCCGCGGCGGTGCGCTGCTGGCTCTGCAGGGCGTAGGCATCCTGGACGTCGCGGCCGATGCCGTACCGCTCGGCCACGACCTCTGCGGTGTGCAGCATCGGCATGTACATAGCGGGCTGCCGTTCGAGGAGGGCGGGATCCATCGCCCGGTACTGGTTCATGTTCTGGTTCTGCACCAGGCTGATCGATTCCAGCCCGCCGGCGACCACGATCGGCATGGCGTCGTGGATGACCTGTTTAGCGGCGGTGGCGATCGCCATCATCCCGGAGGAGCACTGCCGGTCCACGGTCATGCCGCTCACCGTGTCGGGCATACCCGCAGCGAGCGCCGCCTGCCGGGCGACGTTGTGGCCGGTGGTCCCCTGGGTCAGGGCGTTGCCCATGATCACGTCGTCGGGCTCGCCCGGTTCGACACCGGCTCGCTCGAGGGCGGTCCGGATCGCGTGCGCCGCCAGCGACGGACCCTCGAGGTTGTTGAACGCCCCCCGATAGGCGCGGCCGATCGGCGTGCGTGCCGTCGACACGATGACCGCTTCTCTCATCCCGATGCCTCCTGTGTCCGGCCCAGGATGCGGCGGCGGGAGACTTCCGTCAACCTGCGGCCGGGGAGGCCCCCCTCGACCGGATCACCGACACGCGCCGGGCGAGCCGCGCCCCGAGATCGGCGACCCTCCCCCGCACCCCGGGAGCGAACCCCTCGATGACCACGACATCGCGGGTGCGCTCGGTCCATTCCAGCTTCCAGGCGTCGGCGGTTCCGAGGAACTCGTACCGGGTCAGTCCGGCGCCGAAGGCCCGCTCCAGCACCTCGGCGCGCAGCAGCGATCCCGGAGAGAGTGCGAAGAGCGACGGGTCGAATCCCGTCTTGAGCAGCCACTCGGCGTTCCCGTCGGCGAAGGCGAGGTCGAAGGCGATCGCCCTCCCGTCGAGCCTGATGAAATGCAGCCGCAGCATTCCCCGCTCCACAGCCCATTGGGCGACGCGCCGGTAAAAGGCCTCCACCCGAGAATCGGAGCGCACCGCGGTCCCGGAGACCTCCTTCCATCCCGAACCCTCCACCACAAACCCCTCCGTGAGCAGCGCATCGAGATTCGAGCGCCCATCGTGCTGCGAGTAGGTGACGGCACCATCCTCTTCGAGACGGCGCCGGCGGCGGCGGATCTCCCGCCACTTCCGGGACGAGAGCGACTCCCGGTACGCCTCCCAGCCGGAGGTGAGGTCGATCCACGGCGAGCTCTGCCGCACCCGCTCCCGGGCCAGGAACCCCGCCGCGGCCAGGCCGCGGCGGGCCGCTTGCGCGGTCGCCCCGGTGACGAAGTCGAACGTCACGCGCCGCGACCGCCCCAGGACCCCGCCGACGAGAAGGCGCATGCCGTCGGCGTCGCCGACGATGTCGAGATGGGGCACGTGCCAGTCGGCCGCAGAACGCAGGGCGGTGCCGCTCCCGACGACCATGGGATACGCCGCCACCAGGCGCCGGTCCCGGCGGATCGTCACCACCACCGGCTCTGAGCCGATCGTGTCCCCCCACGCCCGGATCCACTCCGGTCGGGAGAAGGGATCGGCGGCGTGCCGATCGGCGAGCGCCCCCCACTCGAGGGCGAGGTCAACGGTCAGCGGTTCGAGCGCGCAGATACCCGGACGGGCGTCGACGGTCACGTCCGGTGTATCGGCAGGCTGCGACGGAGCCTGAGTCAAGCCGGGCACCGGCGTAGAGTGAGTCCGTGAACGACTCCCGGATCGGCCCCGCCGTGCTCGGTCTGCTGGTCCTGGTCACCGCGGCCTGCACCGCTTCGACCCTGTCGACCACGACCTCGTCGACGACGACGACGTCCGAGCCCGTCGCCACCACCGTCGGGGGCCGGATCACCCTCCTCCCCAACTCCACCGCCTTCATCACCGAAGGCGAGACCGGGCCCTACGTCGAGGCGCTGCAGTTCTATCTGGTATGCACCGGACACGACGAGCCGAGCCCGGGCGCGACGGTGTCGGTGGACGGGTCCTACGGGCCGATCACCGCCGATGCCGTCGCCTCCTACCAGGCGGAATTGCGGCGGGTGCCTTCGGGTGACCCCGACGAGGAGACCTTTGCCTCTCTCGCCCGCGACTGCAACCAGACGCGGCCGTTCACCTTCGCCGAGGGCGCATTCACCGGCGAGGTGGGAGGCAATGCCACCACCGGTGACGACGAGACCTTCGAGTTCGCCGGGGCCGGTGGACAGGTGCTCACGCTCGAACCCGCCGAGGGCGTCGTCTCGATCACCGTCTTCGCCGCCGATGGCAGCGAGGTCGAAGCAACCGTGGACGGGACCCGCATCGATGTGGAGCTGAAGACGCCGCAGGCGTACACGATCCGGGTCTCGGCAATCACTCCCACCTCCTACCGGCTCGCCACCCAGCTCCGGTCGCCGAACGTGCTCGTTTCGGACTTCGGACCGATGACGCTCGAAGCGGACGGGATCGGCATCGCCGTCCTCGGTGACGACCCGGTGAACACGGTGGCCGTGATCGCCCTCCTGCTCGGACCGCCCCGCGAGGACACCGGCTGGGAGTCGGGCGTCGCGGCGTGCACCGGCACCAACCGTCACGTGTCCTGGCTGATCCAGGGGGATTCCGCCGGTGACCTCCACCCGGCGATCTTCATCGCCGACTTCACCGACACCGGCGGCACCCCCTACTTCTCCCAGTTCGCCTACGTCTCCAACGACCTGGCCGCCCTCGACCCGATCGCCGGCGGGCTCAGCACCGAGGACGGCCTGAGCATCGGGTCGACCTACGACGCGTACACCGAGGTGTACGGCGATCCCACCTTCGAGGACACCGAGCGCGGGCTCGCCCACGAAGGGAGCCTGCTGTTCGGCATCGGCATCGTCGGCACCGCCGATTCCCCCGACGGCACGGCGAGCCGGATCTACTACGTCGGCGCCGGCGCCGACGGGTGTCCGGATTTCGGCTGAGCCGATGTCTTCGCCCTCGATGTACCAACGCACCGATCACCAGGCGCTGATCGCACCCGCTCTGATCGTCGCCTTCAACGGCTGGGTGAGCGCCGGCGGGGCGGGCACGGCCACCGCCGAGCACATCGCCGCCGATGCGGAGGAGGTGGCGAAGTTCGACTCCGACCTCCTCTACGACTACCGGGTGAACCGCCCCACGCTCGAGTTCACTGAGGGGATCATCGACACCATCGAGTGGCCGACGACCCGGGTACGCGCCCGGCGGGTCGGTGGGCGCGACCTGCTGGTCCTCACCGGCCCCGAACCGAACTGGCACTGGCAGGCGTTCGGCGAGGCGGTGGCCGACCTGGCGGTGGACCTGGGCGTGGTGCAGCACGTCTCGCTCGGCGGCATCCCGTGGGCGGCGCCGCACACCCGGCCGACCATCGTGGTCACCACCTCGTCGCGGCGGGACCTGCTCACCGACGACGCCAACTTTCCCGAGGGCGTGCTCCGCGTCCCCGCCTCGGCTGCGTCCATCGTGGAACGAGCGGTCGCCGAGCGCGGAATCCCCACGGTCGGGTTCTGGGCTCGGGTTCCCCACTACGTGGCCGGTGTCTACCACCCGGCGGTGGTCACCCTGGTGGAACGGGTGTCCCGCTACCTGGGGGTGCAGCTCCCCCTCGGATCCCTCGTCGACGACGCCGCCGACCAGCGCCGCCAACTCGATGCGGCTCTCGCCGATCAGCCGAACGTCCGTGAGATCGTTGCCCGACTGGAGGACCTCTACGACACCTCCGGTGACGTGGCCAGCGGCGAGGTGATCGCAGCCGAGATCGAGCGCTACCTGCGGGAGCGGGCGTCCGGCGACGAGAGCTGACGTCCGCCGGAGGGCGGGCGGATACGCTGGCGGTCATGAGATCCCGGCTCGCCGTACCGGCGATCGCCCTGGCCGTGGTGGTGCTCGGCGCCACCCCGGCGGCCCCGGCACCAACGGCGCCGCGCTCGTTCACCATCGCCGCCGCCGGGGACATCATCCCTCACGAGATGCTCGTCGACGCCGGCAACGCCTACCTCCCCGGTCCCGGCTGGGACTTCACCCCGATGATGACCGACATCGAGCCGTGGGTCGCCGAGGCCGACCTCGCCATCTGCCACATGGAGGGCACCCTCAGCGCCACCAACACCGGGCTCTCCGGCTACCCGCGCTTCGTCGGCCCCCGGGAGATGGCCGACGCCATCGCCGCGGCCGGATGGGACACCTGCTCGACGGCGAGCAACCACGCCCTCGATGCGGGCTGGAAGGGGATCGTCGACACCCTCGAGGTCCTCGAGGACGCCGGACTCGGCCATGCCGGCACCGCCCGCACCCCCGAGGAGCGACTCCCCTCCCTGTACGAGGTGAACGGCGTCACCGTCGGTCACCTCTCCTACTCGTACGGGACGAACGGGCTCCCGGTTCCCTCCGACCGCCCGTGGGCGATCAACCTGATCGACGCCGACGCCATCCTCACTGATGCGGCGTGGGCACGGGACCACGGCTCCGAGTTCACCGTCGTCTCGCTGCAGTGGGGTGTGGAGCTCTTCGTGCCCGCCACACCCGCTCAGGAGGCTCTGGCAGAGACCCTGCTCGCCTCCGACGACGTCGATCTCATCCTCGGACATCACGCCCACGTCGTGCAACCGATCGATCGCATCGGCGACAAGTACGTGGTGTACGGGATGGGCAACCACCTGTCCAATCAGTCCTCCACCCGATGGGGCCCCGCGTTCTACGGCACCGAGGACGGGTTGATGGTGCGGGTCCGGGTGTCGGAACGCGACGACGGCTCGTTTGCGGTGGACGGCATCGACATCACCCCGACCTGGGTGCAGTGGGGCACGTATCGGGTGTTCTCCACCACCGACGCCCTACTCACCGGAGCCGCACCTCGAGCTGCGGTCGAGGCATCACTGGCACGCACCCTGGCCCGTGCCCTCGCCCTCGACCCCGCGGGCGTCGCCCCGTCCGAGTCCCCTTGGCCGGAGGTGTCCTGTGACGGCACCAGGGCGACGATCGTCGGCACGGTCGGGGACGACGTGATCGCGGGCACCAAAGGCGGCGACGTGATCGCCGCCCGGGGTGGGGTCGATCGGGTCGACGCCGGTGCCGGCTCCGACGTGGTGTGCGGCGGGGACGGCGACGACCAGCTGACGGGTGGTCCGGGCAGGGACGTCGTACTCGGAGGAAGCGGCAACGACGTCCTGGTGGGGGATCCCCGCGACGTGCTGCTCGGCGGCACCGGCCACGATCGCTGCTCGCAAGCCGCTTTGCTCCGTGAATGCGAGCGCTGAACCAGTAGGCACCAGCGTCCGCTCATTCCCGTTGCGGTAATCGCACCCTGCCCTCGTGGATCAGGGTGTGGTGGCGGGCGCAGAGCAGGACCAGGTTGGCGAGGCTGGTGGGTCCGCCGTCGGCCCAGTGGACGATGTGGTGGGCGTCGCACCAGCGCCGGGGTGCCCCGCATCCGTCGACGACGCAGCCGCGGTCGCGGACGGTGAGGGCGGTGCGGAGCGCCGTCGGGACGACCCGGGTGGTCCGCCCCACATCGAGTATCTGAGAGTCACCCCGGGTGATGACCCGGGTCACCCTGGCGTCGCACGCCAACCGCCGCGCCGTCTCCGGGGTGATCACACCGGTGTCGTCGAGCTCACACGGCCGGCCGGTACGACCCTCGAGGGCGTCGAGTGAGAGGTGGACGACGACGTGGGGCCGCTCGGTGCGCTGGA
>DATECY010000112.1:0-8772 GCA_035286665.1 Acidimicrobiia bacterium
CTCTTGAATGATGTGGTCTCGGGTGCGTGAGGATCGCTGGTCGCGTGCCGCGGTCGTCAACTCGGAGGCGTTGTCTACCCCGTTCGCACGTACGTGTACGTGCGCTGGAAGGCGTACACGACGAGGGTGTCGTAGTCCTCGATCTCAAAGCCTATGACCTGTGATGGGCTGGCCACCACAGGGACGTGCAGTCCGCTCACCTCGGTGTCGACTCCGGGGTTGGGTCCGCCCTGACTCGTATAGACGCAGTCGTTGGTGAAGGTAGAGCCGCTCCCCGGGCCGGTAATCGCCACGGTCCCCGACACGGTGCCGTGATCCGGTGTCTCGTACGTCGGGTCGCCTGTGATCTCGTAGGCGCCGGCAAACGAACATGCCCACCCGGGCTGGGTATAGACCACCACGTTGCCACTCGTGTCCTCGCTCAACCGGAACGCCGGCTCGTCGAATCGCAGCGTGGTGTCGAGAATCTCGTAGGGGGCCTCGAGGGACGTCGACACGAGGGGACCGGCGGTACGCAGCCACGAGCCATGGAGATGCGGATTGAGGGTATTCCAGGGAATCACCAACTCGACCTCCTGGTCGGTCACGTTGGTGGCGATCAGCACGATCCGCTGATACGGGTGAATCGATTCTGCCGTGACGTCGTTGCAGGATCCGACCGCGATACGGCAGAAGGTCCGCTCTGGGCCGACCAGCAACTCGGGATCGAGCCAACCAGCGGCGGTTTCGGCGAGTGCGGAGACTCTGATCCGACTCGGATCCAGTTGACTGAGGTCGAGCCGGAGACGAGCAAAGTCGACGAGGGCTTGCTCTGATGCGTCACCGGGAAAGCGGATGGTGCGGTGGGTATGGGTGTAGGGGGCAAGGGTCATGACCACGAATCCCTCGTCCTCCGGGGTCACCGCGACCGGGATCTCCACGAGTGGCGCACCAGGGACCGGTCCCGAGTCGTCGAGGACGTCTACGGGCTCTTGATTCCACGCATCCACCGAGACTTGGTGCCAGAACTCCGGGAAACCGGAGTAGACACTCGAAAGGCCCCCTGAGAACACTCCCTCTGGGCTGCCGGAGAGCATCATGTCGATGACGCTCTGCGCGCCTCCCCCACTGAGGTCTCCGTGGAGATAGGCGTAGGACGCGTCGTAGCCCCGTTCGAGAAACGGCAGGTTGAACAGCTCCACGAATCTCTTGGCAAAGCGGTGCTCGGTGTTTCGCGCCACCGCAACGTGATGCTCGGACCATGTCGCCGTTCCCTCTCGAATCCAGTCCTCGTTGGAGACTCCGTTGGCTCGCTGGAAGCAGTGGAACAGCTCATGTGCGGTCGTGGCGGCTCCCTCGGCTGCTTGCGGAACCCCGTCGGGCACGCCCGGCGTGTTGGTGACCGCGTAGAGGGAATACGCGTGGCTGGGACCTTCCAGCAGGACGTCGAGGAACATGTCGCAGTGCTCGGCGGTGGAGGTCGCGTCGGGCACGAAACCGTAGATGTAACCACCGTTGTAGCCCAGGTTCGCCAGCCACAGCGTCACTGCCGGCGACGTGGAAAGCAATGCGGCGAACTTGTCGTACGCATCGATCGCGGCTTCGGCGATGAGGGGGCTCAGATAATTGGCGTTCGCCACCAGTTGGGGTTCGCCGAAAGCCGTGGAGGTGGCCTCCGTGCGACATACCTGGATCTTGGGATGGACCTGGAGGCAATCGAAGGATGCATCCCGCGCTCGCAGCCCTTGGGCGCTCCCACCGAGCCCGTACGCCTCGAAGGTCGGAATGACCTCTGCCAATCGGGCTTGCATCTCCGGCGACAGCTCATCCCAGCTGCCGAGGACACGAGATGGCGCCGCATGCACCCACGGCGGATCGGTCGGGGCGTCCTCCTCTGGGATGAGGAAGCGTGCGGGAATCGCTTCGGCACCGCCGAACAACGCCAGCGTGGCGTAGAGATCGGCGTCGAGCTGAGTGATCCCGCCACTTCGCGCCGCATCGTTGATCAACACCGCAGAAGGTACGACTGCCCTGTCGACGGTTGAGCTCGTGGACACCGTCGTCGTGATCGCCGATGTCGTCGTTTGTGTCGCGATCTCGGAATCCGGCCCGGCACACGCCGTCGCGACGAGCAGTAATGCGATAGGAGCCACTCGGAACAGTGCTTCGGGTCGTGTCATCGGCATGATCCAATCCGCATTGGATGGTCGTCGGCCGCCGGGGGCGAGGCTGCCTTGACCCTAGGCTCTTTGGGCTGCCCGGGAGTGGCATACCCGTCGCGAGAGTCCAGTCCTACGCTCCTCGCCATGCCCAGCCGCCTCCTTGGTCCCATCGTCCGTCTCCAGGTGCAGCGCGGCGCCCTCAAGACTCCGAAGGTGGGATACGACCCAACCCCGATCCTCTTCGTTCACGAGGCGGCAATCGGACCGGATGGCATCGCCGGTCGTCACGAGGGGGGTTGGGTGCTCGACGCCCACCACCGCGCCCATCCCGGGGCCGACGGCAGCGGGCGCCGGGCGCTGTCGATGGGGTTCTCCGAGCACTACGAGAGGATGGCTGCGCGATTCGGCAGCGCACCGCTCGGGTGCGCCGGCGAGAACGTGATCGTCGCCACGGATCGCCGGATCGACCTCGACGACCTCACCGGCACGGTGGTCATCCGGACGGCCGACGCCGCCGTGCCTCTGACGAGTGCCTTCGTCGCCGCCCCGTGCCTCGAATTCACCTCGTTCCTGCTCGGTCGCGTCGGCGTAGGGAGTGTCGAGGAGATCGGTGACGACCGCGCCTTTCTCCACGATGGCACCCGCGGCTACATCCTCGACGTGAAGCACCTGGAGCGGGTGCACACGGTGAGAGTGGGAGATGAGGTGTGGGTGGAGGGCTGAACCCTCGCTTCGCTCGGCCTCAGCCCGCAATTGGCAATTGGCAATTGGACAGATTCGGCGACGATGCCGCGGGGCGACTCTGTCGAATTGCGAATTGCTGATTGCCACCGAGCGAAGCTCGGCCCTACTCCCGCTCGAACACCTTGCCTATCCCCGCCGGGGGGTCGGAGGTGAGCAGCCCGCGCCAGGCGGGATGCCGATCGCCGAACCGCTTGAACCAGTCGAGGTAGACGATCAGGAGGGTGAAGATCATGAGCACGAACGGCATGATCGGAAGGATCTGTGAAACCCCCTGGAGCGCCTCCACCGGCTGCAGTTTCAGGGCGACGACCTGAAGGGCCCCGAACAGGTAGCACCCGAAGGCGACCCGCATCGGGTGCCAGCCGCCGAAGATCACGATCGCCAGGGCGATCCACCCGAAATTGAGGGTGAGGTTCTCCCGCCAGCCGAACTTGACGTCGAGCGAGTAGGCGGCGCCGGCGAGGCCGACGAGCGCCCCGCCGATCACGGTGTACAGGTAACGCAGCTTGTTCACCGGGATGCCCCTGGCAAACGCCGCCTCCGGGCGCTCGCCGATGCCCTGGAGCTCGAGCCCCCGACGGGTCCGATACAAGAAGAGGTACACGCCGATCAGCACCACGAAGCTCCCGTACACCGACAGATTGTGGTCGAACAGCACCGTGCCGAAGAAGGGGATGTCCTCGAGGAGGGGGATCGCCAGGTGGGGGACGTGGGTGCCCTTGACCCCGACGTAGGCGGTGCCGAGGAACGACGACAGCTTGGCGGCGAGCAGGGTGAGGACGAACCCGACGGCGATCTGGTTGAGCTTCAACTCGATGCTGGCGAAGGCGATGAGGGCGGCGATGATGGCGGACACCGCGGTGGCGGCGAGGAAGCCGACGATCACGCTCCCGGTGACGTAGGTGATGGAGAACCCGGCCATCGCCGACAACATGATGCTGCCGTCGAGGGACAGGTTGATGACCCCGGCCTTCTCGGCGATCGTCTCACCCATCGTGGCGTAGATGAGCGGAGCGGCAGCGGCGACGATGGTGGCGAGCGTGGAGTCCATCAGCTCTCGACCTCGGTCGGCTCGCGGCGGCGGGCCCGCTGCGCCTGCCATCCGCCCACGAGCACGGTGAGCAACACCAAGGTGCCTTGCACGACGCCGCCCAGCGACGAGTTGAGCCCGAGGCGCAGCGACAGCTGCGTGCTCCCCACCGAGATCATCATGAAGAAGAACGCGATCGGGGCGATGAGCGCCGCCCGGTATCCGGCGAGCAGCACCACGAGGATGCCGAGGAACCCATAGCCGCCGGAGATGGCGGGCACCAGTTTGTGCTGGAACCCGATCGCCTGCACCGCGCCGCCGAGACCGGCGAGTCCGCCGCCGATGGCCATCGCCGTAAGCAAGTAGCGACGGGTGGAGAGGCCGATGATGTGGGCGCTGGCCGCGTTGGCGCCCACGGCCTTGAGGCGGAGCCCGAAGAACGTCCCCCGCATCAGGAAGTAGACCCCGACCACGGCGAGCACCGCCAGGATCACCGCGATCGGTGAGAGCTTGTCGCCGATGGTCGGCAGCCATGCTTCTCTCGGGAAGGGGTCGGTGCCACTGGTGGAGGCGATCCCGGCCCGCTTCCAGGGGCCGATCACCAGGTACACGACCATGCCGGTGGCGACGAAGTCGAGACCGAGGCCGCCAAAGATCTCATTGACCTTCCCGAACACCCGCAGCATCCCGGCGAGGAGTCCCCACAGCAGTCCGCCGATCACTCCGGCGGCCAGGGCGACGGTGATGATGAGCGCCGGCGCGGCGTGGAACTCTCTGGCGACGAATGCGGCGGCGATCGCACCCATCACCACCTGGCCTTCCACGCCGATGTTCCACAGCCCTGCGGCGAAGGTGACCACGAGGCCCGAGGCGGCGAGGACGAGGGGTACCCATGCCATGAGCGTGTCGGCGAGCTTGGCCCCATCACCCACCGATCCCTGCCAGATGAGCCGGAACGACTCGATTGGCGATGCGCCCGATGCGAGCAGCAAGAGGGCGGTGAACAGGAGGGCCAAGACGATGGCGATCGACTTCGACCCGGCCTTGGCCCACGCCGCCCTCATGCGACGTCCCGCCCGCCGATGAGGTGGCCGAGCCGATCGGTGTCGGCTTCGGAGGTGTCGAGGACCTTGAGCACCCGCCCCCCGAAGAACACGACGATCCGGTCGCTGTAGCGGAGCAATTCGTCGAGGTCGGCGGAGGCGAACACCACGGAGGTGCCCCGCTCGACCCGGTGCATCAGCTGGCCCCACACCCAATCGGCCGATGCGATGTCGAGGCCCCTGGTCGGGTGCTCCATGAGCAGCACGCGGACGTTCTCGGGAACCATCGCCAGGAGCAGGCGTTGCTGGTTGCCTCCAGAGAGCTCTTCGGCGAGGGTGTCGGGCGTTCCCTTGATCGAGTGACGGCTGATCAGTGCGTTGGCGTCGCGTCGGGCATCGGCCCACGGCACGACGAACCCCTTCGATCCATGTGCCAGTTGGAAGTGCTCGGTGATGCTCAGACCGCGGATCAGGCCCTCCTCGAGCCGACCGGCGGGGAGGTAGTGGACGCCGGTCGCGATCCGCTCGTGGTACCCGCGAGTTGTGACGTCGCTGCCGGCCACTCCTATCGATCCCGCGCTGGTGCGCAGTAGTCCGGCGCAGGTGCGGAGGAGCGTGCGCTGGCCGCTGCCTTCGAGCCCGGCGAGACCGATCACCTCTCCGGCGCGAACCTGGAGGGTCAGGTCGACGACTGATGTCAGCCGGTCGTCGACGGAGACGCCTTCGAGATCGAGGGCTACCTCGCCTCTCACGCCGGGAACCCGGCCGACGACCGGCACCGCCTGACCGAACATCATCTCGACCAGGCGGTCGATCGGTACCGGCAGGGTCACCTCGCCCACGGTTTGCCCGCGGCGCATCACCGTCACCCGGTCGCACAGTGCCTCGATCTCTTCGAGTTTGTGCGACACGAAGATCACGATCATTCCCTGCCCGGCAAGTGTTCGCAGGGTGTCGAAGAGCAGCGCCTGTTGGGAGGCGGAGATCCCGGTGGTGGGCTCGTCGAGGATGAGCACCTTCGCCCCCAGCCAAAGGAGGCGAACGATCTCGAGTTGTTGGCGTTCACCTACCGTCAGCGTCCTGGTGGGGGCGTCGGGATCGAATGAGAAGCCGAAGCGCCTGGCGAGGTCGGCGAGTTCGGTGCGGGCTGCCGTCCGGTCGATCGGGGGGCTGCCGAGCAAGAAGTTGTCGAGGACGCTGAACGGAAGGAAGACCAGCGGGTCCTGGTGGAGCATCCCGATTCCGGCTGCGATGGCATCCCGCGGGGAGCGCAGGGAGAGGGTCGCGCCGTCGAGGGTCATCTCACCGGAGTTCGGCTCGAAGAACCCCGACAGGACCTTCATCAGGGTGGACTTTCCGGCGCCGTTCTCGCCGAGCAGCCCGTGGAGCTCGCCGGCCCCGACTCGCAGCGTGACCCCGTCGTTGGCGCGGATCCGGCCGAAGTGCTTGTGGATGTCGCTCAGCTCGAGACTCATCGGCCTTCCGAGGGTAGAGGCTGCGGCGATGGGTCGCACGGGAACGGGGGAGGGTTGCCCCTCCCCCGTTCCGTCATCACTGCCGGGTCCGAGCGCGGACTCCGCAACCCGGTCTCACCCGGCCGAACTCGCTCCGATGATGCCCTGCAGGAGCTGTTCGGCATACCAGATCTGGAAGTCGGTCCCCACCTCTCCATCGGCGAGGAACGGAGTCCCGTCCTGGTAGTTCAGCGGTCCGGTGTACAGGTTGATCGAGCCGTCGGCCAGACCGGCGATGAACAGGTCGAGACTCGCCTGTGCATCGGCACTCAGCGCCGGACCGCTCAACCAGCCGACCCCCGAGGTGTCGACGTTGTTGATGTCTGCCCAGTCGGGCCCGAACCAGTCGAACGACGCCTCGAACGTTCCGTTGACGACCGAGTTCAATACGCCGAGATACGAGGGACCCCAGTTGAAGTAGGGGACACCCAGGCACGCCTCGGGCGCCTCGTCGCAGGCTCCCTTGTAGTCGTACGGGATCGCCCAGACGTTCGCCCCTGCCGAGGCACGCTGGCCCGCCACGACCAATGCCTCGGTCGTGTCGATGCCGGAGATGACGACGTCGACGTTGGAGTCGAAGAAGTCGTTTGCCACCAGCGCCGGATCCAGGGTGAACCCGGGGATGTTGAACCAGAAGCCGATCCAGTTCACCGCGAAGTTGATGTCATTGGTCATGCCCCGGTACTCGTGCCAGCAGTAGTTCGCTCCCAGGTACGCCGAGTTCACCAACCGGCGGGTCTCGTCGTTGATCAACGGCCCCAGGTATCCCAGGTGTGAGCTGTCGGTGGTGAGCGCGGCGGCACAGCCGGCGATCATCTTGGTGTACTCCATCCGGCCCATCACGTTGCCGAGATTGGCCAGGTCGGCCCGGTAGTCCTTGCCGTCCGCCCAGGCGTTGTCACCCGAGGACCAGATCATCGGGACGTCGGGATGACGCGCCGCTCCGACGAGCACGCCGTCCTTCATGTCGTCCGACGTGGCGAAGATCAGCTGGGCGCCCTGAGCCACCATGTCGTCGATCACCTGATCGACGGTGGTCTCCGGGCGGTCGGCCGTGTTGACCTTGTCGAGGACGATCATCGTCGCCCCGGTCTTCTGCTCCAGATACTGCCCGGCCTCGAAATGGGCCTGGCTCCATCCGTGGTCGTTCTGAGGTCCAACGAGAATCATTCCGAATTTGAAGCCCGCTGCCGAGACACTGGTCGTGGTCGTGGCAGCCGTCGTAGTAGTGGCTGAGTCGTCACCGCACGCGGCTGCCACGAGGGCAAACACAGTGAGGAGGACGCCCAACCGGAGTAGTCCCTTTGCTCGCATGAGGCACACCCTTCAGTCGGCTCGGAACCCCATCGTAGAGTCTCGACATCGCCGCCTACTGGAGTCCTGAGACCCTTACTCTCAGGCACTCGAACCCGGCCAGGCCGGACGGACCGAGGAGAGTCTGTGGAGGAGTTCATCAGGGGGCTCCCGAAAGTGGAGTTGCATCTCCACGTCGAGGGGACCCTGGAACCCGAGATGATGGTCGCCATGGCGGCCACGAATGGGCTCGACCTGCCGTTTCGGTCGGTCGAGGAGGCCAGGGAGGCCTACGAGTTCGCCGACCTGCAGTCGTTCCTCGACATCTACTACCGGGGCGCCTCTGTTCTGCGGACCACGGACGATTTCCACGATCTGATGGCGGCCTACCTGCACCGGGCGGCTGCCGATGGGGTCCGTCACGCAGAGATCTTCTTCGACCCCCAGACCCATACCGCCCGTGGGATCCCGTTCGCCACGTTCATGACCGGATTCGACCTGGCGCGGCAGGAGGCCGAGGCAGAGCTCGGGATCACCACGGTGCTCATCATGTGCTTCCTGCGGCACCTCCCCGAGGAGAAGGCAATCGCCACCCTGGAGGCGGCAATGCCGTTCCGGAGCTCGCTCACCGCGGTAGGACTCGACTCGGGAGAGCGGGGAAATCCTCCGGAGAAGTTCGTACGGGTGTTCGCCCGTGCCCGGAGTCTGGGCCTCAGGGTGGTCGCCCATGCCGGCGAGGAAGGACCCCCGCCCTACATCACCGGAGCTCTCGACCTCCTCGGCGCCGAGCGGATCGACCACGGGGTGACCTGTGACCGCGACGACGCGGTGGTGGAGCGACTCGTCGCCGACCGGGTGGCCCTCACCATGTGCCCGCTGAGCAACGTCCGGCTCCGCGTGTTCGACCGCATGGAAGACCACAACCTGAAGCGGCTGTTCGATCGCGGGGTGAGGGTGACCATCAACTCAGACGATCCCGCCTACTTCGGCGGATACATCGCCGACAA
>DATECY010000113.1:0-14004 GCA_035286665.1 Acidimicrobiia bacterium
TGTGCAAAATTCCCTGCTGCTGCCTCCCGTAGGAGTCTGGGCCGTGTCTCAGTCCCAGTGTGGCTGATCGTCCTCTCAGACCAGCTACCCGTCGGAGCCTTGGTGAGCCGTTACCTCACCAACAAGCTGATAGGCCGCGAGGCCATCCCGGAGCAGCGGACTGTTTCCTCGGTCGACCATGCGATCAACCGAGGATATCCGGTATTAATCCAAGTTTCCCTGGGCTATCCCGGTCTCCGGGGCAGGTTCCTCACGTGTTACTCACCCGTTCGCCACTAGGTGACTCGACTCGGTTACCCGAGAAGAGTCCCTCGTTCGACTTGCATGCATTAGGCACGCCGCCAACGTTCGTCCTGAGCCAGGATCAAACTCTCCAACGATGACTCCGGTCCAAGGACCCGAATCTGTTTCTGAGTTTGTTACGCGGATGTTTGGCCAAACCGTGCATCCGCTTCTGGCATCAGATCGTTGTCTCTGATGCGTATCTCAAGTACGGCCCTCCGAGACGCGAAAGAAGAACCCTCCGGTCTCAGAAGGCAAAACTGGCTTTTGGCACACTGTTTAGTTGTCAAGGAGCCAGGACACTCCAACACCCCGGCAGGCGCGCGTCGCGCACCTCCAGGGGGGAGCCGAAATGGTAGCACCGGCCTCGAGCGAGTCAATTCGGCTACCCGAACCCTCCCGTCGAGGCTCATCGGCCGCCACCGAGGTCGGCTTGACCCTGGGCCAACCGCAGCACGACCCTGGGCGGCGCGAGCCGATCCGCAATACATTCCGCTTTTCAGGGGCACGACTCCATGACCGGGACCACCACGGTCGGTTGAGGACCGGGACCACCACGGTCGGTTGAGCGATGCCGTGGGTGGGGCTCTCCGGTCTTCCCCGGGAGCCCCGTCCGCGTTCGAGGGCTCGCTACCCTCCCGGTACGATGACCAATCCTCTCGACCTCCTCGCCGAGCGTGGGTTCGTCCAGGACGTTACCGACCCCGACGAGCTGCGTCGGCTTCTCGGATCCGAGCGAGTCACCTTCTACTACGGGGCGGACCCGACCGCGACGTCGCTCCACATCGGCAACCTGGTCGGGATCATGGCCATGGCGTGGCTCCAGCGATCAGGCCATCGCCCGATCGCCCTCGCCGGCGGAGGCACCGGCCGGATCGGCGATCCGTCGTTCCGCGACGACGAGCGACCCCTCCTCGACGAAGGCACGATCCGCGCCAACATGGCCCGCATCTCCGAACAGATGGGCCGGATCCTCGATCTGTCTTCCCCCGAGGTCGGCGTAGTCCTCGACAACCAAGCGTGGCTCGGCGACCTCGGACTCGTCGAATTCCTCCGCGACGTCGGCAAGCATTTCTCGGTCAACCAGATGATCGCCCGGGAGTCGGTGCGACGCCGTCTCGACGAGCGAGAGCACGGGATCAGCTTCACCGAGTTCTCATACCAGCTGCTCCAGGCGTACGACTTCGCCCACCTGTACGTCGCCCAGGGGTGCCGCGTCCAGATCGGCGGCTCGGACCAGTGGGGAAACATCACCGCGGGGATCGATCTCACCCGACGGATGCACGGCGGCAAGGTCTTCGGGATCGTGTGGCCGCTCATCGAGCGCTCGGACGGGAAGAAGTTCTCCAAGTCCGGTGGCGACGCGGTCTGGCTCGCCGCCGACGAGACCAGCCCGTACGCCTACTACCAGTGGTTCCTGAACGTCCCCGACGCAGATGTTGGACGCTTCCTCAAGCTGTTCACCTTCCTTCCCGTCGAGGAGATCAATGCGCTCGAGCTGGCGAGCGCTGCCGAGCCGTCCGCCCGCATTGCCCAGCGGCGGCTAGCCGAGGAGACCACGCGGATCGTCCACGGTGACGCCGGCCTGGAGGCGGCCACGCGGGCGACTGCCGTGCTCTTCGGGGATGACCCTTTCGCCGGGTTGGACGAACGCACCGTTGTCGATGCCTTTGCCGAAGCACCCTCAGTGACATTGGACACACGGCGCCTGGTGGATGGCATTGGAGTGCTCGACGTCATGGTGGCAACGGGAGCGGCGGCGTCCAACGGCGAGGCGCGCCGACTGATCTCACAAGGTGGCGTCCGCGTCAACAACGCCCCGGTCACCGATCCCGCTGCCGCCGTGGGACCGGCCGACCTCCTTGCCGGTGCCGTCATCGTGCTGCGCGTCGGGAAGAAGCGCTACTTCCTGGCCCGCTTCGCCTGACCCGCCGCGCGCCCTACGGGTTCACCCACACGGTCGCCCGCCCACTGACCGGCTCGCCGGGCGCGGGCACCTGAGCCCACACTCGAAGCGATTCGGTGGAGCCGTAGGGGTCATCGAGCATGATCACCGTCACCAACTGGCCGTCGGCCTCGAGACGGGCGATGGCGTCCGCCCTGTGCCTGCCGACCACGTCGGGCAGGATGGTCCCCGGCTCGGGCCCGGCTGCGATCACCTGGACCACCCCATCCGCGCCGAGCGCGGTGCCGGCATCGGGCACCTGGCCGATGACCGTTCCTGGGACCTGGGGTGACTCGTCGTCCCACACCAGTTGCACGTCATAGCCCCCCGCCTCCAACAGCGAGACGGCCTCCACGATCCCGAAGCTGTCGATCGCCGGCACCACACCATCCGCCAGTGCTGCCAGCCCTTGCGGGTTGTGGATCGGGCACACGATCGAAGGGACCAGCGCCACGGGGAGCTCGACGTCGGCGACCTCCGACCGGGGGCACAGCGGTCCTGCGAGGAATCCGGTCGCCGTGTCGATGCGGACGGACACGGTCGCCCGTCCGTCTGCCGCGACGGGATCAGAGTACGGGACGCCCGACAGGGCGGCTATGGCGAAGCGTGACCAGATCTGCGCCGGCCAGGTCCCCCCGGTGATCGAGAACGGAGTGTCGGGGGCGTTCATCGCCCGGTTCCCCTGGGGGAAGCCGACCCATACGGCCGCCGAGATCTCCGGGGTGTACCCCACGAACCACGCATCGAAGTTGCCTTCGGTCGTGCCGGTCTTGCCGGAAATGGGACGGCCGATCTTCGCCTGCTGCCCGGTGCCGCGGCGCACGACCTCGGTGAGGGTCGCGGTCACCGCCTCGGCGACCGACTCGTCCATGACCCTCGTGAAGGTCGGGACGTGCTGGTACAGGACCTTCCCGGAGCCATCCTCGATCCGGGTGACCAAGACCGGATCGATCTGGATACCACCGGTGGCGAAGGTGCCGTAGGCGGCAGCCATGTCGAGCACACTGACCTCTTGGCTCCCGAGCACGATCGAGGGCACCGGGTCCAGCGGGGTCGTGATCCCGGCGGCGCGGGCCATCGACGCGATGGTGTCGGGGCCGATCCAGTCCGCGAGGTAGGCATACGGGACGTTCACCGAAAACACCGTTGCTTCCCGCAGCGTGAGGCCCGGGTAGTAGGCGTCTTCGTAGTTCGACACGTGCCACGTCCCCGCGTCGGAGCGGACATAGGCGGCGCGGCCTCCCGGCCAACTGCTGTCGAGTCCCACGCCGGCCTGGAGCGCTGCTGCGAGGGCGAACGGCTTGAACGCAGAGCCGGGCTGCCGCCGGCCTTGGGTGGCGAGGTCGAACTGGGCGATCGGGTCTGTCGTGTCATAGAAGTCTCGGCCGCCGACGATTGCCAGGACGTGCCCGTTGCGCGGATCGACGGCGACGAGGGCACCGCCGGGCCCACCTTCTGAGAGCACCGACGACAGCGCCGACTCGGCAGCCACCTGGGTCTGAGGCTCCAGCGTCGTATACACCCTGAGCCCGCCGGTGGTCAGAAGGCGGTATCGCTCCTCGGGCGTGTCTCCCAACGCCGGGTTCTCGAGGAGACGCCTCCTCACCTCATCGGTGAAGTAGGCAAAGCGCATGCGATCGGCGCTCCCCCGCGGGGCGAGCTCGAGAGGGGCGACCTCTGCGGCGAGAGCCGATCCCCCGTCGATCCATCCGAGGTCGATCATCGTGTCGAGGACGAGATTGCGTCGTACCAGAGCGCCGTCAGGGTTCTCGTATGGGTTGAGCGTCGTCGGGGCATTGATGAGGGCGGCGAGCAGTGCCGATTCGGCGAGCGTCAGATCCTGGACGCTCTTGCCGAAGTAGCGGCGGGCGGCGGCACCGATGCCGTACGAGGACTCACCGAAGAAGATCGTGTTGAGATAGCGTTCCAGGATCTCCTGCTTGGTCAGGGTCTCCTCGAGACGGAGGGCCAGGCCGATCTCGGCGGTCTTGCGCTCGATCGTGACGTCGTCGGTGAGCAGCACGTTCCTGGCGTACTGTTGAGTGATCGTCGAACCACCCTCGACCACTGCTCCCGCCGCGATGTTCACCTGCGCCGCCCGGGCGAGGCCTCGTACGTCGACCCCCGAGTGGACCCAGAAGCGCCGGTCCTCAATCGCCACCACGGCGTCGACGAGGTACTTCGGCAAGTCTTGGTACGCGACAAGTACCCGGTCTTCCCCCGCGTGCCACTCGGTCAATACCGAGCCATCGGCCGCGTAGACCGTGGTGGTGAGGCCGCCCGCTCCAATCCCCGGATCCTCGATTGGTGCTATCGAGCAGGCAGCCGTGGCGAGCAGCGCGATCGCCACGAGACCCGCCCTCACGCGAGGCATGTGGGCTGTTATCTCCGCGCGGAACGTTAGTGGTCGACCGCTCTACGCGCGGGGATTGTCCACAGGCCCCATCCGCTTCCTCACGAGCACAAACCGCCACGGCAGGCTCGTCGCCCGAGTTATCCCCACCCGGGGACTGGAGCGGATCTTCCCCACGCCTGATGGTCCCTCGACTCGGATCACGCCGTCGAGGATCGAACTGCCGTCGAGTTCCCCGGTGATTCCCAGCGCCTGGGCAAGCTTGCCGGGTCCATCGCACAGGTGGTCGACCCGAGCGCGACGACGCTCCATCTCAACGATGCCGGAGTGCGCCTCCCCTCCCCGCACCAGCACCGCAGAGGGCGTTCCGGTTGGACCACACACCACGTTGGCGCACCAGTGGACGCCGTAGGACCGGTAGACGTACAGCGTTCCGGGGGCGCCGAACATCGATGCGTTGCGCATCGACCTGCCCCGGTGGGCGTGGCTGGCCTCGTCGTCGACGCCCCCGTACGCCTCCACCTCGGTGAGGATCACCGCGGTGCGCACCCCACCGACGTCGGAGACCAGGAGGCGTCCGAGAAGACCACGCGCCGCGGTGACCACCGGGCCGGACAAGAGGGACCTGAGGGGGATCACCCTGCCAGATCGAGAAGCAGCGCCTTGAAGGCGTGGAGTCGGTTCTCCGCCTGGTCGAATACCCGGCTCCGCTCGTGGTCCATCACCCCGTCGGTCACCTCGTCACCGCGATGCGCCGGCAGACAGTGGAGAAAGATCGCAGCAGG
This sequence comes from Acidimicrobiia bacterium, assembly GCA_035286665.1. Lineage (GTDB taxonomy): Bacteria > Actinomycetota > Acidimicrobiia > Spongiisociales > UBA11373 > RBG-16-68-21. Next base: position 5,366 of record DATECY010000113.1, read on the forward strand.
GTCGGCGAGCCCGAAGAGGCGCTCGTCGATGCGATACGGCTCGAAGATCGCCCGCCGAGCTGCCGCCTCGCCCTCCTGTCCCATCGATGCCCATACGTCCGCGTATACGGCATCGGCACCCGACACGGCCTCTTCGGGGTCGTCGGTGACCACGATGTCGACACCGGGCCGAGCAAGGCCCTGCGCTGTGGCGATGACCGCTTCTGCGGGGTGGTACCCGGCCGGAGCAGCCACCCGCACCGATACCCCCATCGCGGCGCCGGCGATCATCAGCGATGCGCACACGTTGTTCCCGTCGCCTACGTACCCGACGACGGCCCCGTCGAGGGGCCGCGACTCGGCGAGCGTTTGCAGGTCCGCAAGCGCCTGGCAGGGGTGCTCGACGTCGGACAGGAGGTTGATCACCGGCGCTTGGGCGTGCGCTGCGATCGTGTCGAGATCTCGGTGGTGATGTACGCGGAAGGCGAGTACGTCGAAGTACCTGTCGAGAACTCTCGCCACGTCCTCGACCGCCTCACGCGACCCGAGGCCGACCTCGTCCTGCTTGAGAACGATCGGCACCCCGCCGAGATCGGTGACGGCGATCTCGGACGACACCCGGGTTCGCAGGGAGGGTTTCTCGAAGAACAGCCCGACGCGGGCTCCTCTGAGCGCGTCGCGCGTCGCAGCCCGGTCCCGCTTGACCATGGCGGCGAGGTCGAGCACCCGACCCAGCCCCTCTCGGCCCAGATCGCCCACCCGAAGGAAATCCACCTCAGACCCCTCTCAGCCGGCCACCGAGTTCTCGTTCCACCGTCTCTGTGATCTCGCGCCTCACCGGGAGCAGGTCCTCGTCCGTCAAGGTTCGCTCGGCGTCCCGAAAGGTGAGCCGTACCGCGATGCTCCTGCGGCCCCGATCAAGCGGCGGACCGGCGAAGACGTCGAACAGCACTGCCCGCTCGAGACGCTCGCCTCCGCCTCGCCGAATCACGTCCAGCAGGCTTGCCGCGGCCGCGTCGGCGTCCATGTCGAACGCCAGGTCGAACACCACGGGCGGAAACCCGCTCGGTGCGACGAACTCGGAGCGACGTGGAGAGAAGCCGGCGGTATCGAGTTCGCCTGCCTCCACCCGGCCATCGAGGCCGAACCACTCGGCCACCGATGGATGCACCTCTCCCACGACGCCAACGGCGCGCCCGCCGACCATGACCGCTGCGGCGCGCCCCGGGTGAAAGCCGGTGCACGGCCGTTGTTCCAGCTCGTACGTGGTTCGCAGGGATGCGAACAGCGTCTCGATCATTCCGATTGCGTCCGATGCGTCACGGTTTGGTGTCTTCTCCCAGGACGACCCCGCCACCCTGCCAACGGAGGCGAACGCGAGCTGTCGCGGCTGGTCGGGAAGCTCGCCCGCCGACCGGAGGAACACGGTGCCCAGCTCGAAGAGCGCGATCTCGGAACGGTTGCGCGTCTGGTTCGTCCTGATCCCCGCCAGCAACCCGGGGAGGAGAGTCGTGCGCAGATACGCCTCCTCCTCGCTCAGCGGATTACGAATGCGGATGGCGTTGCCCCGCGGGTCCTCCGGATCGAGGATGAACGCCCGTATCTCGTCGATGTCGGAGAAGTCGAAGGTAAAGGTCTCGAAGTATCCGGCACCAATCATCGTGGAACGCACGGAGCGTCTGATGACCTCCTCGGAGGGAAGCCGACCGCCGCCTCCTGTGGGGAGGCGGGCCGGGATGCTGTCGAACCCATGAAGGCGCGCCACCTCCTCGACCAGATCCGCCGGGCGCGACACATCAGGGCGAAAGGACGGGACGGTGACGAGCATCGGGTCGGCGCCGGCCACCACGAACCCCAGACGGGAGAGATACCCGGAAATCGTCTCCCGGGCAATGGCCACCCCGAGGAGCCGCTCCACCTCGTGTTCGGGGAGCTCGACCGTGACGGGGACGTGCAGCCCGGGGTACTCGTCGACCAGAGATCCCACCACCGTGCCGCCGGCGAGCTTGGTGATGAGGTCCGTTGCCCGTGCCGACGCGATCGGGGGAAGTTCGGGGTCGACACCCCGTTCGAACCTGGCGACGGCTTCGGTCCGCAGCGCGTGTCTCTTGCCGCTGAGAAGGACCCCGGTCGGTTCGAAATTCGCCACTTCTACCAAGACGCGGGTGGTCGTTTCCGACACCTCGGATGATCCACCCCCCATGATGCCGGCGAGACCGAGGACTCCATCGGGTGAGGCAATCACCAGGTCCGCCGGATCGAGGACACGAGCCACGCCGTCGAGGGTGGTCAGGGCCTCCCCCGCCGATGCCCGACGCACCACGATGGTCTCATCGGGGACGAGGTCGAGATCGAAGGCGTGCAATGGCTGGCCCAGCTCCACCATCACGTAGTTGGTGACATCGACGACATTGCTGATCGGTCGGATTCCAACGGCACGGAGCCGTTGGCGCATCCAGAGTGGCGAGGGCCGTACGGACACACCGGCGATCTCACGGGCGGTGAACCGCGGACAGCCTGCAGGATCCTCGATCCTCACGCGCACCGCCGAGGTCCCGGCTCCCACGGATCCATCGACCGTCACCGGGCGGACTGGTACGTCGAAGTACGCGGCGAGCTCTCTCGCTATGCCATGCACCGACATCGCGTCGGGTCGATTCGGCGTGATCGACACCTCGAACACGACATCAGGTAGAGCGACCATCTCGGCGAAGTCCTCCCCCGGCTCTCCCCGATCGAGCAGCAGAATGCCACCGGACTCGTCGCCGATGCCGAGCTCGACCTCCGAGGCGATCATTCCCGGAGACAGGATTCCGCGAATCTTCCTCTCCCCCACCGCCAGCCCGCCGGCGAGCACGGAACCGACGGTGGCGTATGCCACAGTCGCCCCCTCCTCGAAGTTCCACGCGCCGCAGACGACCTCTTTGCCCCCGGAGCCGTCGTCGATGGTCACCAGCCTGATCCGGTCGGCCGACGGATGAGGCCGAATCGCCTCCACCTTGGCGACGACGACGCCGGAGAACGGGACCGCCAGCTCGTCCGCGCCTTCGACCTCGATGCCGAGCCCATCGAGCACCTCGGTCAACCGCCGCGGATCCTCGGTCGGCAGGTCGACGAACTCACGGAGCCAGCGAAGCGACACCTTCACTGGAACTGCTCCAATACGCGCAGGTCGGGGTCGAAGAAATAGCGAAGCTCGGGAATCTCATGGCGAACCATTGCCAAGCGATCGATGCCCACCCCGAACGCGAACCCCGACATGATCGTCGGGTCGTACCCGGCCGAGACGAGGACGTTGGGGTCGACCACGCCACACCCGAGCAATTCGATCCACCCGGTTCCTTTGCAGACCCGGCAACCGGACCCGTCGCAGGCAAAGCACGATACGTGCATCTCGGCCGACGGCTCGGTGAACGGAAAGAAGTGCGGGAGGAAGCGAACCCTCCTTCCCGAACCGAAGAACGCGTTGGCGAAGTACTCGAGTGTCCCTTTGAGATCGGCGAAGGTGATGTCGGTGTCGACGGCGAGGCCCTCCATCTGGTGGAACACCGGACTGTGGGTCGCGTCGACCGCATCCCTGCGATAACAGCGGCCGGGGACCACGATGTAGACCGGAGGATCGTGAGACTCCATCCACCTGGCCTGCACCGGGGAGGTCTGGGTTCGGAGGAGGACACCCTCGGGATCATCCCCATGCTCGACGTAGAACGTGTCACTCTCGAGACGGCTTGGATGGGTAGGCGGTGTATTGAGAGCGTCGAAGTTGTAGTACGCAGTCTCCACCTCGGGACCAGATGCCACCGTGTACCCGAGCCCGACGAAGATGTCCACAATCTCGTCCCACACCTGGGCCACGAGATGCGCCGCACCGAGGGCCGGAGCCCGCCCGGGAAGAGACATGTCGAACCGCTCGGCCGCAAGCCGGGCGTCGATCTCCGCCATCCCGAGCCGATGCCGACTCTCGACGAACGCAGCCTGCAGCGCGGCGGCAACCGCATTGACCGCCATGCCCACTTCGCGACGATCCTCGGGGTTCGCGTCACGCAACGACTTGCGGGCGATCGTCACCGGGGAATCTGGACCAAGCGCCACACGTTCGATCGCGTCGACCTCCGCAGTCGAGGAGGCTCCCTCGAGACTCGCCAGGGTCGCCGCCTCGTGGGCGTGCAGATCGTCGGGCCGGATCATGGGTTCGCCAGGTTAGAGGGTCCCGACACCCCGAAGAACGCCACGATGGCTCCGGCAACGGCCGCATTGAGACTCTCGGAACCGACCGACATCGGGATGGTCACCACGATCGGACACGTCGACACGACGTCGGCAGGCAGACCATGCGGCTCGCTTCCGATGAGGATTGCTGCGTTCGCCGGAAGCGGCCCCGGTGCCCGCCCGCCACGGGGAACCGTCGCCACCAGCGTGCGGTCCCGCCCGATGTCCGATAGGTCCACGCCACGCCCCACGCCGGTACGGAAGTGGCCCCCCGCCGCCGCCCGGATCACCTTCGGTGACCACGTCTGGGCCGTGCCGGGACCTGCGATGTAGTCGTACCCGAAACCCGCAGCAGTTCTGATGAGGGCTCCGCAGTTGCCCGGATCGCCGATGCCCCAGGCGACCAATGCTCGATGGCCGGGTGTGAGGCGGTCGGTGGGGACGACCATCACCGCCACCGGACTCTGCGGGTGCCGGGTCGTGGACACCTTCGCCAAGACGGCGGCATCGACGACGATGCATCGGCAGCCGGCGGCTTCGGCGAGCCGTGCCGATGCCGTGTCCCCCTCGGTGGCGAAGACGAGGTCGAGCTTCGCTCCGGCCGCTACGGCTTCTGCGACCAACACCGGTCCCTCGAGCAGGGTCCGGGTCCCCTCGCGACCGACCCGGTCACGCCCGATGCGGGCGGCGTCGACCACGAGTGGGTTCCGCAGCGATGTGATCGGAGGCGTCACCCCCGAGCCGGTCATGGGGACGCCTACGCGCCGTCGAGCCCGGCCGCCTTGACGATCGCCCCAAACGCCGACGGGTCGGAAACCGCCATCTCGGCGAGCATCTTGCGGTCGATTTCGATCTCGTTCGCCTTCAACCCTGCGATCAATCGTGAATAGGTGGTCCCGTTGGCACGGGCCGCAGCGTTGATACGGGCGATCCACAGCCGGCGGAAATCGCTCTTGCGCGTGCGACGGTCGCCGTAGGCGTCCTGCATCGCGTTCATGACCTGTTCGTTGGCCGCACGCAGCCTGCGACTACGCGAACCCTTGTATCCCTGCGCCCGCTCGAGGATCTTGCGACGACCCTTCTTCGAGTTGACGGCGCGCTTGACTCGTGCCATCAGCCGCCTCCTAGCGTCCCAGCATCCGGTCGACCCGTCCGCGATCTGAGGGAGAAACGGCTTCTTTGCCGTCAAGACGACGCAATCGCCGGCTCGTCTTGTTGCCGGCCTTGAGGTGGGCACGCCCAGCCTGGCGCCGGCGCACCTTCCCCGACCCTGTCACCTCGAACCGCTTCGCCGCGGACCGTCGTGTCTTTTGCTTCGGCATCTCCTGCTCACTCCTCTGTCGTGGCCTGCTCTGCGGGCGCAGGCTGGTCCACGGGCTCACGCCGGCGCTTTTCCGGCATGAATTGCATCGTCATGTTCCGACCTTCGAGCTTCGGTCCCGTCTCGATCCCGCCGAACCCGGCGAGGTCCTCGGCAAGACGGCGCAGGACTCGCTCCCCCAACTCCGGATGGCTCAGCTCACGACCCCGAAACATCAGCGTCACCTTGACCTTGTCCCCGTCGTCGAGGAACTCCAGCACCCGCCGCTTCTTCCATTCGTAGTCGTGGTCATCCGTCTTGGGCCGGAACTTCACTTCCTTGACCACCGTTCGAGTCTGCTTCTTGCGGGCTTCACGCTGGCGGACGGACTGTTCGTACTTGTACTTGCCGTAGTCCATCACCTTGCAGACCGGAGGCTTGGCGTCGGGAGCAACCTCGACGAGGTCCAATCCCAACTGCCCGGCGAGCCACCTCGCCTCTTCGATCTTCTTCACCCCGACCTGGCTGCCATCCGGTGCGACCACGCGCACCTCTTTGGCCCTGATCTTGTCGTTGACCCTGAGTTCCTGAGTGATGTTCGGTCGACCTCCTAGGCGGTCAGAAAAACGGAAAAACGGCAGGAGCTGCCGTCTTCTCGGTGAGAGAACCTCGGCTCACGCCGACTCCGTGGAGAGGGGTGGGTGGCCGGGTGGGAAGCAGCGCCTCCACTTTCGATTCAGTTGTGGGCAGCAGTATAGGCGACCCGCTGGCCGCACGGCCCTCAGGGCCGACCGGAGCCCTCGAAGAGTGTCCCCTGGGGATCGGGGCGGTGGTATCGGTGAAGCCCGTTCCAGGCGAGCCCGTCCATGAAGACCCACGATCGACGATGGATGGCGCTCGGGCCATATCCCTGGAGAGCAGCGCGGTGTCGCGGACCCGGGTATCCCTTGTTCGACTCGAACCAGTAATTGGGGTAGTGCTCGGCTTCGGAACGCATGATCCGGTCCCGGGTGACCTTGGCGAGTATCGATGCCGCCGCAATCGAGAGGCACGTGGCGTCGCCCCTGACGATCGTGGTGGCCCTCGGGGAGCCGACGAAGTCCCAGGAGCCGTCCACGAGTGCGGCATCCGGTTCGACCCCCAGCCCGTCCATGGCGCGGCGTGCCGCCAATCGCTGAGCGTCCGCCATCCCGAGTTCGTCGCACTCCTCATGAGAGGCGTGTCCCACCGCCCAGGCGACGCACCAACCGGCGATCCGATCGAACATCGCCTCGCGCTCGACCTCGGTGAGCATCTTCGAGTCGCGAATCTTGTAGACGCGCCGGTCTCGAGGGATCACCGCGGCGCCAACGGTGATCGGGCCCGCCCACGCTCCTCGGCCTACCTCGTCGGACCCGACGACGATCGAGGCACCCGCCTCCCACAAGACCCGCTCGGCGACGATTTGGGGGGCGTGGCGCTTGAGCGAACTCCGCAGCGTCGGGACGATCGGCACCAGCCGACGCTACTACGACGTACGGCCGAGGTTCCGAAGCGCACGGGCCGTGCGCACCGCTGCCCCGGCCGCCTCGGCGCCCTTGTTCCCCGGGCCCGGACGACTCCGCTCGATGGCATGGTCTGCGTTGCGCACCGTGAGGACACCGAAGCCCACCGGGACGCCCCAGGTGAGCGCCACGTCACGAAGGCCTGCGGCACATTGCGTGGCGACGTGCTCGTAGTGGTCGGTCTCCCCCTCGATCACCGCACCGAGGGCCACGATCGCCTCGTACCCTGCCTCGGCGAGGCGAGCCACGACCACCGGAAGCTCGAACGCCCCGGGAACGTGCACGATCGTCGGCTCGGCCGCGCCGGCGGCGGCGAGAGCCTCGACCGCTCCGGCGAGGAGGCCGCCGGTGACCGCCTCATTGAAGTCGGCGACCGCGATCGCCACCCGCATGTCCCCGGCGTCGAAGACTCCGTCGATCTCAGTCATCGGGATCGATGTCCATCAGGTGCCCCATCTTGGCGACCTTGGTCGCCAGGTAGTGCCGGTTCTCGTCGGTCGGTGTCGTCTCGAGGGGAACCCGCTCGAGGATGCTCAGACCGTATCCCTCGAGACCGGCGCGCTTGGCCGGGTTGTTGGTGAGCAAACGCATCGAGGTCACTCCGAGATCTACCAGGATCTGAGCTCCGATGCCGTAATCCCTCGAGTCTGCGGGCAAGCCCAGGTCGAGATTCGCCTCGACGGTGTCCCTGCCGCGCTCCTGGAGGGCATACGCCGCCAGCTTGTGCATCAGTCCGATCCCCCGACCCTCGTGCCCCCTGAAATAGAGCACCACACCCTCGCCCGCCTCGGCGATCTTCTGCATCGCCACGTGGAGTTGCAGCCCGCAGTCACACCGAAGGCTGCCGAACACGTCACCGGTGAGGCACTCCGAATGAACGCGGACCAGGACGCCCTCCTTGTCGGCCACGTCACCCTTGACGAGAGCGATGTGTTGGGTGCCGTCGAGCATCGATTCGTATCCGACCGCGGTGAAGTCTCCGTACTCGGTGGGAATCCTCGCTTCGGCGATCCGCTTCACGAAGCGCTCCCGGTGTCGCCGGTACGAGATCAGGTCGGCGATGCTCACGATCGGGATCCCGTGTCGTGCGGCAAACTCGGTCAGTTCGGGAAGCCGTGCCATCGACCCGTCATCGTTGACGATCTCACATAGCACTCCGGCCGGGTACAGCCCGGCGAGCCGGGAGAGATCGACGGCAGCCTCGGTGTGGCCGGCCCTCTTGAGAACCCCACCTTCGGTGTACCGCAGCGGGAAGATGTGACCGGGACGGGCCAGGTCCTCGGAGCGTGTGGCCGGATCGATGAGCGCCTTGATCGTCGTCGCCCGATCGGCGGCCGAGATCCCCGTCGTGGTCCCCCCGATGAAGTCCACCGACACCGTGAACGCCGTCCGGTGCGAGTCGGTGTTCTCCACCACCATGAGCGGCAGTCGCAGTTGGTCGAGGCGGCTGCCTTCCATGGGCGCGCAGATGAGCCCGGACGTGTAGCGGACCATGAATGCGATCCGCTCGGGGGTGATCAGCTCCGCGGCGATGATGAGATCGCCCTCGTTCTCGCGATCGGCGTCATCGACCACGACCACGAACTCACCGCGTGCGGTTGCGGCGA
>DATECY010000114.1:0-4228 GCA_035286665.1 Acidimicrobiia bacterium
GGCGTGCTCGGCGGCGGAGTCCGGGAACACCGTGATCACGGTGACCAGGTTCTCCTCGGGCACCGGAACCGCCAGGACTCCGATCCCGACGTAGTCGTTGGTCGCCGCCAGCATCACCTCCGTGGCGGCCACCTCGGCCGGGGTCTCGAAATCGGAATGCTCGTCGCCCAGGGACGTGATCAGATCTTCGATCTGCTCGTAGAAAGTGGCGGTGTCGAGGCCCTGCGCCACCTCCGCCCTGAGCGCGGCGGCACCCCCCTCCCAGTCTGTGCCGTTGAAGTCGGGGTAGAGGTACTGGTCGCGCACGGCGTTGTCGATGCCGGTGACGACCGAAGTCTGCTCTTCGAGGGACAGTGCCTGCGGGGCAATGGTGGTGGTGGTCGGTGTGCCGAGGGGAACCGTGGTGACCGCGGCACCGGCGCATTCCGGCGGAACGAAGGCGGGGTCGGGGATCGCAGGGGAGGTCGTGGTCGACTCCTGCACCAACGTGGTCACCGTGGTGGTCGAGGCAAGGGTGCCGCCCCCGCATGCCGTGAGCGAGAGGGCTGCGAGCAGCGGGAACACGCGAGCGATCGTCCGAACGGCCATTACCCCTCCGTATCAACCGAGTCGCGGGGCTAGGCGCGCCGCCCCGCACGACGCCGGAGCGTATCAGGCCACCCGCTCGGGTGCCCCCAACGCGAAGAACGGCCCCGCGCGGGGCCGTCCCTCGACGCCGAATTCGACCCGCTCAGGCCTTCTTGCGGCCCATCAACAACCCGACGAGTCCGAGCACCGAGCCGGCCAGCATGATCCACATGCCGATGCCGACGCTCACGCCGTCGACCCCCGAGATGTCGAAGTAGTTGATCAGCGCCACGCCGGCACCGACCACCAGAGCCACCCAGCCGACCCACATGGGCAGCGGCTTCCCGCTGTACGCCATGTATCCGGTCGCGGCCAGCACGACACCCGCAATGAGAGTGAACCAGCCGTCGCCGCCGTCGATGCCGCTGACGGTGATCCCGATGACCTCGCCCCACGCCAGGAACGAACCGATGGCGAGACCGGCGCCGCCCAGAATCGTCAGGCCGGCAGCCTGCTTCTTGTCCATTGAGCCTTCCCCTTTCGATGACTGAACCCGGCGATGCTATCCGGTGCCGTCGCCGCGTGCCGGGGGAATCCTGGTCAGATGGTGAAGGGGTACTCGATGCCGTTGAGTTCGAAGACGTAATCGCCGCTCTCGAACGAGCCGAGATCGAGGGTGATCTCGAACGGTTCGACCACCTGGGCGCAGACCTCGTCGTCGGTGGGAGGGACCGCGAGCGCGATCGCCACGATCCGTCCGTTTTCGGCCGCGGCGGCGTCGGTGTCGAGGGCATGACAGGGGGTGGGGAGTTCGCCGGTGACCACGGCGCGGACCTGGACGGGGTAGGACTCCAGGTAGAGGAACTCGACCCCGGTGATCGTCGCCGGGTCGCCTCCGTCGGGAGTCGTGGTTTCGGTGGCATCGTCGGCGCAGGCGCCGAGGAGCACGGTGACTGCCAGCAAGAGCGTGATTCGGATCTTCATGCCTCTGGGACGGAGGGCGGTGGCTCTCAGGTTCCGGGGAGTCCACCGCGTCGAGCCACGACTTCCGCCGCCGACCGGTTCGCCTCCGCCAGCACCTCGCCGGGATCGCCACCGGCGACCAGTCCGTCGATGATGACGGCAAAGAAAGCGTCGCCGGCGCCGACCGTGTCGACGACGGTCGTGGGTATCCCCGCCACCGACCACGATCGCCCGTCTCGGTGGTGCAGCGAGGCCCCGCCGGCGCCACGGGTGACGCATACCCACTCCGGTCCCCCCGGTTGCTCGCCGATGGTGCGGGCCTCGTCGGCATTCATCTTCAGAAGTCGTGCCACCTGCAACACCCAGGCGATCGCCTCGGGGTTCGCGTGGGGCGGCCGCAGGTTGGCGTCGACGGCGACCAGTCCGGTGGAGGCGGCCACCAAGCGCCGGATCGTCGCCGCACCGGTGGCATGCCGCAGCGGGAGCGTGCCGAAGACCAGAGCGTCGTGCGGCGGGACCGGGTTGGGCCCGGCGACTGCGTCCCATGCCGCAGGCGAGCGCACGTCGAAGGTGTGACCGTCGGGCTCGAGGGTGATCGCGGTGGTACCGGTGGGGAGGGTCGGATCCACCTCGATCAGGGAGGTGTCGATCCCGAGATCGCGAGCGGTGGCGACCACGCGTCGCCCATCGGCGTCGTCGCCCACCCGGGTGACCAGCATCGCCTGCCATCCCCGGGCGGTGAGATGTGCCGCCACGTGCAGAGGAGCTCCGGCGACGATCCGCTCGCCCGGGTACTCGTCGATCAGCGCCTCGCCGACGACGAGCGCAGTGCGCGGTGCGGATTGGCGGATCGTGCCTCCTCGATTCGGTGTTCGGCGAGGGTATCGCCGGTGCCCCTCCGACGCGGCAAGCGCTCAACATGCGGCTCGTGCCGTCCGATGCCATCAGGGTGATCGGCGTCGTCCACATCCACAAGACCGCGGGGACCACGCTGGCGAGTGTGTTCAAGGGGTCGTTCGGGTGGCGGCACTGCGACGTACTCCCCCTCGACCCGGGTGCACCTCACATGACGCCGGATGAGCTGCGCCGGGTGATGGCCCGCTGGTACCCCCGTCTCGACAGCGCCCTCGGCCACTGCCTCCGGGTGTACGCCGGGCTCGAGTCCGTGGTGGGCGACATCCAGTGGGTGACCTTCCTGCGCGATCCGCTGGAGCGCACTGCTTCGCACTACCAATACGACGTGCAGCGCGGCGGGATCGACCTCGACTTCGATGAGTGGATCACCCACGATGCGGTCCGCGACCGCCAGACCCGGATCGTCGCCGGTCCCGATGGCACGGCCGACGAGGCCATCGCCCTCCTCGGGCATTTCTCCTTCGTGGGGCGCTCCGACCGCTTCGACGAATCGCTGATACTGATGCAGCAGGCGGTGGGAATCCCCGACATCCGCTACGCCTCGAAGTGGGTGGCGCCCTCCGACGAGATCAAGAAGCACCTGCTCTCCGATCCGGCGACGCGCTCGTTGTTGGAGGTGGTCAACCGACACGACCTCGCGTTGTGGGAGTACGCCGTCGAAGAGGTGTTCCCCAAACAGCGCGCCGAGTACGGGCCGGGTCTCGACGAGGCGGTGGCGGCGTTCCGGGAGCGCAATGCCCGCATGACCCGGTTTCGCCAGTACGCCCGGCCGGCCTATGTCGCCTATGTCGCCAAATGGCGCCTCGGGTACCGGCGCTGGGTGCGCAAGGTCACCGGTGACCCCACTGCGGGCTGAGCCCGCTACCTTCGGAGCGGGCCGGTAGCTCAACTAGGCAGAGCAACGGGCTTTTAACCCGGCGGTTGAGGGTTCGATTCCCTCCCGGCCCACCGTGTGATGTCGCGGGACATCGTGCACGGATGTCGCGCGACATCCTTCCAGGTCACGGCTGTTGTTGTGGCTGGTAGTCGCGGGTGGGGTCCAGGGTGAGTTGTCTGAGGACCTCCCCGTCTTCGGTGATGATGCGGATGTCGAGGTCGGCGACCAGCAGCAGGATCCGGGTTCCGGCGTGGCGTCTGCCGAGTCCGATGTGATGGAGCCGGCTGTTGTAGCGGAGGGTGACTCGTCCGACGCGGTCGACTCGGTCCTGGCGAACCCGGAAGTGGTGGGGAACTACCAGGCCCGGGCCTGAGGGGGTGGCCTTGGGTCTGGCCTGGAAGGCCTCTTGGGGAGTCCGCCGTCCGAGGGCGCATTGACTCTCCGGGTCTGGCTGGTAGGATTCGCGAATGCAGATGTCAGATTCTGGCATCATGGCTGGCGACGGTAGAGCGACATCCTCGCGCCTCGCAGGAAGTCAATGAAGAGACCCCTCACGATCGGTCTATTCCTCGGAATGCTGGCCCTCATCGTGGGAGTTACGGCCAACGCGGCGAGATTGAGGTTGTCATCCTCGCCGCCCGAGACGTCGCCGCCAAACTCAAGCGAGTTCCTTTCCGACACGCTGCCGGCGCAGGACTCATTGAGTGCTAACGAGCAGGCCGAGCTTGATAAGCAGGTGGCAGCGGAGAAGGCGATCGTTGAGAGCCGGACGCCCGAGGCGTTGTACCGGTTGGCCGAGTCGAACGGTGAGCCCTCTACGTCGGGTCTTGCGCTGCAGTCCGCCATCCAGAGTACGTCGCCGGGTGTTCTGGAGGGGCTGTTGCTCGTCGACATGTACTCGGACGA